>DASPST010000114.1:0-10652 GCA_035623795.1 Terriglobales bacterium
ATTATGCGGCTTCGACCCGCGAATATCAGGCTGATCAACCGTCGCAAAAGCTACCTCGATCGCTACCCGCTCTACCTCGAAAGGCGAACAACATGAAACCCAACACCAAAACCAACATCGCCGAATAAATAAAGGGATTGATGGGAACGGACAAAAGACGTACAGCGTTTAGGTCGTCCGTTTGCGGTCCGCACCCACTAGCGAAAAAGCAATTACACATTTTTCTCCGGAGCGGTTGTGCCACGCGTAACGGGTTCCGTTCTGAATGACGGAATCGCCCGCTTTGAGCACGACCTCGGCTCCGTCGTCCAATTCCAACACCACCTCGCCGAAGACGACGATATCGAAGTCCACGGTATCGGTAGTGTGCATGCCCGGGTGATCGGCTTCCAAGACCTCCAATGCTCCCGGCAATTTCTGCTCCATTTCTTCCAGTTGAGCCGGAGTGGGCGATGGCTGGGCGCCGGTGCTGGTGGCCGGCGGCAAGGTAAACATACCGAACCGGAAGCCGTTCTTCGGCGGAAAGAAGTGATGTTGCGGCGTCGGGGTGCCGTCGGACGGGAGGGCGGCCATAGAGTCGTTCCCCCAAAGACGATAAAACTCGTAGCCCGGCATCATTGCGACCGTTATCGGTTTAACCGGCGCATGACTTACGATAATCGACTTGCCGGACTTGTTCTGCCCCGTGACTACGGATTGCATGTCCCTCTTGCTGTCTGTTGTGCGACTTTCTGGGGTGCGCTTCTTCGGTGATGCACTCGCGAGGTTCAAGCTGTCCGCTGCCAGTGCACCGCTCACTCCTGCCCTCTTGATGAAAGTTCTGCGTGTCTTGCGCAAAGATGATCCTCCGCCCGTCATGAAAAGACCCTGAATGTTCGAGGCAGATTATAGTCCCGCGTTATAGCTTATAGCCCGTTCAAGTTCAGCCTGCGATAGTTGTCGAAAAATCTTAGGACCGTATCGACAAGTGCCCCGGCGTTGAACCTGCGCGTAGAGCCGAATATCTTGATGCCGGGGCACTTGCGATACGCTGATTTGGAGGAAGCCGCTGGCGCGGCGGACGCGGGGGACTATGGGTTTTGCATGGGCGTTTCGAAGTTTGGTCGTCTGCGTGACAGGTGGATGGCAGCTGTAAATAAGGAAGAGCAGGGTTTGGAGGGTGGCTGAGGGGCGGTAAAGGGAGAGTTTCGCACCAGGGAAAGTGTTGGATTGGGGTGGGGGAGGAATCAGTCGCGGGCATAGTGAGTGACCCTTCTGGCTCCGCACTACCTGGCGTCACTGTTGAAGAGCGTTCTGACGATTGGAAAAGCGTGCTGCGTTCGACTGAGACGGATGACCATGGTCGATTCCATTTCTCAACGACTCCGAAGAAAACTCTGTATCACCTCCAATTTGGACGTTCCGGGTTTAATTGGGTGCGGATTACTCTGAAACTGGACAAGAAGGCGGGACCTGTTGTCGCCGTCAAAATGCCACTCGGAACATAGCTCTGTGCGGGTCAATGAGCGAAATCGCTCAAATGAGAGGACGGACGTAGCTGTGCCGCTAACGGGCCGACAGGTTCGCAGGCTACTTGCGCTGCGACGGAGGGCAAGGGCGAGCGGCTGTCGTTCGCCGCTGCCAGCCCCGTAACCCATGCGTTCTATTCGCTAGCGTGCGACGCTGCTTTCTTCGCGAGTTCTTCCTTTAGCTGTTCTAGATTAAAGCTCGCGCCCTTCTGCATTGGCGGGAAGTCGAGGAAAGTCTGAGCCGCCTTCGTGACTTCCTTCTGAACGAACGCGAAACGCCAGAACTCGTAGGCAAACCAGTTATAGTAAGCTAAAGATCCTGTCATGCCGGTACGTTCGTATGGGTCCAAGCGGAGATTGACGAGGATTGGCCAATCGACCTTGACTGTAGCGCCGAGCCAGCCGTTTGGCTGATCCGTGAACCGGTACTTGTAATCGTCAATGCGCACAGCCGAGAGAGTGCCTTCTGTTAAGTAGTAGATCTCGTGACGTTTTGAGGGGCCCTTACCCGTGATTAGGTCCGTCTGGTCGTAGCCGTCGAGATGTACTTTGTAGGTACGGTCGCCGATCTGCTTGCCGGCTTTGAGTTGTTCGACGATGTTAGGGTTGCCGGCCGCCGCAACGAATGTCGGAAACCAGTCCAGTCCGGAGACGATGCCGTTCTCCACCTTCCCCGCAGGCACCTTGCCCGGCCAGCGGATGATCATGGGTACACGGAAGCCTCCTTCCAACGCGGTTCCTTTGCCGCCTGCGAACGGAGTCTGACCGCCATCGGGCCAAGTGAAGTTCTCGGCACCGTTGTCGGTGCTGAAGGCAACGATGGTGTCGTTATCGAGACCGTTGTCCTTAAGGTATTGCATGACAGAACCGACAATGTCGTCGAGCTGCGCCATTCCGGCTTCCTCAATGGACCACCCGTTCTCGGGAGTGCGCATTTTCTCGTACTTCTCCGATAGGTGGGTGACAACGTGCATTCGCGTCGGGTTGAGCCACAGGAAGAACGGTTTGTTGTCCTTCCGGGCCTTGTCCAGGAATGCGAGTGCATTGGACAGGATTTCGTCGTCGACCGTCTTCATGCGTTCTGGACAGAGTTCCCCTGCGTCCTCGATCTTCTGCTTGCCGATCTTGCCCCAGCGCGGTTGTTCGGTGGGATCATCAGCATTGGTTGCCCAACTGTGGACCATGTGCCTGGGCCCCACCGTTTCCTTCAACGCCGGTGGGTAATTGGGATGGCATGGGTCCTCCATGGCATCGAGGTGATAGAGGTAGCCGAAGAACTCGTCGAAGCCATGGACCGTCGGAAGAAACCTGTTGAGATCGCCTAGGTGGTTCTTGCCAAACTGGCCGGTGGCGTAGCCCATCGACTTGAGCACCGTAGCTATGGTCGGAGCCTCATCAGGAATACCGAGTGGTGAGCCGGCCTGGCCTACCGTGGTAAGTCCAGTGCGGATGGGAATTTCACCGGTAATGAAGTTGGCCCGTCCCGCCGTGCAACTCGCCTCCGCGTAATAATCCGTGAAGCGCATTCCCTCAGCCGCCAGCTTATCCAGGTTCGGCGTCCGCCCCGCCATGATGCCCTGGTTGTATACGCCAATGTTGGACCAGCCGATATCGTCGCCCATGATGAACACGATGTTGGGTTTCTTGTTTCCTGTGCTGGCAGTTTGCGCGCTGGCAGTAATCACTCTCATCACAACTAGGCCAGCGAACACCAGAGCCGCCAGTCCAATTCGTTGAACAATCTTTGGTGAATCCACTTTTCTCTCCTTGCCATCGCTGGCTTCCTCCATCGAAGTGTGAACTGTCTGGATTGCCTTGGGGACTAAAGAAACATATGCAGAGGTAAAGGACCCTAGTGCGACGGTCTACGGCCTGCAACTGTCAATTGTGACAGGGCCTACATGGTTGGCGAAAGATCGCCATAACGCGAATTGATCCGTAAACAGGGATCTGAGAACTGGCGAACAAATAGCGCACGCTTGTGACATCGCCTGTTAGCAGAAGTTACGAGCCGAGCCACGTTCGGGATGATAAAAAACCGCCTAGACATCGAGTCGCACTATTCTTCGATTCCAGACGGCTCAAGGTGTCACTATGTCTTCCTGATTGTGTGGTCAGGCTTCTATTGCTGCCCGCGCAGGGTTTCCCGCGGGATCGGCTGTCCGTCGAGAAAGACTGCCTCGATCGAGTCATAGGCGGCAACACTGGCCAGCGGATTTTCCTTCAACAGAACCATGTCAGCCCTTTTGCCGACCTCAATTGAGCCGACTTCCGCCGCCAAACCCAACGCGGAGGCATTGTCGATCGTCGCCGCCCGCAGCAACAGAGACAGAGGAGCGCCGGAATCGGCCCAGTTCTGCATTTCGAGCCGGCCGTTCAACCCCGGAGGATTGCCAAACCCGTCGGCCGCGGGCGTGTCGCTTCCGAAAACCAGGGGAACTTGGTCGCGCAGCATGATGTTGAACGTTGCCCGGGTCCTCTCGATGAACACCGCGAGCGTAGAGGGAAAGGGCCGTCCCGGCAGGATTTTCTGGTAGCGCTCGAGCAAGGCCTTGCGCGCCTTCTCCCCTTCCGGCGAGCGTAGATAGCCGATGACAGAACGCGGCAGGGCCATGGTGAGCCGGGGATCGTCGAGCAGGCCGGTATCGTAGAAGGCACGCTCACCGGCGACGGCTTGCATAGTCGGTTGCACGTGGATTTGCTCGCGCGCGACCGCGGCGATGACGTCGCCAACCTGTTTCGGCGGGGCCGCGCTGGTCATGTCTCCAGGCCAGATCCAAAGCCCGTGGGCGATCACGTCAGCATGAGCGCCCAGCGCCTCTTGCCAACTTTCGAGAGCGTTGGCGTGGACCAACAGCGTCAGGTGGCGCAACGTCGCGGCTCGCCGGATCTCGTGCAGCGTCTCCTCATGCAAATAGGGCCAATGGAAAAGCCCGAATCCCGTTTCCACGAAAGCCTTGACGCAAATCGCTCCCGCATCTGCCGCACGGGCGACGGCGCGCTCAGGGGTGTAGTCACTGGCGTTCAGCGACTGCGGCCAGGATTTGTCCTCTTGAGGTTCGTAAACCAGATTGGGAAACTTCGGTGAGCCTGGGGGCGGCACTTGGAATACACCGTATCCGCCTGCGACCTTGATTCCCCGGCCACAGGAGTAGAGGTGGGGATGCAAAGGCGTGGAGGTGAACCACGTTTGGTCGGATTGTTTGAGGTCAAGATCAACGACTGTGGTGAAGCCGAAAGCGAGATAGGCGGGTGGGACTTGTGCGCGATACGCCGCCCAAAGATCAGGGTGAGCATCAATGGCGTCGTCGTCGAGGGCGGCCGAGGCGCCCACGTGGACATGGGAATCAATGAGACCAGGGATTAGGAAGCGATTTCGGCCATCAATGCGGCGTGCGTGGGGACCCGCAACCACCCGTGTTCCTACGACGGCGATCTTGCCATCGCGAATGACCACCGTAGCATGACGCAGCGGTACCGCGCGTTCCGGCGAGATCAAGGTGACGTCTTCGATGACCGTGCCATCATTCGCAACCTGGGGCGTGCGCGCCGCAGAACTTGTAGCCAGAAGAATAATGACGACGAGCAACAACGTCCGCCACCTCGCATTCTTGACTCCCGCCCTTATCATCGACCACTCTCCTCACTGGGTTCATCCGAATGTACGAATCAGACAAAGCCTTGGTTCCTCAACTGTCGTGAATCCCGATTACGCTCACAACCATTGACGAGCCTCCCCAACATGCGCCCGAGCGATACCAAGTGATACCAAGGGAGCACCGCCTCAAAACGCATTAGAACTGCGGCGAAGCTGTGCTAGTTTACGAACATGAGGGGCAAGCCTATTCCAGGGCTCAAGAGGTTGGCTTGCCACCGATTTTGTGCTTCAGCGTCACGCCATCCATAAATTCCATGACGATGAAAGACTGATTGTCCTGCTTACCAATCTCGTGGATGGTGCAGATATTGGGATGGTTCAAAGCGGAGGCAGCACGCGCTTCCCGGCGGAATCGTTCCAACGCTTGCGGGTCCCGTGTTAGGTCTTCAGGTAGGAACTTCAGGGCGACGAAGCGGCCAAGCTCGGTGTCCTCAGCCTTGTAGACCACACCCATCCCGCCGCCGCCCAGCTTCTGGATGATGCGGTAGTGCGAGATGGTCTGGCCGATCATCGGGCTGAAATGTTAGGTCCGGGAATAGGGCAAGTCAATTAGCGCTGGGAAGTTGGCTGCCTCCGAAGCTTCTTATCACAAGTGTGGCGGCTGACAGGGCGAACAGACGGCGCAAGCTTGCGACATCGCCTGTTTTCGTCAACTAGCGGCGAATCAGCGTTAAACTGTAAAGGCTGAAAAGTAGGCTCCCACACAATGGAGGGCCGATGAACAAAGTTGTGCTGCTGTTGTTCCTCGTGACGTGGAGCAGTACTTCTCTCCTTGCCCAATCAGATCATCCCAACGCGCCCAAAGTGCTACAGAAATATTCGCTAGTAACACTCGTGAAGTATTGTGATGCGGTCGAGACGTTCTCAAATATTCGACAACCTCGGTTCTTTGCCCAGAAATTCTCAGCGCTTGGGCCATCGTCGGGGTGGGTGGAGTTTTCCAGTATTGACGCGTGGAGGCAAGCAGGAAAGCCGCAGCCGCTTGCGCTTGTTTGGTACATGGACGACAGGGTGGCTAGGGTCGCCATCACACCACCTGATGGCACGAGGAATGAGAATTCGTACACCGACTACTGCTATCGTCCAGACGGAAGTCTTGCTCGACTTCGCTCGGTGCCTGAAAAGCAGGCTGATTGTGATCAGTCTTTTCTACATTGCAGTTATACGTTTCGTGTAGAGCGGTTGTATCCACCGGGGCTCGGTGGTCAGAGACCATACTCTGCGACACCGCCGCCTGTTGATCTAGACGGATATAGTGTTGATCGTAGGCCACTGAAATCCGAAAAGACGTCCTTCAAGTTCGCTCCCTTGGAGTGGCCTGAGTATAAGAGTGTCTGGGATTTGCCATTCAATCAGCTGCTCAACGCTTCCTCACAATGACCGATAGCCAACGCGTCGCAGCCTAACCGCCTATGTACCGCGATGACAAGGCCAAGACCAGCCTTCGTCAGATGCGCCAGCTTTTCTAAGTCTGAGCAACAAAAGATGGGGAGTTGAAGCGCTTCTATCGTCGCAAGCTGATACAGAAAGGAATGGGAAAAGCCAGGATCGCAGTGGCGCGCAAAGTGGGGATTCGGCTGTGGATCATGCTGCGCGATCAGATTGATTATGCAGAGTTCTGCCGCCGCGGACCGTTGCGGCAGAAGGGGAAAGCCCATGCGGGGATGCCCGATTTACAACATGGTCCTGCAATGCAGTGACCGGGTCAACTGAATGGGCTACCCGCCTCCCCAAACGGGGAGGGGAGTTTGGATAACACATCGTGATCGAACGTGACCGAAGAGATGTCTGGTGGGCTACTCCACCACAATGATGAAGCACACGGGCCGAGCCAATGCGGTTGGATAAAAAAGCAATCCAAGTAGTCATTAGTCTCGCGAAGGGAGCCAGGGCGTGCGCGCTGTCGCCAAACGTGTGCCTCAACATGCAACCTTGACAGCGCCGACCGTTGTTATCCGCTTGATTGTACGGGAGAAAGCTGGTGGGCAGTGCAGGACTCGAACCTGCGGCCTCCTGCTTGTAAGGCAATGCTGCACACAGTTTCAATAACTTACCTGGTCGCACTTAGTAGCAACGCATCACGCGGAATTGCAGTTCCAGTGCGGCTCTAAGCCAGAGGTCGTCGCACCCCATCGCAATCGGTAGGCACTGGTACTGGTGACAAAACTGGTGACAGTCCTACGGTCCTCGGACAGAGCCCCTAGGTACCACCCCGAGCGGCAGCTAGCTCCCTAGGTCGTCTCGGCGTTTTTCCCGGACCGTTTCTACGCTGTGGTCCCCACAAAAGGGGACGTTCACTCACAAAAGGTCGAGCACCCCCTCGTCCATTCGGCTTCGTGCCACTTGTGCGGGCGCACCGGGGGGCTATATAAGCGGGTGGGAGCTGGCTTAGCAGCGGCTTGTAAGCAGTCCCTACTGCAGTCTGGCGGACTCCGCCTTGGCCTGTTTGAGGATGGGGATGTCGAGGTAAGAAGCAGCACCAAGCAACTTATGGCCACTCCACATCAAGAGCGTAGATCTCCTGGTTGCCTATGTCGCGCGCCACCAGAGGAGAATCATCGGGAGGAGCCAGACCGGTCAGGAGACCGCCAAAGGTTGGCGACAGGCGGATGCCCTGCAGGCTTGCCACCTGCTCGAGGCTGCGATCGGCAATCCGAATCCGATACAACTTCGGAATGCTTTCAGCTGAATCAAAGTAAACGTACTTCGAGTCGCTGGACCACATCGGGAAATCGACCGCAATGTCCGCCAACTTTGTCCACTGGCGGGTGCGGACATCATAGAGCTGCAGGACCTCAGGACCAACCTGAAGGGCGGCGATGTAGCGTCCATCGGGTGACCAGCGCGGAGAATAGAACCCTTCCGAGCCGGGAAGTGTTGAAATCTGCCGAGTCTTCAAGTCCATAACCTGAACCGCTCGTGGAGAAGTGGATACAAAATCCTCCATGCCGGAGTGGAAGATCAGCGAGTTGCCGTCTGGCGACCAGGCGATATCACCCACACCGGTCGTGACTTCTTCCGGCTCACCGCCATCAGTGGAGATGAGATACATTTTCCACGGTTGACCCGGCCGGATCCCCTGGAAAGCAATCCTCTTACCATCTGGAGACCAGTGGGGCTCATAGGCAGTGAAAGGGGGAAACGTGAGCTGGAGCTTTGCGCTTCCATCTACCTTACTTCTCCAAAGGCTTCTGTCGGGAATACTTGTGTAGGTTACCCACTGTCCATCCTTTGAGAAGTTCGGACCGTCGGCCGAAATCCCCGACATAAACGGCACAAACTGTTGGGATTTCACGTCATAGCGAGCGAGCTCAGCGCGTCGCAGCCACCCGACCACAAACAACTGCTTGCCATCTTTGCTTGGGACTGGCCCGACAAAATCCATCGGACCGGCCGTCAACTGCACAGGTTCGCGGGCAGGTTTTCCCAGGAGTGTTTCCTTCTCGCGCATGGCCCAGACATCGGTTCTGCCATGGCGTGTGGAGTTAAAGACAAAATACTTTCCGTCTGGGGTCCAACTGCCGCAACATTCGGCGGGAGGATTGTTCCAACCGCGGAGCAATGGATGAAGATTAGTTCCGTCCACTCCTGCCTCCCAGAGTGAATAGGTTCCGGTTTTAACATCCGTGACGGTGAAGCGCAGTTTGTGGCCGTCTGGTGACCATCGAATCCAGTCAGGTAATCCGACGACGGTCAAGATCGTATGGGCTCCGGTGCCATCGCTTCGGGCGAGGTTCAAGTTCCCGCCCTTGGCAAAAGCCGTCGTTTGCCCGTCCGGCGACCAACTGGCATAACTGGACACGAGGCCGCCCAGCCGATGACGTGGTCCGGCCAAAGTTGGGACCACCCACACAGGTCCCTCGGCTAGTGAACCCTCCCAGGTCTGCACCAAAAGGTCCGAGCCAGTAGGCGATATCCCCGTTAACGCAACGTGGAGACCTGGGAATGGTTCCGAGATGGGCGCGGCACCCCCGCCATTGACCGAGACTTGGTAGAGGACCATGCCTTCGCCGTAGGTCAAATAGTACAGACGCGAGCCGTCAGTAAACGCGGGCGGCGCCTTCAATCTCCCATCGTTGGTGACCTGGGTTAAGGCCAGAACCCGGGCAGGCGGAACCGGCCATCGCAACCAGGCCACGATTCCTAAAGCAAACATTGCCCCGGCTGCCAGAAGCGTGGCCCATCTCCACCAAAGCTGGTTAACCGACGGCGCGGTCTTCGCAGAAGTTGTTGCCGCGAACGCTTCATGGGTAGTGAGCGCTTTCCCAGAATCCGTGTCCCGCTTTAGCCGTTTCAGATCGGCCCGAAGTTCGGCGGCGGATTGGCAGCGAATATCGCGATCCTTCTCCAGAGCTTTGCTGATGATCCGCTCGAGTTCGGCCGGCACGTCCGGATTCAGCCGCACGGCAGGTACAGGAGCTCGTTCCAGAATGGCGTTGAAGATCAAAGCCGAAGTGTCGCCTCGAAACGGCAATGTACCTGTGCACATCTCGTACAGCACCGCTCCGAATGAGAACAGGTCCGTACGCGCGTCGAGATCCTTGCCTCGAATCTGCTCCGGCGACATATAAGCGACGGTTCCCAGCGCACTGCCGGGACTGGTCAGATGTTCCTCGGAGTCGATGGTCGCGGCGCTCAGGGCAACGCGATCCGGCTTTAGCGACACCTTAGCCAGCCCGAAATCGAGAATCTTGGCCTGACCTCGATTCGTCACGAAGATGTTTGCGGGCTTGATGTCCCGATGGACGATGCCCTTCGCATGTGCCGCATCCAACGCATCGGCGATCTGGATGCCCAGACCGAGCACCGTATCAGTCTCCTGCGGCTTGCCGGCGATCCGGTGTCGGAGTGTCTGCCCCTCCAGCAGTTCCATGGCGATGAAGGTTCGCCCTCCGGCCTCATCGATTTCGTAGATCGTGCAGATGTTGGGGTGGTTCAGCGAAGACGCGGCTTTGGCTTCCCGCTGGAAACGGCTGAGGGCTGGCGCGTCCTGGGCCAGTTCGTCGGGTAGGAACTTCAGGGCGACGTGGCGACCGAGCTTCAGGTCTTCCGCTTTATAGACGACACCCATCCCGCCACCGCCCAGCTTCTCGATGATGCGGTAGTGGGAGAGCGTTTGGCCGATCATGGCCGCGAATCTTACGTCCGCGCAGAGGGCAAGTCAATGAAGCGAGGGAGTGAGTATGTTCATTCGGACAAGGTCTAGGCCGGGGTCGCCCATTTGGGTATAGCGAATCGTGCTGGCGTGCCCACGTTCATCAGGATGACTGGGTTCACTCAATCGCAGAAGGGGGCGAAGAAATGGCGCAAGCTTGCGATATCGCCTTCCATGAGAAGGCCGGCCGGAGTCAAGTGAAATTATTTCCGTTTTTGTTTGACAAGGTTTTTTCTCCGCCGAGTAGCCACTGTCGCCATGCTTCCATCCGCACTCTCGAGGAGCGATTCTGTTTCGCTCGGTGCACATTGGGCGTTCTCGGTTCAGCCGG
>DASPST010000115.1:0-224541 GCA_035623795.1 Terriglobales bacterium
TCACGGCGAACTGGAATCTCATTTCGCGGACGATTCTTCCCGTCATTCATCAGAGTGACGTGATAGACGCGAGCAGCCAAACCGGGCTGGGCGATACAGTACAGAGTTTCTTTCTGTCTCCGAACAAGACCAAGCCCTTCATCTGGGGAGTAGGACCTGTTTTCCTGATACCGACTGCCACCGACCACTTGCTGGGGTCCCAGAAGTTTGGCATTGGCCCAACGGGGGTCATTCTGAAGCAGGAGGGGCATTGGACGTATGGACTCCTCTTCAATCATGTCTGGTCCATTGCTGGCGCGCATAATAGGGCTGACGTCAGTTCAACGTTTCTGCAGCCGTTTTTCTCCTACACGACCAAGAGCGCGTGGACCTTCGGACTGAACACCGAATCGAGCTACGACTGGACCGCAGAGCAGTGGAGTGCGCCGTTACATTTGACCGCCACTAAAGTCCTCAAGCTCGGCAAACTGCCGGTGAGCGCGGGTGGCGGACTTCGTTGCTGGGCGGCAAGTCCCACCGGCGGACCGCAAGGATGTGGGCTCCGATTGATCGTGACCGCTTTGTTTCCCAAAGGGTAGTACCAGGCCCGTCTCAAAACTTCTCTCGAGGGGGAAATGAAAGAATGAAGAACCTTCGTTTTGCTTGTGTCGGCATCGTAGTCTTGACCGGGATCAGCGCTGCTTTCGCGCAGACCTCCCGCTACGACGAACTGGCAAACCTGCCGTTCTCGGAGAATCGTCCGACCGACCAGACCGCCCAAACCCTCCGCGATGAATTGTTCTTCCAGCGAGCCACGCAAACCTACTTATGGGCGATGCCGCTCCTCAATACCCTCGGGATGAAGCTGGGCTCAGAGAAGGTCTTCGGTGCTGGTTACAACGTGCTGCCGATCTGGAAGAAGCGGCTGGATGCGAAGACGCTGGTAACAACGCCCAACTCCGACGTCATCTATGCCATGAGCTACGTCGATCTCGGCAAGGATGGACCGCTCGTGTTTGAAGCTCCGCCGCAGTTGCAGGGAATCTTGCTGGATTTCTGGCAGCACCCGATTCCAGTCGATGGCGGCAAATTCTTCGGCGATGTTGGCCTGCCAGGCCCAGATGGCGGCAAGGGTGGCAAATTTCTGTTGTTGCCGCCAGGGTACAAAGGAGTTGTGCCGCAGGGCTATTACGTCTACCGTTCGGAAACGAACAATGTGTTTGTTTTTCTTCGTGCTTTTTATCAGGATCCGAAGAATCTTGAACCGCCCGTCAGGCTTATCGAACAAGCCCGGATTTATCCGCTGAGCGGGAAAGCCACCGCTAAGGCAATGACATTTCCGGACGCATCCGGGGTTGCCGCCAATATGCTTCCGATCAGCGACGGTTCCGCTTTCGATGATCTGAAAGCGTTTTTCGATAGCGAGCCCACTTCGATCGCTTCCCCGGACTGGCTCGGCATGCTCGCAACGCTCGGGATCGTGAAGGGCCAGCCCTTCAATCCAGACACAAAGACACGCACGCTCCTCGATCAAGCTGCGAAGACCGGCTACAAGATGAGCCGCGTCATCGGGTTCCAGCAAACGGTCAGCGGGCGTTCGTACTTGATGTATACCGACCGTCATTGGCTCAATCCAATGGCAGACGGAACTCCCGACAATCCCGCGGGAGCATTCGCGAGTCTCGGTTTCCTAAGGAAAGACGGCGGCTATATCGATCTTGATGCGCGCATCTGGTTTGTCACGGACTACTATTCGATCAGCCCGGGGATGATTTCGCAGATCGCGGGAAAGGGTGCCAAATATGGTATCGCCTTCACCGACCGCGAGGGCAATCCACTTACCGGCGACAACAATTACAAAGTCACTCTACCGCCCAACGTTCCAGCCGCCAATTTTTGGTCGCTCACTCTCTATGAAGCTGAGAACGCTTCCGGCCTCGCCAACGGCCAGCCATTTCCATCGCTCGGATCGCGCGATAAACCCGTACAGAATGCCGATGGCAGCACCGACATCTATTTCGGCGCTCAAGCGCCTGCCGGAAAGGAAGCGAACTGGCTGGCGACCCCTCCGGGCCGAGGCTATTTTGTGATCCTGCGTTTATATGGCCCGACGCAAGCGGCAATTGATAAATCGTGGAAGCCCGGCGACATCGAGAAATTGCAATAAAGGAGAAACACATGAGCAGGTGCAATTTATGCCGTGCAGCATTCTGCGCTATTTTGTGCGTGCTGTTCACCGCGTGCAGTGCAAACCAGCCTACTTCTGAGTCATCGAGCACGGCTCCTGCCGCTTCAAATGTTCCCACCACCGTTCCCGGTCCAGTTCCCGGAACTCGCATGACTGAGGAATACGTGCGTCAGGTTGGCAGGACCGCGTTGTTTTGGGCCTGGCCGATGGTGAATGTCTATAATCGGCTGCTTGCATTTGACCAACTGCCCGAGCCCGGCTTGATCGGGGGCATTGTTCCCGCAGCTCCCCCGAATCGGCTCAGTATGCTCACAGACTACGTTGTGCCTGAGGAACGCGTAGTCGCCTGTCCGAATCAAGATGTCGTTTACGGCTTTTCAATTCTGGATCTGGGACGTGAGCCCGTGGTAATTCAGGTTCCCGATTTCGGCGACAGGTTCTGGGTTTATCAAGTTGTCGACCAACGCACCGATAGCTTCGCGGACATGGGGAAGATGTACGGAACCAAGCCAGGCTTGTATCTGCTCGTCGGACCAAGCTGGAAGGGACAGACGCCACAAGGAATACAGCACGTCTTCCGGTCTTCCACGAATTTGGGCATCGTGATTCCACGTGTTTTCAAAGATTCCACGGCGGACGATACGAAGGCAGTTCAACCATTGATTAATCAAGTGGATCTTTATCCGCTGTCGAAGTCCGATGGAAAAATGCAGACGAAAGATTGGTCGGCCTCTCCCAAGTTCCCCTCCAGTTCGAAGGGACACGAAGAAACCAAGTGGGTTGACCCAGAGAAATTTGTAGAGCAGCTTCCGAAAGTGATGGACGGACTGCCTCCTCTTCCCGGCGAAGAGGCCCTCTATGCCAACATTCGCGCAGTGTGGGCAGCGGCAAACGCTGATCCCAAGCTCAAGCAGGCTCTGCAAGAAGGGGTGACTGGCTCCGACAAGGAACTCGTGACCCCGTTGTTCGAGTTCCGCAACTACGGCCTGCCTCTCCCTGCCAATTGGACAACGCAAAGCAACGGGGCCAAGTTCGGGACCGACTATTTCACGCGCACGGCGGTTGCAAAATCGAACATCTTTGTAAACAAGCCTGAAGAAACGAAGTACTTCTATCAGGACCTCGATGCCTCCGGCGGACGTTTGAACGGCAACCATCAATACACTGTGACCTTCGCGAAAGATGCATTGCCTCCGGTGAAGGGCTTTTGGTCGCTCACTCTCTACAATAAGTTTCACTTTTTCGAGCCCAACACACTAAAACGATATTCATTGGGCACAAAGAACAAGGATTTGCAATTCGGCCCGGATGGCTCGCTTATCCTCTACGTGTCTGCAACTGCACCCGAAGCCAGCAAGATGTCAAACTGGCTGCCCGCGCCCAAGGACGACTTCTCGCTCTATGTACGATCTTATTGGCCGGACGTCGCCATCACGGATGGCAAGTGGACACCTCCGGCTGTTGTGAAGGTGAAATAAACACACCACCAGCCGACGAGTCGGCGAAGAGAGGGAGTCATGCCGGAGACGAATAGGGTTGTACAGATCGGAACCCGATTTATACGCTGGGGCTTAGGGCTGCTGGTTTTTGGGATTTTCATCGGATTTGGGATCATTGGCCATTACCTCATCGGCGCGAATCACGATACCGGAGAAATGTTTATGAAGAATGTCACCCTCTGGTTCGCGTGTCCGTGGACGCTGTCGGTGTACGCAGTTCAGGCAGGGTCGCTGGGGATGATCGTGATCGGGATCATGTACCTGGTGCTAGGGCGATCGTTTCCGAGCACTGAACAGACTGGACCAGCCAGCTTATGGCTGTGCGTGGCAGGCTTGATAGCCGTGTTCCTCACCGGTTACGTTGGCTACTTCGTAGTCGACAGGATCTGGCCAGCCTATTACTACACACCTGTGGCCGCCGGGAAGAATACGTGGTTGATCGCGCAAGCATTGTCGATCGCGTTGTATTGGCTCGGTCTTCTAAGAGTCTCGCAAAACGTCTGGAAGATCACCAGATAGCGATGACATTAGGATGATTGTCGTAAACAGGCGTTAACACCGACTACGGAACCGCGCTTCAATCTCCTCGCCAGCACCGAACGCGCAAGAACACTGAGAGACCCGGACGCGGGATAGAGCCGCTCCGCCCGCCCATCCGCACGCGATCCCAAGCCCCCCAATGTGTTTACTCATCGGTAACGAGGGCAGTTTCGGATTCACTTATCTCCTATCCCGTCAAGCGCCGGAGGAGAGGAGGGAAAGCGAGGTCTCCAGAGCGCCCTCGAACAAAAGGCGAAAGTAGTGTGGGAGTGCCAGGGTGGATAGGAGTGGGGTGCTAGTTTCCGAGTAGTCGCCGACAAACCGGGAATCATGAAAGCGGAGTCTTGTTTCCCAGTACTTTTTGGACTGGTAACTCTGCCAGTTCCTCGGGCTTTCGGGAAAATCTAAGCTTCAGTTGAAAATCTGATGCCTCTAGACTAGGGGAGACCATCCGACTTGGCCCTGGCTGGAACACGGGCCGATCGGTCGCGTTAGGACTGGGGAGACGAGGGTTCGGGGGCAGCATGAGACGAGGAAGTTGCAGACTGGGTGTTCTGACGGCACCGTTGTTTGTGCTCTTACTCCAAGTTTCAGGTCAAGGCACGGGACCGACGCTGCAGGACACGATGAATTTCATCGCAAATGCCTTGAACAGCCGTGGAACTATTTCATGGACTGAGACGATCCCTGATGTGTTTGGAGCTTCCTACCCAATGAACAGTAGTCTGACCGATGTAAATGCGAATCCGTCAGAATGTTCGCTGAAGTGGACAAGTGTCTACACTTCATCCGATGACAAGATGGTCGAAACCTACTTGGTGTATCTCGGAACGGTTTCCAACGTAGGTGTGGAGCCGTATTCACAGTATAGGAAATCCGACATTCAGTTTAAATTCGAGGTTTCGCCTGAGACTTACGTAGTTGTGATGAAGACCGACGCTCCACTCCCGGGAAATAGGGAGTCGTATCACAAGAGCAAGTTGAAATCGAAGAAAAAGTTATCGAACGAGGCGAGGCTTCTATTTTCAGATGCCCAGACGGCCAACACAGTCAGCGATCGCATCCGCCATGCCGCTAAGATTTGCCGGGCGACGCGATCAGGCCCATGACGGTTGCCGCCGTGTAGAACAAGAAGTTTCCAGCGTCGTCTGTTCCGATCAGGTCTCCTTCGAACGCGACAAACGGGAAGATCCTCTGCAATGCGCTTCTCTTCAACTTTGGCGTCGTTCATTCTTATGGGAGTCGGATCATTACATTTCCTGATGGCGCAGGATCTGGCACCGCGCGCCTATGTCATCACGCCTGTACACAGCAACGCGGTTACTTTGACGTGGGCCTTTTACGACGGAGGCGTGAACTTCAGTGGCAGCATACCCGTGACCGCGACCGGCACGTACAACGTACCGATTCTTACCTATTACCATTCCTTGAGCTTCTTCGGACGCTCAGCTAACATCACCGCCTCGCTGCCATATGGGATAGGGAACTTTGAGGCGGCGGCTCTGGGAAAACAAAGGTCAGCCTACCGCTCGGGTTTGCTCGATCTTGGCGTCCGCTTCTCCGTGAACCTCAGGGGCGGGCCGTCGATATCGGCGGAACAATTCCCGAAGTGGAAGCAAAAGACCATTCTCGGTGCGAGCCTCAGAGTGATTACGCCGACCGGGCAATACGGTCCCACACAGGTGATCAATTGGGGTATTAACAGATGGGCTTTTAAACCGGAGCTCGGATACTCGGGACGCTGGGGTCACTGGGTGCTCGATGGCTATGGCGGGGCTTGGTTCTACACTGAAAACTCAGCGGAATTCCACCTCCCACAGCCGGCGCCACAAACGGAGGAGCCCATCGGCTCGTTCGAGGGTCATCTGAGTCGGGACTTCGGGCGCGGAACATGGGTATCACTGGACGGCAATTTCTGGTGGGGTGGCGTGACGACCTTAAATGGCATACGCAACCCGGAGACCCGCCAAACCAGCTCGCGCCTCGGAGGCACGGCTGCGTTTCGCGTTTCCAGACACCAGTCCATAAAGGTCAGCTACAGTGATGGCACCTACATCCGTTTCGGTGGCAACTGGCAGAACGTTGCCGTCGCCTGGCAGTATTCCTGGGTAGGTAGGCCATTTTGAATACATCACGCGTGCGACTGCCCCGGACAGTGTGCATTTTCAATTCTTCATGCTCTTGTTTTGCAGATCATGGATAGCCATCGTCAGCTTTCGGATCGTGTGAGGCTTGATGGTATTCTTTCCGTTCTTAAAGGCTCGGATCGCACACTCGGCAACTCTCGACTGGCGACAGAGAAGCTTGGTGGAAAACTGTTTCGCTTGTACTCGAATTCCTTCCAGATATTTCGCATCGACTACTCTTTCGTATTCGCGGAAAGTTTCATCTCTCGGGTCCAGTGCTCCCGCTTCAGCCATCATCGAGAGATCGAGGCCGCGCGCCCAGCGTTGGGATGCCTCTTTGCCGATGTAGTGAATCTCACCGGCGACGATGTGCCTGCGCACAAGTAGGCCGATTGTCTTGCTCGTGCATGGGTTGCCGTTGGGAGTGCAAAACTTGCTTTCGGCTCTGGACAAAATCTGGTTGATTTCGTCCTCCATCGTCTTGAGAGATAGCCAGTGCGGAGGCTTACCCAAGGTGGATGAGCTCTTATCGTAAATGTAGAAGGTTGCGCGACTGACAATATTGACAATTGGACGTCCGTGCAAGTCATTCAGTTCCTCCGCATGTGGCATGATGAAATACCCAGTCCAGAGCATGCCTGGCTCTTTCTTAGGGAATGGAATGGTGGCGACCGTGAATGGACGGAGAACATCCTTGAAACGGCCAAGACGGCTCAAGACTTGAGGCGTCGTAATTGGTACGGCCATGACCGCTGGCTGCTTCAACCAGGAGGGCGGCTCATGCGGAAGACCCAGCTCTCGCGAGAGGATAAGATGCCACGCCTCAAATATCCAGGGTGGCAGGTCTTCTTTCCATTTCCGTCCTGTCCTTCGCTGCCACTCTGCGACACTGTAGGGCGCAAAGAATCCGAGGCCATGGCCGGACGGTTTACGGACCAGTAGCCTATTCCCGTCCAGGTTAAACAGACAGTACAACTTCGCTGAGACACAGTACGCATACAGTTGGTGGCGGTTGCCATCCGAGGCGAAGTTTTCCGCTTCCAACTTAAGAAATGGGACACTGAGAGCATCGTGCCACGGATTCAGGGCTTGAAACTGCTCACGGATACGATCCACTTCAGCCCAGGACAGTGCACGGATGGCAGCATGTCCGCTTGGCAGTCGGTAGTCCTCGAGCCTATGTGGGCCCCCTGCGCACCGAACCAGCCCGCCATCTTTGGTTGAAACGATCATCGCGCTGTCAGTGTCCATCGCTGCGATCTGACCTCCCATGTCCCGCACCGCGCGCTCCAACATGGCGCACAGCAAGTGCGACCCGCCCGTCACGAGGGAAGCGATCACGGGGCAATAAAATTCGGCAGGCTGCTCCCAGACCTCAACAGGCGGAGTACTATAGGTCGCCTCACCGTAAAAAACGTGCAAGGCAGAGGGAGACTCTAAGTCCTTGACGTCCAGCTGGCAAAGTATGCCGAAGGCGGCACTGTTGGCTGCCACCTTCAATCCAGCTGCCAGGTGCGGTTCTTTAGTTTTGAGAGAATCGCGTAATTCAACCAACTTCACTGCCAGGTCGTCACGAAGAGGATCGACTTCGACCTGCCCGTAGAGCTTCACGGGCAGCAAGCCAGGTTGCACTCCGTGCGGCACAACCTCGATGGCTTTTAAGATCCTCATCGGCTTGCCTGTTATCAATTTTGCCGCGATTACGTCCAGGCCGGTCATCCAGAAGGGTTGTTTTGAAGTGAGAAAATTCCATCCCAATGTTGGGTCAGAACCCTGGCTAAACTTGGCGCGCATGGGTACAACATCTTCCAGGGCCTCCACGAGCGCGTACCAGCGAAGTTGTTTCCAGAATGCTGGGCGAAAACAATCATCAAGAGTCGCGTGTTCCACAATCTCACGTGCCCTGGAGGTGATGTCGAGAAACTCTAGACTCTCAGCGCACAGTATTTCCCGACAATCGAGCAGACTGCTGACCACAGGGAACTGCGCATGGAAATCGACATAGGTGACAGGTAAGAGCATCCGCCTGATCGTGCATTCGGCACGCCCCGCGGCTAACGCTTGCATGGCAATGCCGTTGATTCTGTCAGGAACGTCAAATTTTTCCTCAGGCGGCTTTACTCCCATAGCAGAAAAGGAAGCTTTAGCAAGTGTTGCCGGCGAGTAGGAGCGTTCTGGGACTAGACCAAGGCTGCCGTGGGTGGCAAATTTCTCGTTGAGACGATTGAGCAGCTCCAATTCGCCAGTCACATTCCTGAGCAGGTCCTCAATTGCCGGTTTGGTTACGCCCGACCTAATTTTGTGTGCCCTGCTCGCCGGAGCCCCGAAAATCTCACACGCCGACGCAAAAGTATACGCGTCGCCTGTGAGGACCGCAGTCAGCGTCTTCAGGTCGAGAACATGGACACTTGAGCTCTGTTGCTCTTCTTCTCGCTCCGCATCCTGTTCGTGAAACTTGTACCTAATCAGGCGATAAATGGCCTTTGTAGCGTCCAGACTCTCAATCGAAAGGCCGGGTTCGAAGCCGCTGGGGCGGATCTTGCCCGTCTTCTTGTCCTTGAACAAGCGGAAATAGAAGGAGAACGCCCGCCGTCGCTTCAGGGATTTGTTCCACTTGACCGCAATCCGGCTGATCTGGCGCGGTGCATCGTAGGCAACGATGCGTGCTCCTGCTTTCAGGTATTTCAAGAAAACCTTGCGGCGGAACTCTTTTACAGTTCCGAGCTCAAAAGTGCTGCCCGCCACAAAGCGCTTGAATACCCGCGCTTCCTCTGGATGGCCATCCCTGTGGAACAGGCCTATGTCCTTTGCGATCCACTGGGCGTCTTTCAGTTCGGCGCAGACGTACGCACCGAATAGCAAGTCCTGTTTTTCATCAGCCGTGGTTGCGCAGTGAAAAATGAGCGCCTGGTCCGGCTGTTTTGTGTTTCGATCGCTCCGGCGTTGCTCTTGAAAGCCGACCGGGATCGTGTGTGCGCGAAAGTAGAGATCAAGCTTGTCGGCCACGTGGATTACGTGCTCTTTTCCGTGGCGATCTAACGCGAACTGACCGTGAGGTCTCACAATAAGCCCTTAGCTTCTCCGCGCAGAATTCCAATCCCTCAGAAAGCTTGTCCACAGCCCATGCGATGGTGTGCCCGGTAACCGCGAGCGAACGGAGGGCCATCTCCACGGATTTGATCAGATGGGATTGTTTCTCCATTTCCGCGCCAGCGGCCAAACGCTCTTCCGTGAGCCAAGCGTGATGCAGCTGGCATTCGCCTACTGTCAGGTGAGGAATATGGTTGTGCCCACCGATATGATCGGCTTCAAAGCAGAAGGGACAGACCTTCCTTGGCGGACGGACCTGATGTCGGGAGTGGCGAAGAACAGTCTTGGCCGTTCGCCCGATCATCGAGCTCCGCCGGTGCTGGCGTACAAATTCTCCAGCTTCAGTTCGCCAGCGTTTGCCATTTCGAGGATGGCGGACGCATCGGCGAAAAGCTCTTGGCGAGCAACACGCACCCCGCGCCACTTGGCCTCGAAGGCATCAGCGCTCAGTTTGCCGCGCAGGAGGTTGTCGCGATCGTGGTAGAAGTCGGACAGCTTCGTGGCGTCCCGCGAACTATGGGTACGGACGGGCAGGTCGCCGAAAGACGTCGGGAACATCAGTTCACGCACGAGCTTGTCCGCCTTGGTTGCACGCACACGCTTACCAACAGCTCCACCGAGAAGATTCCGACCTAAGTACGTGTGGGCCGTGCGCGTATCGAGTTGATACTTCCGCAGTAGTCCCCGGTATGAACCCTCGCCACGTCGTAGGTCGGAGAGCAGGTTGAGGGCGCGTTCGCGTGTGGCTTTTTCGCGCGGTGTCAGGCTTGAGTACCTTGGGGAGCGTGGTTTGACAATTCGGTCGTTGGCTTTCCGTCGCGCAGGCGCGCGCTTGCGTGCCTGTGCTTGGCGCCCCTTGCTTGGGGAATTGTGGCTTTTCATGCCCGTATTCTACGGGCAGTTTTTGGATGGGCCTGAAATTGAGTGCAAGAATCAAACTATTGATATTACGGATGTTACGCACTATTATGGCGAGTTGCTGGCAATCTACCGTATAATATGTACGTCCAATTAAGACTTTTACCGCATAAATGACGAGCAGCGACCGACTCGTAAACGGGCTCAAGAAACCACTTGACACATTTCTCGCAAAACGCGGAAGAGGCCGTCGCCCGCGTATGCGACCTTCAGAAATTGCGGGGCGGGCGGATAATTACCGGTGGATTTTCGGTCAGGTATGGGATCGGCTTTGGCCGCTTCTCTCAGGAGCCGAAACCGTGGAGGCCGTGATAAGCGCATTTCAGAACGGAGCCCACCCATATGCGCAGAACTTCGTACCTGGCCTGGCGTCACTGGCGCTCACGGTAATACGCGAGCCAAGATTCCCGAAGAGGCGGGAACCGCGGATCAACTTCTTGGCTGATTCATTGGCAGGGGTCAGTGCGGTTACTCCGCGCCGTTCTCGTGACATCTGCGCACAGTGGAGAACAAAGGAGAAGGATGCCCAGCAAGCCCATCGCATTCTCCGCTACGAGTTCTACGTTGAGTGTTCTTGCGGCTATAAGGGGCATTCTGTGAGTCACGCTTGCCCAAGCTGCGGAGCGAAGATCAAGTTTCCGGTTAACCTGGGTGGCAATTTTTTTTAACAAGCGGGCCTGGCGACTGTTCGAGCAGCCGTCAAGCCCTGACCACCAAAGGAGAGTAAGCTCCAATGGCAGCTGCCAAAACCGTACTCCAACTCCCGCAATCACACAATTCACTGGTACCCCGATACGGTGTTGTGACTCTTTTCGGTTACGGCATTCAAGTCCGCGTGGATCGGGGCCACCTGCTTCTGGACGACGGCATTGGCGCTGACCGCAGGCACTTCCGTCTGCCTCGCGTCGGACATGGGCTTCGCCGGTTGGTAGTGATCGGGGCCGATGGGCATGTCTCGCTCGCTGCCTTGCGCTGGTTGAGCGACCAGGGCGTGAGCCTTTTATTGCTCGAACGCGACGGCAAGGTCCTCGCGACTACCGGGCCGGCTCGGTCATCGGACGTACGGCTTAGACGGGCTCAAGCACTGGCCCAGTCATCGGGTGCAGCCTTGCGCATCGCCCGTGAGTTGGTGCAGCAGAAGATCGCCGGTCAAGCAAACGTTGCCCGCCGCAAACTCCTGGATACCACCACCGCCGACAGGATCGATCATTTTGGTTCCGATCTGCCTAGTGCTGACACCATCTCGACGATCCGCCTCATTGAGGCGCAAGCAGCCTCGACATATTGGTCCGCGTGGCGCGCGCTCCCGCTCACGTTCCCGAAAAGAGACTTGCTCAGAGTTCCCGAGCATTCGCGAACCTTTGGGACCAGGATTTCACCTCTCACCGGCTCACCGCGACTCGCAGTGACACCTGGCTGCGCCATGATGAACTACTTGCTAGCGCTGCTGGAGGCGGAGGCTAGCCTTGCCGCGCGCGCCTTGGGTTTGGACGCCGCGATGGGAGTGTTTCATGTCGATCAGCCCAACCGCGACAGTTTGGCTTGCGACCTGATGGAACCTGTTCGGCCAGTCGTGGACGCCTACTTACTGGATTGGATTACTACACAACCTCTTAAGCGGGAGTGGTTTTTCGAGCAGCGCAATGGGAACGCAAGATTGATGGCCTCGCTTACTGAGAGGCTGTCCGAGACCGCTCCGATGTGGGCACGAGCCGTCGCACCGGTTGCCGAGTGGGTAGCCCAAGCCCTTTGGAACTCCCGCCGAGCAGCGAACACGACTCACTTTGTTCCAACGCGGCTAACGCAGCGGCGCAGAAGTGAAGGCAGGGGAAACAAATTCGTGTTACCCGCCAGTCCTGTGCCACATCAGGTAAAGATTTGCGAGGTCTGTGGCGCGGAAGGCGTCAAGAGTCGCTATTGCCGGTCATGCGCGGTCGAAGTCGCCAGGGAGACCATGGCCAACGTCGCACTGATCGGGCATGCCAAGCCTCGAACTCGACAAGAGAAAGCTCGCATCTCCAAAAGGCTGAGCGATCATGCAGTCGCGATCTCGTGGTGGTCACCATCAAGCTTGCCTGCGTGGCTGAATGAGGAATGCTATGTTCAGAGAATCCAGCCGCGACTCCGATCAATCAGGGTTCGGGAAATCGCGCAAACACTCCAAGTGTCCGAGGCCTATGCGGGATTGATCCGCTCGGGCCGGCGCCGCCCGCATCCGAGGCATTGGCAGGCGCTGAGGCAGCTAGTTGGGATTCCGGCGGGTGAGTGAGCAACTGACTCTATTCCGTCGACTATTGGCACGCCTAAGCACATCAAGAATAGCCCTGCAAACACCGGACCTTGGCTCCCACATCCACTGCATCGACAGGCAGCAAGCCGCACGTAATACCAAAACGAACTCACACTAGAACTCACACCCCGAGGGGGTGTATCTTCCAGGTGCCTCGCCGCCAAAGTCAGCTGACGAGCCAAGTTCAGGAATAGAAAGGAGACTCAATGAAACCGGGCGAGAAGTCGCCAGTTGAATACCTGGAAACGACCGAGCAGCGACGCTTGAATGACGCCCGCGAGAAGGGAATCCCTTGGAAGAAATGGGGACCATATCTGAGCGAAAGGCAGTGGGGTACAGTTCGCGAAGACTACAGTCACGACGGCAATGCCTGGGCCTATTTTAGTCACGACCAGTCCCGTTCTCGTGCCTACCGCTGGGGAGAAGATGGCTTGGCTGGGATCTCCGATCACAAGCAGCAGCTCTGCTTTGCCGTCGCACTCTGGAATGGCCAGGACCCAATTTTGAAAGAACGCTTGTTCGGTCTCACCAACAGCGAGGGCAATCACGGCGAGGATGTGAAGGAATATTACTTCTACCTCGACAGCACCCCGACCCACTCCTACATGAAATACCTGTACAAGTATCCACAGAGAGAATTTCCATATCGCGACCTAGTGGAAACGAACCGGCGCAGGTCTCGCGAAGACTTCGAGTATGAGCTACTGGATACGGGAGCATTCGATGATGACCGCTATTTCGACGTGTTCGTCGAATATGCGAAGGCCGATCCCGAAGACATGCTGATCCGGATCACGGTTCATAACCGCGGTCCCGGGACGGCGGAGTTTCATCTGCTTCCTACACTCTGGTTTCGCAATACCTGGGCGTGGGAACAGCGAGCGACCAAGCCCCTTCTGCGGCAAATAGAAGGACGATCCATCCGCGCTTCACACGGTCAGCTCGGCGACTACACATTAGACTGCGAGGGCAATCCGGAACTGCTATTCACGGAAAATGAATCCAACGCCAGCCGCCTATGGGGACAGCCCAATCCGTCGCCGCACGTGAAAGACGCATTTCATGAATATGTAGTCTCGGGTAAGCGGGAAGCCGTGAATCCAGCTCAGGTGGGGACGAAAGGTGCCGCGCATTACCGTCTGGAAGTGCCCGCTGGAAATAGCAAGGTGGTACGGGTGCGACTGAGTGCAAAAGCACCGTCCGACGCATTCGGCACGTTTGACAAGACGTTCTCAGCGCGTCTCGCTGACGCGGACGAGTTTTATGACCGAATCACCCCGGGCTCGTTGAGCGAGGACGAACGCCGTGTGCACCGCCAAGCACTGGCAGGGATGCTGTGGAGCAAACAGTACTACTACTTCGATCTTGACCGCTGGCTGGACGAGCATAACGCTCATCCCCTAATGGGATCTACTCATCCCAATATCCGGAATACTGAATGGTTCCACATGCTGAACAGCGACATTATCTCGATGCCGGACAAATGGGAATATCCCTGGTATGCGGCATGGGATCTGGCTTTCCACACCATTGCGCTTTCTATGGTGGACTTCGACTTCGCGAAAGAGCAACTGCTACTGATGTTGCGAAGTCTGTACTCACATCCAAATGGGCAGATTCCAGCCTATGAGTGGAATTTCAGCGACGTCAACCCACCTGTGCATGCTTGGGCGACATTATTCCTCTACAACATTGAATTGGAACTGGGCCGAGCGGATTTCCGCTTTCTGGAGCGATCCTTTCAAGGCCTGATGTTGAATTTCAGTTGGTGGGTCAATCGGAAGGATCCACAGGGAAGAAATGTGTTCGCTGGCGGTTTCCTCGGTCTGGACAATATTGGTGTATTCGACCGGAGCGCTCCGCTCCCGACGGGCGGCTACCTGGATCAAGCCGACGGCACAGCGTGGATGGCCTTCTACTGTCAGAACATGCTGGAGATGGCGCTCATTCTGACCGACTACGACCCCATGTATGAGGATATCGCATTCCGGCTCTTCGAGCAGTTTCTTTGGATCGCCTACGCCATGGATCGCATTGGGGAGAACCAGGATGAGATGTGGGATACCCAGGAAGGGTTTTTCTACGATCTGCTTCACTTCCCGAATGGGGATGCCATGCGGCTGAAAGTTCGCTCCATGGTGGGATTGCTACCGTTATGCGCTTCGACGGTGTTCGAACATGATGGCGTTGTTGAGCGCCATCCCCGACTAATGGAATTGCGTGACATATTCATAAAACGCCACCCCACGTTGGTGGCGCATGTCGCTCCTGCGGACAATAAGTTCATCGGGTACGCCGGGCGTCGGCTTTTGTCGGTTTGCAACAAGGAGAAAACCGAGCGCATTTTGAAGTACATGCTTGACGAAAATGAATTCTTTGGCCCCTACGGGATACGCTCTCTCTCTAAATACCACTTGGAGCACCCGTTCGTTTTCAATCTCAGCGGTCATGAATTCAAAGTCCAATATCTGCCGGCAGAGTCGAACACGGGGATGTTCGGCGGCAACTCTAATTGGCGGGGCCCGGTCTGGATGCCGGTCAATGGTTTATTAATCCGAGGACTGCTGAACCTTTATCAGTTCTACGGGGATGATTTCAAAGTCGAATGTCCCACCGGTTCAGGAAAATACATGACCTTGTTCGAAGTGGCAAAAGAGATAGCGCGCAGACTTTCGAGCATCTTTCTCCGAGATGCCAGCGGAAAGCGCCCGATTTATGGCGGAACTAAGAAGTTTCAGGAAGATCCGCACTGGAGAGATTACATTCTGTTTTACGAGTATTTCCACGGGGACAATGGCGCTGGGCTGGGGGCCAGCCACCAGACCGGATGGACAGGGACCATAGCGCGTACTCTCGATTTGTTTGCGCGTTTGGACTCGGCCGATGCGCTCCAGATTTCCAAGGACGAACTTTTGGCTCGTATCACTCGTGACCAGGTTGCGGGGAGTCAAAAAGCTGGATAGGAAACTTCCAGCTCAACTCACTTGCCTCCAGCTGTCAATTCTGACAGTACGACACCCGACAGCGAACCCCACCTGTACATTCTTACAGTTCCCCAAGCATCGTAAACGCGTGTTAAATGAACGGCGACACGTTAGATTATGGAGATCAACAATGGCCTCACCGGAGTCGAAGAATGAAATGCTAGTGATGGTTCTGACGGATCTGTCCGCAATCTGCCAAAAGCTAACTGAAAATTCCGCTGTTCCCGAACATCTGCGCGTGCGAGCCGCTGAGTTTGTAATGGAATTCAATACGCTTCTGCCAGCCCGGGAAAGAGGGACTGCAGCTCAGCATGCCCAAGGTGAGCAACTGTTAATTAAAATAGCACGATTCTTACCGAGAGTACTCGAAGTTCAGGCGGAGCCCGCAACCGCACCAAAGCAGTAACCATCCGCATTCCGCCGCTCGCTGTTAAGCTTGTGCGTCTCGCAACTACGGAGAGCACGAGCCTCACTGTATGGCCACTGTAAGAATCAATCCTCTGGACGACCCTCCTGATTTCTCAATAGTACTAGGTGGCCCACTTTTCCAACTCCTTCGCCGAGCACATCTCGAGGGAGATCATCTTGAACTGTTATATCGTCGATTGGTCTTTTTTGTGGGGATAACATGGCTGCCGCTTTTCCTCCTGGCCACGGTTGGCCCGTTTGCCGGGAGCGCTGGTCGGCTAGCGTTTCTGCGCGACATTGAAGTACATGCGCGATTCTTAGTTGCTCTTCCAGCTTTCATTGTGGCCGAGTTGCTTGTCCATTTACGCATGCTACCTGTGGCGCGGCGCTTCGTCGAACGGCGCATCATCTTGTCGGAGGACCTTCCCCGTTTTTACCGTGCCGTAGAGTCTGCATTCCGCCTGCGAAATTCCATTCCATTAGAGCTTGGTTTGTTTGCGGCCGTTTACACTTTTGGACTGTGGTTCTGGCACAGTCGTTTCGGAATTGAGGCAGCCACTTGGTATTCCATGCCCGGCGGGCGTTGGCACCTAACTCCTGCTGGTGCCTGGTATGTTTTCGTAAGCATTCCGATCCTACAGTTCATGCTCCTTCGCTGGTATGTGAGATTTTTCATCTGGTATCGCTTCCTCTGGCAGGTCTCGAGAATAACCTTAGATCTGATTCCGACACACCCGGATCGAACTGGAGGTCTCGGCTTCCTCGGAGGCCTCTCCTATACGTTCGGTCCTGTTCTCTTCGGTCAAGGTGCGATGCTCGCAGGTCTGATTGCCAGCAACGTCCTCTATCATGGCGGAAAACTGCTTTCATTTAAGCTCCAGGCGGGCAGCTTTGTGGTTTTCTTCGTCGGTGTAATCTTTGGCCCTCTTCTGATGTTCACCGCACAGATGGCCCGTGCAAGAAGAAAAGGATTAGCCGAGTACGGTTTGCTCGCCCAACGATATGTTGCGGATTTCCGTGAAAGGTGGATTGTCGGCAGGGGAGCCAGCTCGGAGGAACTCCTCGGAACCGGTGATATTCAGTCACTCGCAGATCTTGGCAACAGCTACACTGTGGTACAGGAAATGCGTATAGTTCCTTTCGGACTAAGGGACGTATCTCGTTTGGCCGCTGCGACCGCAGCTCCCATGGTGCCTCTCTTACTGCTAGTGTGGTCGCCAGAGGAAGTCATCATGCGAGTCATGAAGGTCGTGTTCTGAAGGGCGCGGCGCTAAGGTCGTCAGATTCAGCGGCGAACGCTGGCATAATATCGAGTTACTAAATTGCTGCCATGCGCAAATGGCTGCTCTTCTTGGCTCTGACCGTTCTTTGCTTCCCTGACCACGCATACGCCCAGTTTTCAGATCCACGCACTTACGAAAATACGCCCGTGGGCCTCAATCAGCTCGAGTTGGACTATGCCTATGCCCACTCCAACACGTCCATCGATACTTCGCTCATCGTCACGGGCGCAAACTTCAACCTGAATCAGGGAGCCATTGGCTATACGCACTATTTTGGCTTGGTGCACCGTCTGTTCTGGGTGAAAGCCAGTATCCCCTTCGCTGGACTTAACGGCTCGGTCAGCGGGACTAACGTCAGTGGTTCCACCGCCGGCGCGGGCGACTCAAGCTACGAGGTTGCCGCGTTGCTGAAGGGAGGTCCGGCGCTCAGCGTGCCGGAATTTGCAGACTACGAGCCGACTACTACCGTGGGCATGCGCCTTACCATCACCGCTCCCACCGGCCAGTACGACCCCAACAAACTTCTCAACCTTGGTGCAGATCGCTGGTCGTTTAAACCGGAAATCGCTGTCTCGCATCCATTCGGGTCTGAACAGAAGTGGCAGGTCGAAAGCTACGCCAACGCCTATTTCTTCACGGACAACACTTCTTATCATGGAGTAGAAGTTTTGCGGCAGGGTACGCTGCCTGGAATCGAAGGACACATTAGCTATTCCTTCACCAACAACCTCTGGGCCTCTCTTGATACGCGCTACTCCTTTCGCGGCACGACCTTCGTCGACGGCGTGAGCCAGAACAATGCGCAACAGAATTTCAGCCTGGGCAGCGAGGCAAATTTTGCGATTAATTCCCGGAACGCGCTCGTCTTCGAGTTCGACAAGGCACTGGTGCACAAAAATGGCCCAGCCTTGACCGGCTTCGCCGTGAAGTACAACTACACCTGGGGCAAGGGCTACTAGGTAACCATGCCATACAGCACCGCTCAGTGCCATGGCATGTTTTAACAATGGAATGTCCCGATTACATGAGTTCACGATTCACACCACAACTCATCTTTAGCCTTAGATACACTCCCACACTACTTTCGCCTTTTGTTCGGGGGCGCTCTGGAGACCTCGCTTTCCCTCCTCTCGTCAAGCGCCGGAGGGGATCGGCTACAGCGCGCGCCAAAACTGCCCTCTTTTGCCGTTTCTGCACCATTTCTTGTGCAATCGCATGCTAGGGACTTTCTGAACAAGTAAGGTTCTGATGTCCGAGATGGTGCCTCGGGAAATAGCAGGTGGGTAAAGCTCGGATTCTATCCAGGTTTCTTGCCTTCACCTTCGTTACCTGCAGAGCGAAGCGGCGGCTTTCCACTATGCGCTGCTCGCCAGCAGCAGCTTCCTCCGGCTGAGAAACAGATTGACCAAGCCACAGATGACAAACAGCGGATGCGCATTCTTCTTCAGTCCTCGGTAACGCACCTTCACGAACCCGAATTTCAGCTTCCTGACCTGAAAAGGGTGCTCCACCTTCGACCGCACGCTCGATTTCGTCCGGTTCTTCGCTCGCTCTTCTTCGTCCATCCCGTTCTTATACGGGTAGCGACGGTGAGTGTGGTCCTGCGCCAGGGGCGCGCACTCCCTGATCACTTCGGTTTGTCCGCGATAGGCCTGGTCACCCCACACCCGAGTTTCTTCCCCATGGAGCAGATCCGGCAGCACCGTCGAGTCCGCAACCTTGGCCGCCGTGGCCACTGCCGTGTGGATGATTCTGGTCTTGCTGTCCACTCCCACAAGGGCCTTCATCCCGAAGTACCGGAAAGGGAGACCTTATTCAGAGTCTCCCTAGCGGCTAACGGGGAGACCCGAAACCTAGGACGCGCGTTCCGGCGTGGGCGGGGAGCGGGAGCGCGCGGGCGCGTGGAGCATGGTCCCCCCACCGTGGGCGGAGTGGGAAGGGAGCAGGAGTGGGGCGGGGGAGCATTTTGCTAGTCCGCCTGTTAATTCTGACAGGGGACCGATAACCCTTATATGTGCTAGTTTGGCTGCTTCGTATCGTTGGGTCAACTGTACAGCAATCCTGCCCCATTCTTCTCTGGAGGATGCTCTTCGCTGGAACTCTCGCATGACAAATTCACTTACGCACTTCGAAATCTATGGCGAAAAACCGGACAGCCTAGCTGACTTTTACCGGTGTGTTTTCGGTTGGCAGCTTGAACAGATGCCGGGGGTCGATTACTGGCGGATTCATACCGGTTCGGCCAAGACCGACTCATTGCATGGTGGACTGACGTACCGTGTAATCCCCGATTTAAATGGCTGGATGCTTTACGTAAACGTCGCCTCGCTCGAAGAGACGGTCAAGCTTGTTCAGAGCCTGGGCGGCTCGATTGTGCGTCCTAAGACCGCCGTACCTAAGACCGCGTGGGTGACGATCGTGGCCGATCCCGCAAAAAACATTTTCGGGGTATGGCAGGCAGATCCGACCGCCTTCCCGCTACCGCAACCGGACTAGAAGCAAGGACAAGTTTGGCGGCTCGTCGAGCTCATAGGCCCAAGTCAGACACGTAATCCAGAGAAGTTGAACTCAACTTCACCGTTTGTAAATCTTTTGCCAAAGGAGAAGCCCGAGTATGTATTACACCGACGATTCGATTCTTCCAGAATATATGGAACCGTTGATTATTACGGCGGCCCCGTTCGGTCCCGCATGGCTGCCCGGCGACTGTGATATCCCGGTCACCTGGGAAGAGCAGGTTCAAGCAGCCGTGGACTGCTACAACGCGGGGGCCACCATGCTGCACGTCCACGTGCGAAATCCTGCGACCGGCCACGGTTCAGTGGATTTCGATCAGTACAACTTCTTCCTCGACAAGCTCAAACAGGCTGTACCGAAGATGATCCTCCAGGTTGGTGGCTCGATCTCCTTCGCGCCAAAGGGTGAAGACACGAAGGCAAAGTGGCTGAACTATGACACCCGGCACATGCTGACGGAGTTGAACCCGAAGCCTGAGTTCGTGACCGTCGCGATCGGCACCACGCAGTGGGACATCGTTTCCATGTTCAAGGAGGAGGATATTAAGGGTACGCACATGGAGGATCCGAAAGTGCGTGCTGCCTGGGCGGGCATGGTGGTCGACGCTGCCCCGGCCTTCTACCTCGAACACCTAAAGCGGCTGCGGAAGAATGGTATCCAGCCATACTTCGTTCCGGCGCACGTTCACCATCTCGAGCTCATCGAGAGGTTGATACGGGCAGGCGTGTACATGGGACCCATGAACGTAGCGCTGTGCGCTTACGGCGGCGGCACACTCGGGCGCAATCCATTTCACTTGATGAATATGCTTCGGGACACGCCGCAGGGTGCGGTTACGACCTTCTGGTCAAGCATGCGGGGATTAATCTCCATCTCCGCAATGGCCATTGTCCTCGGCCAACACGTCCGTGTGGGAAACGAGGACAACATCTGGGGAGCGAATCGGCAGCGGGCTACCTCGCTGCAGCAGATCGAGGGGGCTGTGAAGCTCTGCGAGCGATTTGGCCGCAAGGTCGCCACGGCCGAAGAGGCGCGGCGAATTTGTAAGGTTGGTGTCTGGTACAACAGCGTGGACGAGACGCTAAAGCACCTCGGCCTGCCTCCGAACCCCTCCACCTACAGCCCTGGCTTCCAGGTTTGGGAGACCGACGGGCGCAAGACCATTACGCCGGTTGCGGGCGACTCCCACCCGATCGCCGCATGCATGTTGCCTCCGCAGGCTGTAGTGGACCTGCAGAAGAAGAGTGCATAGCCTAACCGCTCTCCGCAGGGTCTCGGGAAGTGTTGTGCCGGGGACCCTGCGGTGAAACCAGCAGGAGTGAGCCGTGAAAGCACCGCTGAGGAAGATGGAAGTGATGAAAAATGAGACGAAAGAGGTGGAAGCCAGTGTGGATCAGAAGCAAGACACTGGTCCTTGGGATTCAGCCTTAGAAACCTTGGGTGAATGGGACCCGAAGTGGGCGGAGGCATGCCTTAAGATGACGACGAACCCGTGGACCAGCGGGGTTCTGCCGCGCAAACTAGTGGAACTGATTGGCGTGGCGATCAACGCTGCCTGCACGAACCTCAACCCTGAGGGCACGCGCCGTCACATCCGGGCCGCGCTTGAGGCTGGCGCCACTCGGGACGAGGTTTTGTTCGTGCTCAAATGTGCATCGGTGATGTCAATTCATTCGTGCAGCCTCGGTGCACCGATCCTGCTGGAAGAGGCGAAGGCGGCGGAGGTGCAGCCAGTGCCAAAGCCCGAAGCAGCGACTCCCGCATGTGACGAGATGAAAGCCATCGGCCAATGGAACACTGCTTGGGACCCGTTTTACCAACTCGACCCCGTCTGGACCGATGAATTCATGACCACTGGAGCAGGAATTTACGCCACTGGTATTATGCCCGCGAAGGACGTCGAGCTGCTAAGCATCGCGTTTGATGCCTCCTATACACACATGTATGCACCGGGCACGCGGCGGCACATCAAGAACGCACTGAAAGCTGGCGCGACGATCGAAGAAATTATGGAAGTGTTGAAATTGTGCGTCGTCCAGGGTGTGCAAGCCTGCAACCTCGCCGTGCCGATTCTGGCCGAGGAATTGGCAGCTTGCAATTGCCAGAGTCAGTAAAGCGTGGAGCAGGACCATGCCATCTTCGATTACGCAGAAACCATTTTTGAACATTCCAGAGACCGTGTCCGACGAAGCGCAGCAGTTTTTGCGTACGTTGACCGACCCGGCCTTAGCGCCTTCGCTCCCGGAGCCTGGCGACCTCGCGAGCTGGAAGAAAGTGCAGACATTCGCTGAAACCCAAGCGCTGGGACAATCTGAGGTGATTGTCAAGCGCTATGCTCCGGCGGTCACAGAGGGCACGCTTGCAGGCATTTCCGTCCTGGACGTTCGCCCCAAAGGATGGAAGGACAATGGTAAGCTCGCCGTTTATACGCACGGTGGCGCCCACACAATGTATAGCGTGAAGTCTATGCTGGGGCGAACTGCCATCTTTGCTGACGACACTGGGTTGCGTGTGATTTCCGTTGACTACACCCTCGCACCGTTTGCCAAGTACAACCAGATGAGCGACGAGGTCATAGCGGTCATCAATGCTGTTTTGAGGGAAGGTCATCGGTTGCAGGATATCGTCATCTACGGCGACTCCTCAGGCGGCGGGCTGGCCGCTGCGGTGATTCTCAAGATGCGGGACCAGGGCATGGGATTGCCGGCGGCGACAGTCTTGGTGTCTCCTTGGGTTGATGTCACCCGCACCGGAGACACCGAGTTTACCCTTGCTCACGCCGAGCCAAATTATCTGTACGATAAGCATTCCAAGAAAGCTGCCGATGCGTATGACTTTAATCCCTATAGGACGGCTACTTGAGTTTTTCAATAGCCTGCGGTGGTATCGGAGAAGCAGCCGTGGAAACCTCAAATCGAAGGTTAAAAGAGAAAGCCTATCACGAGCTGAAAGAATTCCTCGTCATTGCGCTTTATCTCTGGGTGGTCTTCGGGCTGTTCCTTGTGTACAAATCCGTCATTCTGAACGAAGAGCACATCGATTACCTGGCCCACGGTATCGCGCTCATCAATGCGCTGGTGTTGGGGAAGTTCGTACTCATTGCCCGGGCGCTCCACCTGGGCGAACGGGCTGACGATGCGCCCCTGATCTACCCGACTCTGCTGAAGTCTGCCCTGTTTTCTCTCGTGCTGGCCGCTTGCAAGATTCTGGAAGACGCCGCCGTCGGACTATATCACGGGAAGTCTTTCTCCCAGAGTATTGCCGAGCTGGGCGGGGGCACTTGGAAGGGAATCCTTACGCTCACCGCGATGTTGTTCGTGGTGCTCATCCCTTTCTTCGGGTTCGGCGAACTGCAAGAAGTTCTAGGCGAAGGGAAACTGAGCCAGCTCTTTTTTCACCGGCGCGATGTGTTAAAACCTGTCGGCTCGCGAATGCTCTGACTTCGCCGAGAGGAGGAACGCGAAAGACACTGTGGCTGAAGACAAGCGAGCTGAAGTGGGCGACATCGCCGCTCATTTCGACTCAACTGAGCAACAACTGAAACCTTGATGTCCCTGATGGGAAAGAGAAGGAGAAAAGTGATGCTAACAAGGAATCGGATCCCGTTGTTAAGGATCGGCATGACATTGGCATTCGCACTCTTGGCTTGCTTTATGGCAATGGGTCAGGACGTGCACCACAACTACATGCCGGGAACAGATTTTTCCAAATATCACACCTACAAGTGGGTGCCCATCGAGGGCGGTGCACACCCTAACCAGATCATGGATGCGGAAATCAAGCAGTCGGTCGACTCGCAGATGACGACGAAAGGCTTCAGCAAAACCGACAGCGACAAGGCTGATCTTTATGTCGGATATCAGATTGCCGTCGATCAGGAAAAGCAGTGGAACGCATACGGGATGGGTGGCGGCGTGCGTTGGGGTGGAATGGGATCGGCCACTAGTTCGACCATCAACATCGGGACTCTGGTCGTCGATATGTATGACCCGGCGACGAAGCAGCTTGTTTGGACGGGACAGGCGACCAAGACGATTGACCCCAGTTCGAACCAGGAAAAGAACCAGAAGAACCTGAATAAGGCGATGGAGAAGTTATTGAAGGATTTTCCACCCAAACAGAAATAGAACGCCAGATTCCGAAAATGTGCCCATAGAGGATCTCTATGAAAAACAAAACACCAAGAGACTCCTGGATCACCTTCTTGGTCTCGTTGGCATTACTGGCCATCGAATGCTTCACCGCGCTGGCAACTGCTCAAAATCCAGAATTGCAGCAGAAAGTTGCCGAGATCAGGGAGGCGTCCGCCAGGAACAAGCAGGCTCTGGCGCAATACACCTGGCAAGAACAAGTAACCATCAGCCTCAAAGGCGAGCAGAAAAAACAAGAGCACTTCCAAGTGCGTCTCGGACCGGATGGGAAGCCGCAAAAGACATCGCTCGACCCGCCCCCGGCCGCCGCTCCCGAAGAGGCAGGCCATCACCGCCTAAAAGAGCACGTGGTCGAGAAGAAGAAGGAAGAGTACAAAGAGTATGCCGACCAGATGAAGGAGTTGGCGCAGCAGTATGTACCACCGGATAGAGAGCTGCTCGAGCAGGCCTATGAAAAGGGAAACATCACGCTGGGTACGGCAGCCGGCGCTCCCAATGTGCTTCAACTGAGTATCCACAACTATCTGAAACCTCAGGATTCGATAACGCTACTCTTCGACAGAACGCTGAAGGAACTGCTTAGCCTTCAGATTGCTTCCTATATGGACGATCCGAAGGATGCCATGAACCTGACAGTCCGATTCAGTCGCCTGCCGGATGGGACGAACCACGTCTCGGGTATGAATATCGATGGTGTGAGCAAGCAATTGAACGTTGCCATTGAGAACTCGAACTACCAACATCTGTGAGCTCTTTACCAGCTCCCCCAGCTGCAGTAAGGAAAGAGGGACCAGGCATCCTTGCGCATCTGGCGGGCGACATGGGCATGGGAGGGAAAGTGAAAGGAGAGCCCGTGACCAAAGACAAGAAGCAAAAGAGGAAGACTATCCCAGTAACCAGGCCCGGGGCAGCCACTGCAGCCGTGATGGCGACCTACGCCGACGGCCGGCCGCTCGACAAGGAGGCCAAACTGATCCTTAAGCCTGACCGCTTCACCTCTGTACAGAACTGCAGAGACTTCGGCAAGATGGTCAAGCAAACGGCAAAGAAGCTAGGCATGGGACTCATTGCCGATCCCGATGCCGACCAGCGGCCAGCAAGCTAGGAAACAACGCTACCTAGGAGCATTTATGCCAACCGCGACATTAACGGCACCAAGCCGCCCGAAGAACGGCAAACAAGGGCTAAACAGGGAACCTGTAACCCCAAGTTGGGTGGGGCGCGTCCCCCAACTCAAGCCTGGTCACTACGCAGATGGGATGCCGCTCCATCAAGTCCAGTACCTCTGTTGCAAGCTGATTCTGAGGCCCAACAAATTCGTTTCGCGCGAGAGCCTCTTTGATTTCGGCAAGGTAATGCGCGAGCCGGCTAAGAAGCACGGCGTCAAGTTCTCGAGCAACGGGTTCGAGTCTGAGCCGATCAAGATCCGGGAAGTGCTCTTCATTGATACGGAAGATTTCCGACTGTACAACAACGCCTTCATCCTACGCCGAAGGATTCCGTACAAGGACGGCTTTCCGATTGGCGAACCGGAGATTGTCTTTAAGTTTCGGCATCCCGATATGCAGCTGTGCGCCGAGACCGACGTCCGGCCGCATATTCTGGGCGACCACCGAGTCAAGTTCAAGTGTCAGGCCATGCCGCTAAAGGAGAAACTTGGCGGTATTCGCCTGCTGTTCTCCCACAACGTCCAGTTCCCGCGCTCTGCGATTGGCATGGGGAAAGAAAACGTGCGAGACATGGACGCCATAATTGAACTGCTTCCAGCGCTTGCTCGAATTAGGAAGACCCCAAAAGAAGAGATCAGGCTGGTCAGCAATACCATCATTGAGGAGGTCCTGCAGGACATTGGCTTGCTCGACTTCGGCCAGGGCATTACGTGCAAGGCCAACGTGGCGATCTGGCGTACCCGCGGCGAGCACCGCCCGCTCATCGGTGAGTTCGCATATCAATTCAAATTTCAGGATCGCGCGATGCTTGGCAAAGAGGCGCTAAAGCGCGCAGAGGCGTTCTTCATCGATCTGCAATACTCGGCCGAGGACTACATTGCCCTGAATTGCACCAAAACGGCCACGGTGTACCGGCTGCTGGGCAATCCACCCAAATCGCACGAATGAACGTGGGCAAGTCGCATAACGAAGGGGAACGAGGCCAGAGTCATGAGTGATACCACTGCAAAGCCCGCACCTCAACTGGTGGACATTGCTGCTCGAAGAGCGACGGTGTCCATCCTGGATATCTTTCTTGAGTTCCTGATTATAGGCGCCACCAGCTTCGGAGGCGTTGTTCCCTATCTTCGTCAGTCGCTTGTCTCCAAGCGGCAGTGGATTGATGACAAGGAATTCGTGCAGATGCTCTCCATCAGCCAGTCGTTGCCCGGCCTGAATGCCACCAACATGGCCATTCTCGTGGGAGAGAAATTGCGGGGGGCTAGGGGATCCATCGTCGCCATTCTGGGCATTTGCTTGCCAGGTGGAGCGCTCATGTACGCTGTGGGCATTTTTTATCGCCTGCACGGCGATCACGCCTGGGCCACAGCCGGACTGAAAGGTGTGGCGGCGGCCGCGGTAGGCCTGCTCTTATCAACCGTTGTAGGGCTTAGTCAGAAAGCACTGTCCCACAAGTTCGACTTCGTTTTTATGGCGGCCACCGTACTGGCGGTAAACCGCCTACATCAGTCAGTACCCCGCACGCTGGTTGTGGTCGGGATTCTCGCTATTCTGTTTCACCGGCCCGCTCGCGGGGAAAAAGTGAGGCTTGCACCATGAACCAGATACCCCCGCTTGCTCGCGTCTTCGCCTATTTGTCTCTGCTGACAGTCGGCGGCGGAATGGCCGCCTTCCCCGAAATGAAGATCCTGACAGTGGAGGTGCACAAGTGGCTGACCTTCCCACAACTGATCCATCTTTACAGTGTCGGACAGTTGGCGCCCGGTCCCAACATGATGATGATCGTTTCCATCGGGGAATGGGCAGGTGGCTTGCTGGGCGCGCTCGTTACGGTAATCGCGTTCTTTGGCCCAACGGCGGTGCTCGCGTTTGTGGTCGCCCGCTTGTGGAAGCGGCTGGAAAATTGGGGCTGGCGAACTTCCATCCAGCAAGGACTCGCTCCAGTCTCCATCGGATTGCTGCTCGCGGGCTGCTTCACCATGGCGAAAGGGGCAATTACAGGCTTAGATACGGCGACGATCGCTGTGGGGACCCTGTTGATTCTTCTGCGATACAAAATCAATCCAGCGCTCCTGGTGGTGGTGGGTGCGATCGTGGGAATTCTCTCGTTTACCCCTGGGCTCTAGCTTCACAGTCAAGAGGAATCGGTTTGGTACAACAATCATGAGACACTTGAACCTCCTGATGCGTCTTGCGTGGTTCCGATTAACTGCGCCAACGCCTGCCCATGCCGTAGATGCGGGCGGCGTCGGCCGGAGCGGATCAACCCGGCGTAGGCCTCGGACGCTTGGAGTGCTTGCGCGAGTTCCCGGACCCTGATTGTTCGGAGTCGCGGTTGGATTCTCTGAACGTAGCATTCCTCGGTCAGCCATTCGGGCAGGCTGGATGGCGACCACCAAGAGATCGCGACCGCATGGTCGCTCAGCGTTTTGGAGATGCGAGCTTTCTGTTGCGAAGTTTTGGGCTTTGCACGACCGATCAGTGCGACGTTGGCCATGGTCTCCCTGGCGACTTCTACTGCGCACGACCGGCAATAGCGATTCTTGACGCCCTCCGCGCCACAGAGTTCACAAAGTCAAGGGGGACGGCGACTGGGGAGAGGACGGCCTGGCCGGGATCTCCGACGACCAGCAGTAACTCTGCTTCGCGCTCGCCCTGTGGAACGGCCGGGACCCGATCCTGAAGGAGCGTCTGTTCGGCCTGACCAACAGTGAGGGCAATCACGGCGAGGATGTAAAGGAGTACTACTTCTACGCCGACAGCACGCCAACCCACTTTACATGAAATACCAAGTATCCACAGCGAGAGTTTCCCTATCGCGATCTGGTGGAAACGAATAGGCGCCGGTCTCGGAAGGAGTTTGAGTTCATCGCGCGTTCGCTCGATTTGTTTGCACGTCTGAACTCGGCCGATGCACTCCAGATTGCCAAGACAGACATGGTGGCTCGGATGACGCGTGATCAGGTGCGGGTACTGAAAAGGTAGGATAACCAAGCAGGCCATGAGCCCGATTCGTCCAGCCGTGATTTTACGGCTTAACCAAGGGGCCTCCAGAGGCTACTGCGGCTTTTCTTTCAGGGCTTGCTCGGCCTTTCGGCGCTGCTCCTCCTGCACCGCGATCAGCTTATAGGCGACGTAGTACTTGTAGATGTTGGAAACGTAGTTGACGGTCTCCGCGCCAACGCGATTGGCTGCAATGACTTCGACGTTATCGATCCAGACGCTGGGATTTAATCCCTTTTGCGCGGCTTCCGCACGCAATTGTTTCACGCGACCTGGACCGCAATTGTAGGCGGCAAATGTGAATAGAACCTTGTTGAGGTCGTCCATGGGTTCGTTGCCGTAAAGCTTTTCTACCATGTTATGGAAGTACTTGACTCCGGCGTGGATATTGGGATCTACCTGATGGATATCGCCCACTTTCATTTCTGCCCCCGTCTGGGGCATGACCTGCATGATGCCGACTGCGCCAACCTGGCTCCTGGCCTGTTGGTTCAGACTCGACTCCTGATAGCCTTCAGCCATCATCAGTAGGTAGTCCATGCCGTAGGTATTGGAGTACTTGCGAAAAATATCTGCCGTCTCCTCAAAGCGCTTCATGCTCTCCGGCGAGACCGCTTGCTTCAGCATGTAGGTTGAACCTGTGTATTTGGTGATCACCTGATTTCCGAACGCACTACCCTGAGAGTGCGTTTTCAGGAATTCGTTGATGGCGGCTAGCAGCTTGGGGGAATTCTTGCGCACCGCCCACCCGGTGGATTCGCCCTGCGCAATCGCGATGTCCGTGTGCACTTGAAGCTTCGGGAGCAACTTGTTCCACAGCTTCGCCGTCCAGTCGTTGACCACGGTTGTCGATAACAGACCCGCATTGACCATCTGTAGGATGTCATCGTCGGCAAGATCATCGGGGACCGCCCGGAGGACGACAGCTGACTTCTTTTCCTTTTGGAAGTGTTCATTCAGGCGTTGCAGATTTTCCCAATAGCTTGACGTCTTGCGTACAAAAACCTCTTTGCCGGAGAGGTCGTCCAGGGAAGCAAGCTGAGGAGACCCTGGACCCGTGACAACAATTTCATTCACGTTTCTGAAGACGGGATCCGAAAAATCCACGAGTTTTTGGCGCTCCGACGTAACGGTGATACCTCCAACCAGGATGTCGAGCCAGCCATCGTTGAGTTTCGAGGTTGCTTTGTCACGTGGGGTGACAATGAAGAAAACGTGGGTCTTGATGTTCTTGTGTTGGTGCGGATACTTCTGGTTCAAGTACTGTTCGAATGCTTTACCCGTTTCGTACGCGGTGCCGTACTGCACACCTTTCACGGTGTAATAAAACGTCTTGGAATACGGCACGCCAATACGCACGACTCGATGTTGGAGAAGGGTGTCGAGATCGCCCTTGCGCTGCGTTCCCGTAGTGGTTGGCGCGACAACGGGTGCTTTTGGTGGGGTCTGCTGAGCAAGAAGAACGGGAGTGATTGAGGAGAACCCCAGCAGGAGAAGCAACAGGAAGCCTGAACAACGCTTGGACGCACACATAAGCGGCTCCTAATCAGCGTGCTCAGTAAATATTTTAAACCTCAACGTCAACAGGAGCCGATAATGTTAACCAAGGACCGGAATTATCCAGTAGAACTGGCCAGCCGAACGTCATGGGATTCGGGGCCGGTAGAGACGGACGAAAGCAGCCCTCCTGCCCACTCCCCCCGCTCTATCCCGCGCCGCTCCCTCTCTTTTCGCGTTCGCCGCCCGCATGGGCCGCTCTTTCAGCACGCCCCCAAGTGTGCGGCGAAGCCCATGCAACGCATAGTCGTCCGCTCGCACGGTTGTTTACCATATAGTTACTAAAGTTTAGTCGTTCGTTAGAGACGCAGAGTTTCTTAGCGCGATAACTTCAATGCCCTCCGTTCGCCGCACGGCCGACCTCCGCCCGCCGCTCTCCCCGTTCTTCCCGTGCACGCATGAAGAGTCGCCCTTTGTACGTTGGTTAATATTAGTAGTTTTAACTCAATAGTTAACATAATAACTTATTAGTAAACATAATCCCGTGCGTGCTGAGCGAGTGGGAGATCGAGCGGGCGGCGGGCGGAGTGCGGTACCAACCAACCGTATGCCTGCAGGACTGTAATCCTAAAACAGCGAGTGCTGTTCTCAGCACGACGCTTTCCGGAGCCGGGCAGTGAGTTCGCTTATTGGCCACTGGACGGGTCGCCTAGATGGGGTGTTATTCCGAACCGAGAACAAGGCGCTGGTGCTTGAAATCGATTTCGACGCATTGGAACTCGTTGAGAATGTCGGCACCGAGGATGCCATCAATCTTTTGCCCTAGGGTGTCTGAGATGTTCTTCATGTCTTCAATGAGGACTTTGTGGTCTGTCCAAATTCTCGTCCCAGTTTCCAGGGTCACTTTTCCCCAATAGGCACGAGTACTTATAAATCCCGTTCCCTTCGTCGGCGTTTCTCCTAATTTGAGGTTCATCACTGTGAGCCCTGAAGCTTCCGGACTCACAAAGGTATTGCTTGAACCCGTGTCCAGTATCAGGCGAACCGGATTTCCATTGATCCGAACACTAACCAATACGAGTCGAAACTTTTCATTGCGTGCGATTTCCAGCACGTTCGAGCGATGGGATGCAGTGGGGGGAGAGACCGATGCCTTATCAAGAGGGAAGTGGCCGGTGCTTGCATGTCCGCGGCACGTAGACGCGGTCAGAGCCGTTCCAGAGGCCAGCAGCCCGCTGGCTAACCATGACACTGCGATGGCCTTTATCACCTGCATAATGGATCTTGTAGGTGATAATGCTATGAGCTTGCCTATCACCTGTCAAGGGAATTATGATGGTAAAAAAATGCCAACCGCACCCTTCGCCCGTACGTCCGGCCGATTGTGTCTGGATTTCACAAACACAATGGACGATCGTCTAGACCGCCGGCCTCAGGACAGGTTAGCTGGATTCGCAGAACTCGTCGCTTTCGGCGAACAGACTGGAATCTTGTCGGTTCCGCAGGCACGAAGATTACGGCAGCAGGGAAGAGACAATCCTCTTCAGGCCTCAAGAGTGCTCGGCCAGGCAGTGGCTGTACGGGAGATGTTGTTCAGGATTTTTTACGCGGTGACCTCCGACCATCGTGTATCCAACAATGAGCTCGACGCATTCAATGAGGCGGTTCGCCGATTTAACGGTCGTTCGGTTATCGCGCCAGGACGGGGAAAGACAGCGTGGAAATGGGTCGACAATGCGGGTGACGCTGAGCGGTTAACAGGAACAATTCTGCGCTCGGCTGTTGAAGTGTTGACGTCGACAGACATCCAACACCTCAAACGGTGTGCCGCAGATCGGTGCTGCTGGTTCTTCGTTGATGAAAGCCATGGTCACAACCGCCGCTGGTGCGATATGAAGACTTGTGGCAGCCGACAGAAGGCTCGAGCCTACTACCATCGCAAGACAGCTAGGTGCCGCAGCTGAATAACGAGTCCACTGAAACAAAGGTGCCGGAACGGTAACCAAATGTTCTGAAGGGTTTGGTCGGCTCTGCCTTCAACACTTTAAGCCCACCCTTTATTTCAGATCAGCCACAGTACTTGAGAATGTCAACCGTGCTGTAACCGAAATGGTGTAAATTCCCGGTCTCCACCCTTCCATCCGCACTCTTTAGTGAGCGATTCGTCGCTCGGTGCAAGTCGGGTGTTCTCATTACAGCCGGTGCTGCCACCTGTTAAGTAAGTAAGCGCGATCAGCGTTCCCACTCCCTTCACCTGTTTCAGCAGGGCTACTTCCGGATAGGTCTCCCGGGCTAAGCACACGATCCGCTCGTCGTATTCCGGGATCTGCTCACTGAGCGATTCGATGGCGCCCAGCAACGGTTCTAACGCTGCTTGCCGTTCCGGACTCAGCCCCTCAGCCTTCTCCGGATTCAGGTTCCGCGGACTGCAGCCGCGCACGCTCCCCGTACGACTTGCTCACGCCCCGGGCCGTGTTGCTCAGTGCCGTGCGAGCACGTAGCAAACCCGCCCGCGCTCGGATCACCACCAGATGCGCTTGCGCTTGGGCACTGCGGTGCTTTACCGGTGCCAGTAGCTGCGGATCGATCCTTGCCAACCGCGCCAGGGTTCTTGCATCCAGCCGATCATCTTTCCGGCGACTCTCTCCGATCAAACGCACGTTCCGCGCGTTCGCTACGATTACTTCGTGCCCCAACTCGCTCAACCACCGGCTCAGCCACGGCGGATGCATCCCCGTCTCCAGCGCGATCCGGCTTCGCGGCGTTCCTCCGAACACTGCTCTCATGGCTTTAGAGGTCGTGCTCACCTTCTGTTCCAGCAATACCTCCCCTGCTCCGTCCAGAACGCAATACCAGCTACAGCGATCACCCAGGTCCAAACCAATAGTCAGCTTCCGATCTCGCAATTTTGTCGTCTGTTTTGCGGCTGCAGTGATAACCTTCTTCATGCCGGTCTTCTTTGTCTCTTGCGCCTCGAGCGCGTCGATAACTGGGAGCTTACAGCATCCCGTCGGAGACCGGCTTTCTCATCTCATCTGTTAAAGATCAAGCAAGGACCTCGGCCAGTACTGAGGGGGAGAACAGAAATGAATCCGCGGAATAACCCGATGATCGTCGCGATGTTGATGTGTTGCTCTTACCTCGCATTCTTGGCTGCGAGTAGCAATGCCCAGGATCAAGCTTCGCAGGAGAATCAAGCCGTCCCCGCATCCGCTTTGACGACCAAGTCGGTTCAGGCAGTTGGATATGAGGTGGGCACCGGGAGCACAAAAGTCGATTTGAAGGCGACTGAGTTAGTCCCCCAGGCGAGCGGTGAAGCCAAAGTCGAGATCAAGTCCAAGGGGACACAAGCAGACGTCGATGTCAGCGTGAAGGGCCTAGCGGCGCCCTCTACGCTCGGCGCCGAGTTCATAACCTACGTGGTTTGGGTGGTCACGCCCGAGGGCCGTACCGGCAACACCGGAGAGCTTCTCCTCAATAAGAACGGTGACGGCAAACTGAGCGCAACTACCCCGGCTCAGACCTTCTCCTTGATTGTGACTGCGGAGCCCTACTTTGCTGTCCGCCTGCCCAGCGAGATGGTGGTTCTGCAAAGCCAGCCTCGCAAGGATACGAAAGGAAAGCGTTTTCCTGTCTCCGAGTACAAGCTGATGAAGCGCAATCAGTACGAGAAGATGGGAAACCCCCTGGCGCTTACGCTCGACCCCAATGTTCCCTTGCAGGTATACGAAGCACGCAACGCAGTGGAAGTCGCGAAGTCGCACCTGGCTGACAAATACGCGCCGGAGGTCTTTCCCAAAGCAGAAGCGAGCCTGAAGGTTATGGAGAACTCACTCGCTAGTAAGGCCGACAAGATGACAGTCATCTCGAATGCTCGGCAGACAGCCCAGTTCGCCGAGGACGCTCGTGCTCTGTCCGTGCAACGCCAGGAAGAAGAGCGCATTGTGCAGGAACGTGAGGCCGCGGCCGCGAAGGCCAAGGCTGAGGCAGAAGCTAAGGCGGCTGAGGAAGCGGCTGAAGCCAAGCGGAAAGCTGACGAAGCAGCAGCGCAAGCCAAACGGAAAGCGGATGCGGAAATCGCTGCCCAGGAAGCAGCCAGGAAACAGGCCGAAGATCAAAGAATGGCCGCTGAGCGTGAGAAGCAGCAACTGCGCGCGCGCTTGCTCGAGCAGTTCAATCGTGTCCTGCCCACTACGGACAGCGACCGCGGTCTGGTCGTCAACATGGGCGACGTTCTATTCGACACGGGTAAAGCGGACCTCCGGCCTGAAGCGCGCGAGGCTCTCGCCAAGCTCTCCGGCATCGTGCTGAATTATCCCTCGCTTCGCCTTGCAATTGGTGGGTACACCGACTCCACTGGTACTGCCGAGTTTAATCAAACACTCTCCGAAAAGCGGGCGAGCGCGGTGCGCGACTACCTGGTTAGCCAGGGTCTGGATGCCAGCGCGTTGTCCGCGCAGGGCTTCGGAATGAATAACCCCGTCGCTGACAACAGCACGGCCCAAGGACGGCAGAAGAACCGACGGATCGAGATCGTCGTGTCTGGCGAAGTGATCGGAACCCAGATCGGGAACAAAACCTAAGGCAGCAGGCGAGCTCGGACACGAGGGACAAGGGCGGTTGTCCTTGGCAACTGGAGTCCTCCCACACATGAACTTCGACAAAATGTGAACCGTTAGGATAACGCCGCGTTAGAGTAGCGACGGGAGACAAGAGTGAGGAGGACAACATGCTGCTTACTCGCCATCTGCTCCGGGGCACTCTAGGGTTGATCTGTTTTTATCTGCTATTTGCCACGACGGCAGGAGAACAAAGCCCAAAATTGCATCCTGGTGGATAACATTGGCTGGGGCGATTTTGGAGTGTATGGGGGGACGACACCTACTCCGCGCATCGACAAGTTGGCTAACGAGGGCATTCGCTTCCTGAACTACAACGTGGAAGCCCAATGTACACCTTCGCATCAGCCATCATGACCGGACGCTATTCGGTCCGCTCTGGGGTACCTTCACTGTGCCACTTCCGAGACAAGGAAACTACAGCCTGGTGCCCTCGGAGTACACCATCGCTGAACTCCTCTCAGATGGTGGCGAGGATTTCAAGGGATATGGCCCAGGGCAAACGCTCTGAGGTGATACCAGCGTGCAGATCCGAATGGTTTCGATCATCGTGCTGTCTGCCCTGCTGACGTCCGCTCCGCAACTTGTCATTTTGCCGCCGCAGGGACTGAACTTCTTTTTCAAGTACTACGGCGAGGTCAGCGCGTAGGCGCGTGTACAGGGACGCACGATCGTATTCGGAGGACAGCCTGTCACTCCTACGATGCCTCTCGATCTCAGCGTTCGCGGAGCGTGGACGAGAAGTACATTATCCCCAAGACCGTGGATTTCATTAAGCGCTAAGCCGCGGCTAAGAAACCCTTCTTCGTTTACATTGGCTACTCCGAGCTGCATCCGCCGATGGTTGTCAATCCGAACTTTGCGGGCAAATCAGCCGAGCGAGGAGGTGCATACTCCGACCTGATCGGCGAGATGGATTACCGAGTCGGTCAGATTCTGGATGCGGTCAAAGCAGCGGGCGCGGAAGACAATACCATCGTAGTGCTGAGTAGTGACAACGCGACGGTTCCTACGCTACCTGTCGGCGCCTTCGCCGGAGGTTCGAATGGCCCCTGGCACGGCGATTTTTCCACTCCACCCTACGAGGGTTCTTATCGGACTCTGGCGATGATCCGGTGGCCCGGGCACGTTTCCTCTGGAGTCGTCACGCAAGAAATGCTGGCGGCCACCGCTTGGCTGCCGACGTTTGCCGCAATGGTTGGCGCCTTGAACCTCGTCCCGAAAGATCGTCCGATCGACGGTATCAATGCCTCGGCGCTGAGCTCGTATGGGAACTTGTGCTAGACTCCTCATCATTAGTTCTGGCCGGTGAGGCTGATGTTTTGGGTCACCCGTCCCACTCCTTGGGGTCGGGCCGGATGTGGGGAGCATGCGCCGCGCTATAGCAATATGGCTGTTGCTCGTAATATTGCTCGGGACCTTCGGGCCCCTTGCGCTTGCGTCCTCCTGGTCGGTCCCCGGCGCCCACTGTAATCGTCGGCTCCTTGCAGCCCCAACCTCGCACCACCACTGTCACGAAACTGCCGAGGCTCGCGAGAGTCCTCCCGCACCGCCTTCCAGTGCGGTGTTCCAGAACCCGTCCTGTTGCGTCAACCACGAATGCTGCCGTCCGCTGGTTCGCTCCCAGTGGGCCCATTTTTCTCCCTCGATCGTGTGCCTCGGAACGTCGTTGGCAGGCCCGTCTCAGGTCGAGCATCACTCCTCCATGCGCTCGGCCAATGTTCTCGCTTACCGTCCGGTCCGAGCTCCTCCCGTCCTCTAGAGACTGATCACGAATCGCGGAAGAGTGGTCGAATCTCGTCAGCCGTGCAACACATCGTCGGCGCGAGCCTGAAGGCCTGCTTCCATGGACTCCAGTGCTTTTCAGCCCCAGAGGACATGCAAATATGACATCCATACGCACCACACTCTCCGCTGCCCTCCTGCTCGTGACAGCTGCCGCCAACGCAACTATCTTTGGGTCGATGCGCGGGGTGATCCATGATCCCCATCACCGCCCCGTCCAGGGGGCGATGGTTATGCTCAAAGCAAAATCCTCGGACTGGGGAACCACCACGACCTCCGACTCCAAGGGGGAATACCGTTTCAACGCCGTGCCGTTGGGAGACTATTCCGTCATCGTCGCCAGCCCCGGTTTCGCCCAGACGTCCCAGAACGTCACCGTGATCTCAGGAACTGAGCCGGTGGTCCATTTTCAGTTACAGGTCGCTGCTGCCCAGGAAAAAGTAGTGGTCTCCGCCTCGGCCGATGTCATCCCCACTGACACCGTCACCCCGGTTACGCTCGTGGATCGCACCACCATCGATCGCACACCCGGCGGTGAGCGCACCAACAGCATGTCCCTGATTACCAATTACGTCCCTGGCTCCTACGTCACGCACGATATGCTGCACATCCGCGGCGGCCACCAGGTCAGCTGGCTGCTGGATGGCGTCCCCATCCCGAATACCAACATCGCCGCCAACGTCGGCCCCCAGGTCGATCCCAAAGACATTGACTATCTCGAAGCCAACCGGGGCAGCTATGGCGCGGAATTCGGCGACCGTACCTACGGTATTTTCAACGTGGTTCCCCGCACCGGTTTTGAAGGGAACAATGAAGGCGAGCTCATCGTGATCGCCGGCAACTTCTATCAGGTCAATGCCGGCCTGTCCTTCGGCAGCCACACCCAGCGCTTCGCCTATTACGCCAGCGTGAACGGAAACCGCACCGATCTCGGTCTCCAGCCCCCAGTTCCTGATCCGGTGCACGATGCCGCCAACGGCGTCGGCGGTTTCGGAACCCTGATTTTCAATGTCGATCCGTCCAATCAGCTGCGCTTGGTGAGTTCGATTCGCCGGGACTACTATCAGGTCCCCTACGACCCCTACCCCGACGACATCGAGAACGGAAATATTCCGGCTAATGGCTTCCAGGCCGAATACCCAAGCATTGGCCTGCGTGACAATGAGACCGAGGTCGACGGGGTGATCAACGTCTCCTGGGTCCACACCTTCAACCCCAAGCTGATGACCACAGTGTCTCCGCTGTTCCACTACAACAGCAGCGACTACAACAGCCTGCCCACCGACACTCCCGTTGCCACCACCGAAGGCCGCGGCTCGACCTACGCCGGTGGCCAGGCCAGCCTTGCCGCTAATTTTGCCCGCAACAATCTTCAGGCCGGTGTCTTCACCTTCTATCAGCACGATAACCAGGTCTTTGGCGTCATCTTCAACGATGGCAGCGGCAACCCGCCCATCAACACCACCGCTCAGCCCTCCGGCAACCAGGAAACCTTTTTCGTTGATGACCGCTTCACTCCCGTCTCCTGGCTTACCCTGATGGCGGGCATGAGGCCCACGCGCTTCTCGGGAGGCTTCACCGAATCCTCCATCAGCCCGAGGTTTGGCGCCGCCCTCACCGTGCCCCGCCTGCGCTGGACCTTCCGTGGTTTTTACGGGCACTACTACCAGCCCCCGCCGTTAGTCACCGTTACCGGTCCGCTCATCGACTTCTGCAATGCGAATAGTTGTGGCTTCATTCCCCTCCACGGCGAGTCTGACGAGGAACACCAGTTCGGGGTGACCATCCCCCTCCATGGCTGGGTAGTCGACGCCGACAACTTCCGCACCAACGCGACCAACTTCTTCGATCACAACAACATCGGCGCCTCGAACATCTTCTTCCCCGTCACCATCTCGCGCGCCGTAATCCGCGGCTGGGAACTCACCCTGCGCTCGCCGCGCATCGCCCATCGCGCGCAGGTGTATCTTGCCTACTCCAATCAGATCGCCGAAGGCAGCGGCTGCATCAATGGTGGACTCACCAATTTTTCTTGCGATCCCACCCTCAGTCCCCTCGATCACGACCAGCGCAACACGCTGAACGTGGGCGGCAACGTCAGTTTGCCACGGCGCTCCTGGGCTTCGAGCAACGTCTACTACGGCTCTGGTTTCCATAACGGGTTCCCCGGGCAGCCCTACCCGGGCGATTATCTGCCCGCGCACACCACCTTTGATCTCTCCCTAGGCAAGGATTTTGGGGAGCGCTTTTCCGCCTCGGTGACCGCCCTTAACGTGGTAAATAGCAGGGTCTTACTAGACAACAGCCTGACCTTCGGAGGCTTCCACTGGAACTACCCACGCGAGTTTCTCGTGCAGTTCCGCTACCGATTTCACTATTGACTCGAAGGTTGCTCGTCTCATCCGATGAGTCGTCCGAGACAACGACACCACCACTGCGAGTGACACTGTGAACCACGTAGACTTTGCAAAAATCCCGCCCGGCGAATCGAGCCAACCAGCTGTCGCGTCACTGCAGCTCAATGGACCCGAGTTGCGATTTCCTGGCCGTCTCCCTTCGACCTTGCATCGCATGTTTTGCATGACCCTGGCGCTTGTCAGTGTGACGGGGCAAGCCTCGGAGAAGCCTCCGAGGGACGGTCACATCCTGAGCTCCAAGCATCGCACCCTCTACCCTTGTTTGAGTCGCTAGACGACTTCGGCTCGCAACTACTTCCCACGCGCGGTCTATGACGAGGCCCGCACCCAAGCAGATTTCGATGTTTCGCGCCCTCCTGCGTTTGCAAGCCATGCGGCAGCGACTCCTTTTGACCGCAGTGGAGTCGTATTCAGCGCAGACCCTGGAGCACCGTCTAGCAAATCGTCTGCTGATGCTGTCAGTCGCCCACGGGATAGCCACTGCACAGGGACTCAAGGTTGATCTCCATCTTCCCCAGGAAACGCTTGCCCAACGCACGTCACTCAGATCCTCAGCGCTTGGAACCTAAGGGGCGTGATTGGCAAACAAGACGGACGGATCGTTTTGCGAGATCAAGCCAAGTTTGAAGAACTCGCCGAGATCTGACCAACAGACGAATGTTGGCATAATTGGCACTTAGCAAAGCTCGGCAGTAGGTTCACTGATGTCATTGCGACGTCGGGCGGCTTTCTCCTTGAGAGCGGGGCGATCTCGGATTGCACTATCTCCGATCCCGTCAAGCCCGGAGAGAACAGGAGGTAGAGCGATCTAAAACTGCCTCTTTGCCACTTGGTTAACGCTTTCGGCGCCATGGTTCCCCCTCTGGGCAGATGGGGATCGGGGGAGTGGGGACCTGTGTGCTTGTCTCACCGCTTGCTGTATCCTGCCGGCCGGTTATTTGCGACACTGCGAACTACCAAATTAGCTTCAGGCCAAATTGCACTTGACGCGAGGTTGTCGAGGTGCTGCTGATGGCTCCGGCCGTACCAGAAACTCCCGTGGGAGTGAACACGATCAGGTTTGGAGTGTTGAAGTTCGCTCGATTCAAGAGATTGAATATCTCAGCCCGAAACTGCAAGTTTAGCCGCTCGTGAATAGACGTGTTCTTCAAAGCAGAGAAGTCCCAAGTGGCAAGGCCAGGGCCGATCAGAGTGTCCCTGCCGAGATTGCCGTAGAATCCGCTGTTCGGTGGAGGTCGGAGAAATGCCTGCGGATTAAACCACTGGTTTGGATTTCCGAGAATGGTTGGCCCCCGAAAGTCCGGATTTACGAACGGACGCACCGGGTTGCGCGTGTCCCCGTTATTGGACGGGTTATAACTTAGCTGGGGTGTAAAGGGGAAGCCCGACTGAAGGGTACCAATGCTGGTCACGGACCAACCTCCGACCAATGCATTGCGCCAGCCATCGAGGTTTCCCGCAAATGCTCGTCCATGGCCGAATGGCAACTCATAGATAGCATTGATGGCAGCCAAGTGGCTCACGTCATAGGTAGCGAGCCCATCGTCAGCATGCAAGTCGAACGGATTTGACACCAGCCCAGGCGCATTTCCCGCTGTCGTAGCATTTACGGAATCTCCGTTATCGAGCGCTTTTGACCAGGTATAAACCCCACGCAAGGAGATGCCGTGGCTGAAGCGCTGGTTCAGGTCGACTTGCAACGCATTGTAATTGGCAGTACCGACCGAGAACCATGTCCAGGTATTGGCCAGGCTGGGATTTGCTTTTGGCGATCCAGCGGGAATGTAGAAGCTTCCAGCTGGCACCGGCGCATTCGCCAGGGCGCCAGGAAAGTTCGATGGATAGGTGGCAGGGCACGGCGATGCAGGACAGACAGTCGGAAATGGCTGGTTGGCATCGACACCGACAATCTGGTGGTAGCCGTGAGACCCGACGTAGCCGATGATCAAGACCGTATTCGCAGAAAGTTCCTGCTGCGCTCTCAGGGACCACGAGATCAGGGTCGGTGTCTTCATATCCGGCTGGACACCTCCAGGCACTAAAAGCGCCTTCGCCGGTACCGGAGCTTGAGGATCAATGGGGAGGTCGGACACGTGCAGCGCCGCGATGCTATAGGTAGGGTTAAACGGAGCGTTTTGATCGGTTCGATAGCCAAGGGCGTCTTGGAGTTCGTTGTACATTCCAAAACCGAGGCGAAACACTGTTTTAGGATTGAATGGACTCCACGCCATACCGATCCTGGGCTGAGGCAGGAACTTTGCATTGTTGGTGGTGAAGACAGAGTCTCCGATGTGGGGTGGACTGGCAATCACTCCGTTGCTGAATGTGTAGTTGGCCGCCCGGCCGTGAGCCTCATTCCAACCGGTGCTGAATTCACCGCGGAAACCGAGCGACAGGGTGAAGTTCGGAGACCAGCGGATCACGTCCTCGACATATCCAGCGCCAAAAAGCGACCGCCAGTTCAAGTTTGTGGGCGCGGGATCGTACAGAAACGTAGATGTTACTCCTAGCAGGAAGGTTTGGAGGCTGGTGAAAGTGGCTTGACCGTACTGACTGAGGGCAATGTTTTCATTCGATTGGAAAGGTTGAAACCACCCGCCAACAGTGAGCTGATGGCGTCTCCGCGTCCATATGACTCGATCCTCGAATGTGTACAGATTTCGAGCAATGCTCAGGTTGCTGCCATTGTTGCTGCCAGCCAGGCCGATCTGAGCTTGCGGATTGGATGCTGCACTGCCGCCCACTACCACCGCCCCGACCTGGTGCCCGAGGAGGAATCCAGGAACGTCAACCGCTGGAGTGCCGGGGGTCGGTTCGCCAATGAAAAAGTACCCTGCGCGGGAATAACCCACACGCGCCACATTCAGGGTGGATGCGGAAAAAGAGTGCGTCTCTTCCAAGCTGAGTACCTGCTCGCGGAGTGTGACGAGGTCGGTGCTGTAAGGGTTGAGGGTAGTAGCGGTCACATCCTCGCCATCATCAATGGTGTAAACCCCGGCCAGCGAATCTCGTGTGGAGATTATCTGGTCCAGTCGAGCTGTGCCAAAGTCTTCACGAATGGTTTGCAAGGGGTTACTGAAGACCTGAGCGATGCCGTTGAAGTCCGGGGCACCTGCAGGGGCTACGGGCCAGAGGTTGAGCAAAGGCTGAACGCTCGGCACAGCAGCGGCGCGTGAGCCTGCGTCCAGAACAAAGGCGGCCGACGTCTGATGCAGGTGCTGACGCAAGCCTTCGTAGTTTCCGAACAGAAAGGTCTTGTCGGTTCGAAGGGGGCCTCCAAGAGCGCCTCCAAATTGATTTCGCTGTAAAGGCGGGGCGGACCCTTGATCAAAGTAGTTGGGCGCATCGAAGACGTTATTCCGCAAGAATTCATAGGCGGAGCCGTGAACCTGGTTGGTGCCTGATTGGGTCACGATGAGCACCTGACCGCCCGGACGCTTCCCATACTCCGCACCGTATGAATCTCGCAGGACATTGAACTCGCGCACCGCGTCGACGCCCAACAACTCCTGACTCGTTCCTCCGGGCTGCATGTTGTTTTCCGCCGCTCCCGTGTACTCGACACCATTCAACAGGAACAAGTTCTGCTGCGGACGATTTCCCGAGACCGCGAAATTGTTTCCCGTGGTTGAATTCGACACCCCGGTTCCTCCGGTCTTTTCCCAGGTGAAGTTGACAATGCCGGGATTTAACGTGAGTAGCAGGTCGTAGCTGCGCCCATTCAGGGGAAGGTCTTTCACTTGCCGCTCGCCAACGAGTCCAGAGACATCTTGCGTCGTAACACTAACGAGCGCCACGTCCCCGCCCACCTTCACTTCCTCGCTGACAGCCCCGACGCGCAAACTCAAGTCAGCGCTCGCATCATGTCCAACCAGGAGACGAATTCCGGTGCGGATTGCTTCCGCAAAGCCTTCCTTCTTGGCTCGAACTTCGTACTGACCGACCGGAAGAGCAAACAATTGATACCGGCCCGACCGGTCCGTTGTGGTTTGGCGTGAAAAGCCTGTGTCCAGGTTCTTGGCCGTGACATCGACGCCCGAGAGGAACGCTCCAGACTGGTCGGTCACCACCCCGGAGAGCATGGCTGACACTTGTCCTGATGCCGACCCTAAGCAGAACGAAAGTAGTAGCGTCACGAGGACCCAGGGCAAATAGGGAGGAGTCTTGTGCATTTGCATTCTTTTTCCGAGACGCAAAGTTCAGAAAGGTCATAAGTGTATAGCCTAGACAGTTGTGGTGTCTAATCATATGCGAGTATATTCGTATTGGCACAGTGGGGTGAGCGTAAGACGATGCCGAACTTCTTATGATGATCGTAGAGTGTTCCAGCCTGTTTCCGTGACGGCACTATGACTTGACTGCCAGAATGTGGTTCAAAATGAGGGTCAAGGCCAACTCTCGGGGGAAGAACCTAAAGTTGTTAAAGCTACGCGAAAGCAGCTCTGGACCTGCGCATCAGTTTCCGACGATCAAACACGCGCATGATTCGTAGCGTCAAGACCGCTGGAGGACACCATCGTATTCCGCGGAGCGAGGTCGAGCGATTGCTGTTTCGGACCATAGGAAAGACAGCGCCGGAACGAGCTCTCATCAAGCGGCGTGTGAGTGGAAGAAATCAGCCTGTCGGGCGTATTGAGTCCGTTCGCATCAGCGGACTTTTGGCAGAAGTGACGATTTCCCTCGGCAATCAAGACATTACCTTGATTATCACGTCGACTTCGGCCAGGGAAATGCATCTCAAGCCGGGTCAGACGTGCTGCTCTCATCCAGCTACCGGGATCATGATTCTTCGCGTGTGATATGAGGCGATCCTGCTTTTCTTTACTTGTTTCTGTCCTATGGTGGAATGGCCTCGCTGCCTGGGGCCAGCAGCTAGCGGTTCAGGTCGATAACGGGCAACCAGTGGTCCTGAACCGGAGCGATATTGATGCCATGCCGCACGTCAAAGTAACGGTCAACAACCTGCCGGACCCGGCCACGTTCGAGGGAGTCCTGCAGCGATGCTAGTTGGCAGGCTAGCGGGTGAAAGACCCGTCGGTGGAAATTGTCCAGTTGCCACCGTAGTTATATCCGGCGGCGGTGCGGGTGACCAATCCGTCGAAAGCCCGGAAGTAAAAGTCCTCGTGGGCCGGGTGAAAGCCTGGTCTGCTCCGACAGGAGGGCAAGCAAATCACAGGTCGTAGCGAAAGCGAACCGATTGAAGCCCCGAAATCGAACGCCTCACTGGAGTCGGAGTGTGAGGGGATATCGGAAGCGCCGAGACCATGACTCCCGGTCGAAGGCCAGCGCTATCGGCGAAGGAACTGGATACAGGCAGCCGATGAGCTTCCCGGGGTTCCGAAGGACGACATGGTGAGACAGTGTGCCAACGAAAGCACGGAACCACTCGTTGGTCGCCTAGACGCCAGAGATAGGGCGCACAGCGAGGGCATCGCGTATAAACCGTTTGCGGCGAAGTCGCGATGTGCCGGCGAGTGGGGCGGATGGGGCCGATTAAGTGAGGATGGACCGGGACACTATAACCCGGACCGGAGCGAGGGCCCCTGGGGTAAAGCGGGTTAAGCCGCTTGAATGGTGGTGCATCAGCGCACCGCGTTCCCGGACTCAGAACTGGGATACAACGCTGCTGTTAGCGGGTGCACGAAGGGTGGAGGCAAACTGCACGACGCGAAGAACTCGTAGTCACGAGGAAGGCCCCGCCTGACATGCCAGCCTTGAAGCCGTACTGAGGGAAAACCCGCCGTACGGAATTTTAGGGGGGACCATGGAGACGTCGGCATCATTCGAAGCCCGGTACGCGCCATGGTTCTACCCGGCGGTCTCAAGAACGTCTTGGAGAAAGCAGGAATTAAGTTGGGGGAGACCCTGAAAGGTAAACGGCTGACCTCATGTCTGGTCGTGGAGGCCGCAGACAATTATCGCGTTGTAATTGCCTTGCCCGAACTGGATCCGGCCTTCAACACCAAGCAGATCTTACTCGTATTCTTGCGTGATGGAAAGCCGCTCGATGAGAAAGACGGGCCATACCGAATCGTCATTCCAGATGAGAAAAGGATGGCCCGATGGGTTAGGCAGGTGACCAAGCTGAAGATTGTCGATGTCCCGTGAGTTGGATCAATCCTTCTGAATCATTACCTCCGTGGCTTTGACGACAGCGGTAACGGTATCACCCTTCTTAAGTTTCAGTTCGTCAACGCTACGACGGGTAATGGCACTCTCGACGATGTTGTCACCCACGCGGGCCACCACCAGAGCCATCACGTTGCCCAATTGGATTTCCTCCACCGTTCCACGCAATTTGTTTCTGGCTGAGATTGGCATGGCCACATCATAAACATCAGGAGCCGATGGATGAACCATTCACGATGGAACTTGCTGGTGGGTATTGTTCTCGTGGCGCAAGTGTGTGCGGGGCAAGAACTCATCGTCGCCGCCGCAGCCGATCTTCAATCTGCCATGCAAGCCATTGTCGGCCAATTCCAGCGCAATACCGGAAATACGGTGAAGGTGATTTATGGTTCGTCGGGCAATTTTGCCCAGCAGCTCCAGAACGGTGCTCCCTTTGACATGTTCTTTTCGGCTGACGCTGACTATCCGAAGGAGTTAGAGATTGCCGGATTAACCGAGCCTGGCACGCTTTACCAATATGCGAAAGGGAAAATCGTTATCTGGATCAGAAACGATTCGCGTGTGGACTTAGGTGCAGGAATGCAGGCTCTGCTGGACCCATCAATAAAGAAGATTGCCATTGCCAATCCCCAGCACGCGCCTTACGGAAGAGCCACCATCGCCGCGATGAAGAAGGAGCATGTGTATGAGCGGATAAAGGAAAAAGTGGTTTTGGGTGAAAACATCTCCCAAACAGCATCGTTCGTGCTTTCCGGCTCGGCTGATATTGCGATCGTAGCACTCTCTCTTGCCTTGTCGCCAAGCATGAAGGACAAGGGTCGATATTGGGAGATACCGAGCGTTGACTATCCTGCCATCGAGCAGGCATGCATTATCCTGAACTCGTCGAAGAACAAAGAAACGGCACGAGAGTTCTTGTCGTTTCTCAAAACCGCTGCGGTTGCCGACATTTTGAAGGCGAACGGTTTCGTCGTTCCAAGTACATCGAATAAGAAACCATAGAACCCGAGGACAAGCAATGACTACCGGGATGGGCGGGGTCAACGGGGACTGAAGTGGGCGGGAGGTGAGATAGGGAATGTCAATTGGGCCTGCCCTGCCAGGAATATTGCCAACCCACAGAAACGTTCTGGTAGTCTCCGCCATAGAGGACGTAGGCACCATTGCTGTAGCTGAACTTGATTGCCTGGTGGTTGTTGATCGGCACCGAGATCGTGCCTCCAATCCGTGAACTTCTCTGCAGCGTGCCAAGGTTCTCCACTCCGTTGACGCTCGTACGACCTCCCGTCCAGAAGTTCGCATCCAGAGAGGCCCAAAGGCGGGGCTTGACATCGTAACTAAGGTGCCCTTCAAAGGCGCCCACCGGAGCTTCCGATTTTGTGTTGCTGCCAGGAAAGAATGCGTTGTGAGAGAAGAACTCAGGGTTGGTAGTGAAGAACCAGACGGCTCCATAGGCGTCAAAGATCCAATGGCCCAGGCGGCGGGAGAAGCCGATTTCGGGTTTGAAGGCCCAGCGATTGGAGCCCTGGTTGATAAGCCGGGTCGGATCATATTGGCCGGTTGGAGCCACCAGCGTGAAGCTCACACCTAGGAGCGCCTTCTGCCGCCACTTCACGTACTGGTTCATTGGCATGGCTGGGCCGCCTCGAAGGTTCACCGCAAAACGAAACGTCGCATCCAGGAGGCCAGAACGATAGACTTTGGCTTCAGTGGGCGCGCTGTGACCAGGCCTTGGAATTGGCCCGCGCCGTACGGCAAGGCGGCAGTGAGGCTGGCCGAGCGACCGAAGAAGCTGAAGGTGTGAAACAAGCTGAGAATGGCAACGTTGGTTTGCGATGTTGCGTTTGTAATCGGAATCGTTGGATCGAAGAGAACGCTGCCGTTGAAATAGGAGTAGGCCAGGACGACGGCATTGGTGTGGGTTGGGGTTATGACGTAGGCGCGTGGAGCGAGGTCTTGGCCGTGGCAGATAACGCAGGCGAGACACAGCGCAAAAAAGCAGCCGGTTTTTGCCATCTAGAGAGAAGCCTTAGTCGAATCCGAGGGTCAAAAGCAAAGGCACGAAAGCGCAATGATATGACGGCCTTCTCGCCTTGGCCACCTCTTGACCGCCATTCACACGCCGGGACAGACGCAAGGATCCACTACTTGGATCACACATGCTACGGAAGGCGGCAAGGTTTTGAAACAGCCTCGTAACCCTGGAAGTGAAGGCTGAAGTCAAAGTTTCTGCGATTCACGTTGAGCCTTCAGTCGTAGACAGTCATCCGGCTTCTGCACGGTCCTGTCATTCCTTCAGTGCCGGTGAAGGAAGTCCTCGATTTTCGCGCGGGCGATCTGAGTTTCGAATCCTCCCCAGTTGACGTCGAAGCCGTGGTCGTTGCCAGGCAGGATGTAGGTTTCGTGGGCGACCTCGGCCTTGCTGAGCGCCTGATCTAGCACGGTCGCTTGGTCCAGGGGCACGACACGATCGCTGGCGCCGTGGAAAGTAATCGTGGGGGGCGTTTGTGCGCTGATGTGATACAGCGGAGAGAGCACACGGTAACGTTCGGGAAACTCTTCAGGAGTGCCACCGATGTACTTCTTCTCCACGGTCTGCACAAAGTGGCGGCTGGCACTGGAACTATACAGCATCGCCATCTCGGTTGGACCGTAGAGGTCGACAACACTGCGAATCGCGACCGGCGCGACATCGGTGGACGGCGGCAACTGCGGATCCCCCATGCTGTAAGCAGCCAGCAGCGCAAGATTTCCGCCTGCGGATTTTCCCATCATGGTGATGCGGGCGGGGTCCACATTGTAGTCGGCGGCGTGTGCAGCCACCCAGCCAACCGCGGCCTTGACGTCACCGATCTCATCTTGCCAGCGTACCGGTGGCGGCATCCGATACTCCACGTCGAACACTTCGTACCCGAGTTGGTTCAGCCAGCGGTTCCACTCTGGCCGCCCGCTGCGATTACCCAAAACCCAGCCTCCTCCGTGGACAAACACAACCGCCGGACGGAGGGGTCCGGTGTTGGGGAGGCCGGTGCGCCACACATCCAATTCCAGCTTCGTGCCATCTTTCGCAGTGCCATAAACCACGCTGCGTTCGCTCTGCGGAAGACCGTCGTTCCTATGTCCCGCATTCGCCAGGTAGTTTCCGAGCGATACCGGCACATTGAACTCGCTCGCCCTCTCCCGTATGGCGAAGGTCGGTATCAGCGCCATGATTATCGTCAGGATCGACACGAGCCCAAGAACCCACGCGGCGAACCTTGCCCGGCACCGCAAGGCTATGTACGCTGTTACGGCCCCCACCCCCGTGAACAGGAGCACATGGAGTGGATAGAGAAGAGCATAGGTTGCAGCAAATCCGCCAAGGCCATCGAATCGGACCGGCAGCACCATGCCGTACGCCAGCACCGCCACGATCAGGGCCAGCAGGCAGGCCGCGAGGGTCAGCAGCCACGCCCAGAAGCCTCGTGGCACCCAGCCGTTCTCGAAAGATTCCAGGGAGTCAAATGGGTTACTCACAGATCCTCTACGCTTTGCTACTGAGCTGCGAATTCATCGGGCCACGGTTTGCCACACAGGGCAGCTAGAGATGCCACAAACAACAGGCCCTTCAAGAAACGATTGTCGAGCGAGCCTACCAGTTCAACGAAGGGCATGGTCGACGGCCGCGATTGTTGCCATTGGTTGAAACGGATTGCACCCGTCACCTGAAGAGCGATAAACTTGCCCAGCGAAATCTTTGATGAAGCTAGCAATTGCGACAGTTGTCATCATTCTCGCTACCAATATCTCCGCTGGAGCGCCAACCCAAACCTCAAGCAAGAAAACAACCACTTCTCCTCCTCAAGCCTCACCGAAGAAAACGACCCAAGCGAAGACTCAGCCCAGCAGCACGCGCCGATTCGGCGAATCTTACGCCACTCTTCGCCCCCAACAAAAAAAGCTGATTGACGACCTGGTCCGCCGATACAACCAGACCACCGGCAGCAAGATTGTCGCACAGCAGGGCTACGACTCCGCGCGCGTTTCCATACGAACAACCTTTGATGCGGTGACCCACGCGTTGCTTAATGCCACGCTTACCGACGACAAAGGTGCAAACCTTGGTCACGCGATTGACCAGGTGGACGCAATCGATGCGGTTATGGGCGAGGAACAAGGCGAGAGAGGCGACCGACAGTTCCGGCTCTACGTTTATCTGAAGCCCACCGCCTTTAACACCTTGAGCAAGAGCCGCGAGTTCTACCGCGACCACGACAACACCGTTTACCACAAGGGATTTCCCACCTGCTTTCGACTGAAGAACGGTCCACCATCCATTCAGGTTTCGATGTCGCGCGATCACCGCATGGCTGACATCGATGTCGACTACCGCTCGTCAACTTTTCCTAAAGCCCTTTTCAACGGACACCTTTCTGCCTCGAACTCGGATGTACGCGCGGGAAACAACCTAGACACCCATGATGGCCGCTGGTCAGGATTGGTCGGCTGGTGGCGCGATGTCTTCGGATCCCTGGGCAAAAATACGAAGCCACCCAAGGACGAGCCCGCGAAGAGTTCGGGGCAGATACCTCTAAGTCCTGCGATCACGGCCGACAAAGGCATTGCAGAAAGCGCTCACGATTTCCTGAAGAGTTGGATCGTGGACAAGCAGCCTAATAATTCAATCGCCTACTTCTCTCGGCGCAGTTATCCATGCCTTGAAGCAATGGCGAGAAAGAATCGCAAACCGATTCCCCCCGGTATGGTTCGTGTCCGCATCAGGATGGCAATGGAGAAATACATCGCCGATAGAGGCGCCGTGGATTCGGTCGGGGATGCATTTGAGGCGGCGCAGAATTGGCAGGTGGAATTGAAGGAAGCGAAGAATTCATATGCGGCCGAGTTTCGTCTGGTCGTTGTGCCCACGGATGTGGGCGACGACATGGAATGTGCAGCCCCGCAACCAGACGCAGGTGCCAAGAAATCAAAAGAGAAGTATTACGCCACCGCATTTCGTGGAAAGCAGGGCACTGCGAAAGTGATGTCGCTCCTCTGGGCACAAGAAGGCAAGTACTGGAAGATCGTCGCCATTCGTGTCGAAGACAGCAACCATTCCGACATCATTCCGAAAATGACGGAAGCAGCACCCTCGGCTGAAGTCAAACCAGAGGAATTCACCGGCGATGCCAAAGCGGTGAAAGACATTACCGACTTCTACCAGACCTGGATCGGGAAACGAGACGCGGCGCAGGCCGCACGTTATGCGTCGGAACGCTCTTATCAGTGTCTAGGCACGGCAGCGACGGAGGCTGAGAAGAAGATGAAACCACTCGACCGGATCCGAGCTGGGCTCGAGCGAGCCCTAAGTAAGATCCAACCATCGGCGAGCCTTTCCGGCATGATGTCGAGCGTCGAGCCTGTGAACGAACTTGTTCGACCAGTGGAACAGGAAAACTCAAAAGCCTTTTCCGTGATGGCAATTCCAGATCAGAAGGCCGACAGCTACCTCTGCAGAAAGGGCCATGTTCCGGAAAAGACACCGGACTTGAAACCGAGCGACGCAAAGTACGGGAAGGCCTACCTGTCAGCCAGCCAGTTCAACTTTGGCGACGAAGAATCCCCAACCCTGCTTCTCCTGTGGAGCCAGGAGAGAGACCGCTGGAAGGTCGTCGCCTGGGCGATAGAGGTTCCGTAGGACTCGCCGGTAGTGGTCAAGGACCAAAATGGGTCTTTCTCACGGTTCGGGGAGGTGTCCGTATGTTCCTGCCCCCTGTGTGAGAGTGATGCTTCCCGAAAGGACGGCATTATAGCCTAGATCGCGGCTCTCCCGCTCCGGCACGCATCCGCCCCAGGGTCGGGGGACCAGGCGCCACGCGCACGCCCGCTCCCTCGGCCGAAGTCGGGTGCACTTTCGAAGCGTTCTATGCCCTATTGCGTCAAGAGGCGGAGGGCGCTGCTTATCACTGCATCCAGTTCGCTTCGTTGAAGTCGTGAGCCCACTGCCTGCTCCCTAAGTCCGACTTCAGCAGGAACTGGGACGGAGTGGTCAGGGTGAACATCCGGCCGACCCAGCGGATTAGTGGCGGCAACAAGGGAGGTGGCGTGGGTATCCACACGCCCCGGGGTCGCAGTGGTCGGATGTTGTACTCGGGTCGGTGGCGTTGTCGACCAACCGTTTTATGGAACCTTAGCTTTCACGTGCACAGTGCACCATGCGCACCGGCGATGCAGGACGAACAATGCTTTCTAAAGCGTTCTGAAGCTGTAAGAGCACAAAATGGAAGACCTTGATGAAACGCTCGCGCCACGTTTCTGTTATTGCGGCAGCCCCAATCGCTGAATGAGCGCCTGAAACCGAGTATCCTGGCGGCAACCATCGAACATAGGTTCTACGGCCAGTTGGTTCAGTCCCTCTTCGTGATTGGCTAACGCTTTTTCCAGCCACGTCATGGCTAGGGAGGGCTCTCCCACGGCACAGTACACCGCCGCAACGTCGGAATTGGCGACATACCCCCGCTGCGAAGAGAGCAGGCGATCGATTGAAGCAAGGGCGAGGTCTTTCCTGCCCGAAAGGCCATAAGCATGAGCTTGTAAAATCAACGGTCCAGGTCTGCCACTTGACAGATCCACAGCGCGCTTGAAGCTTGCGTCGGCCTCGTGAAATTGTCTCTCCTGCTCATAGGCTTTCCCTAAAAAGAGGTAAGTCTCAGCGAAGTTCGGGTCGAGTTCTTGAGCATGAAGGCAGAGCTTGATTGCCGAGTTCGGATCTCGGGCAAAATAGCGAATCTCACCGCGAGTCGCGTTGATGATCAACGATAATGGGTCCAGCAGGGATGCTTTATCAATCTCCGCCTCCGCCTCTTGCATCCTTTTCATTGACGCCAAGAAAGACGCGTACCACTGATGTGCCGTCGGATAGTTGGGATTGAGTTCGACCGCTCGTCGAAACTCCTTCTCTCCGCCGTCCCAGTCGTGGTCGTAGTTGACCCTGACCTCCCCTAACAAGGCATGCGCGTCTGCGAGCGAATCATCTAGCTGAAGAGCTTTCTCGGCGGCTTCCCGTGCTCGCGGATAGGAGTCTGAGGGTGGGGGTCCCCCCCGGAGGCTGATCACGGCATATGCATCGCCTAAGGCCGCATACGCAGGCGCGAAAGCAGGTGCCAACCGGATGGCTTGCTGGTAATAATCGATGGATTTCTCCAAGTCTGCAAGCGTACGCCGGTTCCACAGAAAGCGTCCGTGAAGATATTCGTCATATGCTTCGGGGTTGACGTTTTGCTGGTGAGTCCCCTGGCTCGCCGGCTGGAGAGTGGCCGCAATCTCATGCACGACGTCACGTGCAACCTCGTCCTGCATTGCCAGCAGATCCTGTGAACTACGCTCGTAACTCTGCGCCCATAGATGTCGGTCTGTACGTGCATCCAACAATTGAGCGGTGATCCGCACATTTCCTTGAGAAGGTAGAACCGAGCCCTCTACGATAGCGTCGACATTCAGGTCCTTCGCAATCTCCGGCAACGATTTGTGCGTCCCTTTATATTGCATCGTGGAAGTCCGGGAGATCACTCGCAGCGGGGTTGCGCGCGCGAGATCCGTTATCAGCTGATCGGTCATTCCGTCCACAAAATATTCCTGTTCCGAGTTCTGCGAGAGATTGAGCAACGGCAGGACGGCAACAGATCGGAACTTTCTTGGGGCTTTTCGAGCAGTGCCGCCGGCGAGGAAGTAGCCCAATAGAAGGCCGAGCGACGCAACCGCTGCTGTCAGCAAAAGCAGCTGGAATTTTCGCCGAGGGCTCTTCTTAGATCCATCCTCGGAAACAGCTTGTTGCCCCGCCGTCAGAAACGGGGTCACTTCGGTGCTTGGCGGGAACCGGTCGCTGACGGAATGTTCGGCGACGGCCGGGTCCAGATGGCCTTCTAGAACGGGTGCTTCTGAGTCAACGAGCCGGGAGAACGATTTCGGATCCGGGCTGGCAACCGCGGAAATTGCCGGGAGTGGGGTAGGCAAGAGAGAAGGCTCTTCGTCGCTGTCGATTTGCACTTCGGCGATAAATCGATAGCCCTTACCAATTACAGTCTGGAGAAACTGCGGCTGGCGCGGGTCGTCCCGCAAGACAACTCGCAATTTATTGATTGCAGTGTTGATACCTCGTTCGGTTTCAAGGAAGACGTCTTTACCCCAGAGGCGTTCGATGATGGTCTCACGGGTCACCAGCGTTCCCCGGCTCTCTACGAGCAGAATCAGAAGCTCCATCGGGATGCGCTCGAGCTTTACCGGCTGGCCGCTCCGACGCAGTTCGTACTTTCGCAAGTCCAGCTGAAACTTCCCGAAGTGGACGAGATTTTCAGGCATAGGCACCAACACGGGGGGCGTGCGTTCCGTCGCGTTACTCCTGATTTGCCAATGGGTCGACGCAGAGCCGACCACGTGCGGCGCGATTCTGGGGTGGCAATTATATCCTGACCACGAACGATCCGCGGACGACAAAGTGATTTATCGACCCGACGGACGTTCCATTTGTTCTTTCTCTGTGCTTCCGCACCTCGTACCCTATGAGCGTTTGCAATCAACAGGTTGCGGGTTGATTTGTTCTTGACACGAAGTTGACGCGGGCTCGATTGCGAAATTTCGAAGTGAGTGGCAGTGTCTCTTCCACGTCGTAGCGCAACCCTGGGGGCGGCACAACCGGGATCGACCTGCATAGGGGTTCATTCTGAAATTGGTTTTAGGAGCTTGCGGAAAATGCCGAGGCTCGAAGTCAACCAGGCTCAGAGAAGCACCATAGTTGAAACCTAGAGATTTTCTCAAATCCGCCACCGCAAATGGCCGCCCGGGATTTTTGCCTGGTTTCAACAAACTCGCTCTCTTGACTGTCAAGTCTGGTCCTATAAGGAGGGATACTTAGATGCCGAATCAGCTGTTGCACATAGAAGACCTGGGTGGGCCCCATCAAGGACATCGCGTGTTGTGCCTGAGGGGCCCACTGATCATCTCCAATCTCTTTCAGTTTCAGTCGACTGTGCGGGCTAACACCACGAGCTTTCTCATCCTAGACCTCACGCAGGTTCCCTACGTCGATTCCGCTGGCGTTGGAGCCTTGGTGGGGGCCTACGTGACCCACGACAATGGCCGCAGACTGGCTCTGGTCGGAGTGACCGAACGCGTCCGTAACACGATGCACGTGGCGCACGTTGAACAATTTTTCCAGTTCTACGAAACCCTTAAGGCCGCGCAGGAGGCACACAAGCCATCGCCTGACTTGTCGAAGGGACCTGGAGAATCGTCGGCAAGGGAAGAGGACGGTCCAGGCCGCAAATCCTCCCTGATCGGCACCTTAGCGGAGTCCTGGGGCGACACTCATTCCCCTCAACAGGTTACGAGTTGATGATGTCTTGATTAAGAAATTGCGCCCCGGACTTGGCCTGCAACGGTGGGAACTGCCTCATGAAAGAAGCGGCACTCCATGCTAGCTCGACGTTTTGTCGTTGGTAATTTCGATCTTCCCGGAATTTGAAGTTGCCGCTCACGGCGGCTTGGAGTGCAAGGGTTTCGCCTGGGGGGACCGCCGGAGCTAAGACAACTTCTCAGTGAGTGAACGACAACAGCAGTTTGTACAAAGAGGAGAACGTCGTGAAGCACCTACCTAAGGTTGGCGCTCTCATAGGAATCGCGCTGTTGCTGTCAACGTCATTTGTGTGGGCACAAAGCGATAACGGCAATGCCATCACGAGCACTTCTGCGATGTCTCCCCGCGACGGGCAAGCGCGTCGCCCGAACATTCTTTTCATCATCATGGATGATGTCGGGATCGATCAGTTAACCGCATTCGGCTATGGCGGTGCGGATGCCCCGAAAACACCAAATATTAACGCCATTGCGCAGGCTAGCGTGCGGTTCCGGAACGCGTGGGCCATGCCGGAGTGTTCTCCCAGTCGAGCGGTGTTCTTTGAAGGACGATTTCCTCTTCGTACGAATGTGTTTGGGGCGCTGCTTGACGATGATCTTGCCAATTCACAGGTGTCTCCATTTGAGGCCACTACTCCGAAATTACTGAAAAGGCGCGGCTACGATAGCGGAGACTTCGGCAAATTCCATTTGGGCGAAAAAACGAATAACCCATTCCATGACGACCTCGTGCAATCCCTGGGATGGGATTACTTCGATGGTTTCTTGGAAGGAGCGCCGCATCCGATCGATACGACGGCCGGCGGGGCGTCGGCGGTAACCGGAAATGCTTACACTTGCGGCTTTGTTCCAAACTCGGCTGATGGAGGCGCCGATACCGGTTCGTGCCGCTTCGTCGACAATACCTGTCAGGACCTGACTGTTACACCAGCCCATCCAACACCTGGGCGATACTGTCTTGAGCAGGGCGGCATTTTCCTGCCAAACAAGAGTTGCCAGCAGGCGCCGCCGCCCAATACTCCCAATTTCAATGTCGACAACGGCTACTATGTGTGGCCAAGGGTGATCAATGGGGTCTCCACGAACCTATATGAACGCGGTTTCGTCGGCGAGGCCACCACGAGTTCAGCCGTCAGCTGGATCAATGCCGAGAAGAATGCGAACAAGAACTGGATGGCAACAGTCGCTTTTCCGCAGATTCACACGCCATACCAGCAAGTTCCGCAATCGCTGTTAGCTCCCGGCTCTGACGACCTCAGCAATCTGAATTGCACAGGCAACATCGCGGATAACGTTGTCGCGTACCATCTGTTGAGCAACCAGATGCTCGAAAGTATGGACACGGAGATCGGTCGTCTCCTGGTGCAGACCGGGCTAGCGAGTTACAACGCCGACGGCAGTTTGAACTATCAGCCGCAAAGCACAAATACCATGGTCATCGTCATCGGCGACAATGGCACTTATGCTTTCGGCGTCAAACCTCCGTTCAATCCGAGTCGGGCCAAAGGCTTCGTGTACCAGACGGGTGTCTGGGTACCGCTGATGATCTCCGGGCCGCTGGTGAGCTCTCCCAATCGCGACGTGGAGTCGATGGTCAACATTGCGGATCTGTTCCAGTTATTCGGCGAAATTGCTGGTATTGATGTCCGCAAGGCCGTGCCTGCTTCCCACATCCTCGACTCAGTCACCATGCTCAGTTACCTCACAAATCCTAATCAATCGAGCATCCGGCAGACCAACTTTACGCAGACTGGCCGCAACATCCATGTTATGGCGCCTCCTCCTTGTGTCGTGAAAGCCACGCCACCAACCTGCGCGCAGCTATTCACCAGTGCAGCCCTATGTCAGGATGAAGGAGGAGATTGGTATGGCTCCGACGACCCCACCTACCCGAACGAGACCTACGCAAGTTGCTGCGCCGTACAAGAAGCCGTAAAGAACGGGACAATCCCTAGATATGGCTCGATGATCGATATCCTGCCGGACTTCCAAAATGCCATTCGGAACGACACCTACAAGCTGGTGCAGATAAAGGCGCCGGATTGCAGCCAGCCGCCGGACCTGCATGGCAACTTCTCCGATGTGACATTGCAAGAGTTCTACCAGATCAACGAAGCGATTCCGCCAACGCTGGACAACAAGGACAATGCTCTGTGCGCGGATACCCTGGATCCACGGGCCGTTAATTGTCCAAATCGTCTCACGCCAGACCAGCGAACAACCTTCAACAGCTTGCATTTGCAGATGACTCAGGTACTCGACTCCGAACCGGCCTGTAAGGGCGATGGCAATGAGGACAAAGTCGTTAACGGGCGAGATATCGCCTTGTGGGGATTTTTCGAACGACTCACAATGGGAGGGTCAAGCTGGTACGACTTCGATCGTGATGGCAAAACCGACCCTGCTGACCTCGCGACTATCAAGCAGAATCTAGGCAAAAGGTGTCTTCCGAAAAAATGACGACGTTCTTCCCGTTCGCTCGGAGTGACTTGCATCGAGCGATGAATCGCTAAAACTTTTGGCTTTACAAAAACCGGCCTTCCCATGGAAGGCGGTGTCGACGCTGACGCTGTCGCCGAGGAATGGTAGAGGTCGATGGCTGAATACACTCTGCCTCACAAATTGGCGGGAGAACGACAACGTTTAGCACTAATGTCCAGCTTGCTGGACCCCGTTGAACAAGCCTACATCACCAAACTGGGTGTAGGTCCTGGCTGGCAATGCCTCGAACTGGGCTGCGGCAACGGGTCCACGGCACAGACACTGGCTGCGCGTGGCGTACCGACTGGTCACGGGGTTGCGAGCGATATTGATCTGAGCTATCTCGGCAACCTGAAAGCGGCATGTCTAGAAGTCCGGCGCGTCGACATTCTCCGCGATGAAATCGAAACGGGTTTCTGCAACCTCGTAGCCGCGCGTGCCCTGCTTCACCATCTCACGCCCGGCTACCAGGGCTTTAGAGCGCATGGTCGAAGCGCTGAAACCGGGAGGCGTGCTGCTCTCCGTCGAGCCGGACATGATGCCCTGCACCGTTACCGAGCCGGATTCGGTGCGCAGATTCTGGCCAGCGTGGCTGAAATGGTCGGTTCAAGCCAACATCGATTACTTCATCGGGCGCAAAGTTCCCGCCTGGCTGGACTCACTTGGTCTGCACGACGTTGCCGGTGAAGGACACGCGGCGTGGTTTAACGGCGGGTCCGATTGGGCAAACTACTGGATTTTGACCATGCAAGAACTAGCGCCCACACTTCTGAAATCGACTTATGTCACGGAGCCGATGCTCGAGGAGTTCTGGACACACTACAGGGACGCGCATTATTGGACCAGCGTCATCACGTTCACGGCGAATTGGGGAAGGAAGCCGGTGTGAGCCAACATGCTGCTGAGCCGAAACGGCGGCGATGGAGGCAGAAGAGGCGCTGAGCGGGGAACCTTCGACGACGACATTTCCTGCGAACGGCCGCGCGGGCATTCAAGAGTCCAGCTATCCGATCGGATAGAGTCTGCTATTCAATGGGATAGTCAGAAACCGATACCGGGTTTCCGGAGCGTCGCAATGTGCGATGCAAGTGCTACAAAACACAGACTCCGCAGTCGATACCATGCATCAAGCCGGTGGCACGCTGTTTGCTACGTAGGCGCAGGATACGTATATCAAACAAGACCTTTGATCTTACCGACCCGTTGGGGAAAGAGCGCTCTGGCCTTGCGCGCCGGTCTAGGTTTTTTTGTTTCTAGCCACAGTTGAGGTACCTATGAGCCAATCCCCGTCGTTGCACGTCAAGACTGAACAAGCAGGGGACGTGGCCGTTGTGCAGTGCTGCGGAAGAATTGTGCGCGAGGAGGCACTCCACCTTCTCAAGAATGCGGTGACCAGTCTGCCGCGAATGCGCCTTATTGTGCTGGATCTGTCCGGAGTCGAGATGTTGGACTGCGGAGGCATCGGGATGTTGGTCTCTCTGCAATGCTGGACTCGCAACAACGGTATTCAGTTAAGGCTCGTGAATCCTTCAAACTTCGCCCGGGAAATGTTCGAGCGGACAGGGCTGACCTGTGTCTTGGATATTTCATCCGTGGACGATGCTGTGGACGTTCTTTGCAAGTCGGATAGCACAACCGAGAATGTGAATCGCCTTGCCAACTGATTCACGAGTCGGCTGCAGTAGCAAAGCAGCTTCGTCTTCAAGACACACGAAGTATTCTGAGCCTCCTCCCACTCCGGCCCGGAACCTGGCGCTGGGCCCTGGCCTGAGCTGAGACCCGGTGTATGGCTTAGGTCACCCGACGCGCCCCCAAGGTGCGCTGCTGCAGCCCGACTCATTCTCCGCGGGGAACGCCCGAGCGTGCGGATCCGCCTGGTTGCCACCCGCGATCTGCCCAAGCTGAACCGTCCCTTCACTACCGTCGTGATCGCTGGGTAGTTCGATTCGTAACCAACGACATCAGCCTGTTCGAACAGGTCGCTTTTTGTTTATTCCGCTTTCATCCAGGTGTCCGAGCCTGTCAGCTTGACTGACACGTCGGTGAAGAAGATGTGCAGGGGTTTGCCGTCGGCTGTGCCCCGGTGCTCGGTTGAGATCAGCAGAGGACCTGCCTTCTTGTAGCCTGTCCACGTTGCGGTGACGAGGCTCGGCTTCTTGGGCCCGCCGCGGTGGTAGACAAATTGCTCGACGCGGTTGTCTTTGCCGACGTAGAGTTCCCAGGTGTCGCCGGGCGTGTAGCCACCCTCTGATGGATATTTCACCGGGACCCGTCGGGCGGAACCGTTGCCAATCGGCAGTTTGTGCATACCTTCATCGGTCACGGTAGCACTGGTGTCCCAGTAAGCATGGAACGGGAATAGAAGCCAATAGTTATCGTTGATGAAAGCCGGATCGACTTCGTTTTTCACGGCGTCGGATTGGCTGCTCAGCTCGGAGCGCGTGTAAGTAACCTTGACCGGCTTACCGTCCTTATCTTTCCCCTCGTAGGAGACCTTGCCGGTCTTGGGCTCCCACTCCCACGCGTGAGCAATTTTGAAGAGTCCGGTGATTTCCCCGTTCCAGGTGTAGCGAATCGCTTCAATTTGCCCAAACGAATCAAGGCCATAGGTCTTGGCGATCTGTTCGACAATTGGCGGGCGCGTCTGCGCCCAGGAGGTTGCGGCAAGGACGAGCACTGCGAAGCCCAAAAGACAGACCATCGTAATACGGCTCGAATTTGTCATGGAGATCCTCCTCGGTGAATGAACAGATGTTGTCTTGGGTGAAACCCGTGATACAGAAGTCGCGTGTTGGCGCAATACCTAGTCCGTTTGATGTTCCCGGCTTAGATCACCACCATGGGGACGACGGCCAGCGCTGCGCCAGCCACGCGTCGACGCCCCAGGTTCGGCCTGCTCTTCCCACCGCGAGCGCAAGCGATGCCAGCACTGGAACCAGCAGTTCCCAGATCCACGCTGTCCCCCACTCCGACACCCAAAGGCTGGCGAGGTACAGAAACGCTACAAAAGCGACCGGGCGTGTCAGCAGACCGATAACAAGCAGTATCCCGAGAGAGATCTCGGTCATCGCCTGCACGGGAGCCGCCATCGCAGCATGGCTGGCCATCAACCCCATAATTGTCTTCCACACGGCGGGCGAGTGACCCGCCTTTATGTAGTAGTGAATTAGACCGGCGTAGCCCGATGGAGTGTAGAGACCCTTTCCCAGATTTTCAAAGAAGACCCAAACAAACATCGCGCCAATCGTCACGCGAACCAATACCAACCCGTTTGCCGCGGACAGTTGGTTGGCCGCACTTGGTGTTGGGCTTGCGTTCGTCGTCATCAGGGAACCTCATGCGTACTAGCTTGCGTAGGCCCAGTTCTGGTTGGGAACAACGATTAGACATCCTATGCCGTTCTCTCCAGTCTTGCTAGTGGATGGACAAGAAACAGTTTAAGTCACCTGACCTCCCGGAACGAGAGCCCCTGCTGTCCTGCTGGAGCGATTACTGCACTGGCCAACCTGGTATTGCGCTCAGGGTAGACTTTCCAGGCATGTGGTGCGCGGCTTTCTCTTCGCTCTCGTCCCACCGGCCTTGGTGACCCGACTTATGTTTGGCTGGAAAAGGGCGCTGTTCGTGACTGTAGGCAAGCCCACTCGCGAACTGGCATAAAAGTGATTCCTGCGATGAGCGACAGAGTACGTCTTTGGGAGGAATGATTATGAAGAAAGAAATCTTTCAGGTTGCGGTACTCACGGTTGTGTTCGCGGCAAGGGTCTCGACCGGTTTCTCCCAGCCGAACTCCGCGCTGAAGAGTTTCCTCAGTCAGAAGATCGGGCTGAATCAAGAGCAGATTACGGCCATTCAGAGCGGGCAGCCGTTTGCCAAGAACATGGAGCCACGCAGCCCTGCGGAAATTTTTGTGTTCGGTGTCGTTTACATCAACGCGGCTCCGGAAAGCTACGTCAGGTTCGCCAGCGATTTCAATCGTCTCAGTCAAATTCCCGGTTACCTGGCGATTAAGAGCTTCAGCACTCCTCCACAAGCGTCTGACCTCGAGGGCTTTGGTTTTGACAGCGATGACGTGAAAAAGCTGAAGGACTGCAAGCCCGGAAATTGTGTGGTTCAGTTGCCCGCCAGCACCATGGAAGAGCTCCGGAAATCGGTTAACTGGTCGGCCCCCAACGTGGATGATGAGGTTAACCAATTCCTCCAGAAATTGGCGTTGTCACGCCTGTTGCTGTATCAGAAGGAGGGCAATCGCATACTCGGTGCGGTTTACAACGACAAAAGCCAACAAGTTAACGTCGCTGATCAGTTCAAATACATGATCAGCTACTCCCAAGCTCTGCCACGGGATTTGCCGGACTTCTACAACTATCTCCTCGACTACCCAGAAGCAAAACCGGCAAACGTAGAAGACAGCTTTTACTGGGACAGGGTGAAATTCGGACTGAAGCCGACCTTGCGCATGGTCCACGTCGTGACCATGCACGGAGAAAAACCGGAACAGCCAGCCTACGTCATTGCGGAAAAACAACTCTATTCCAGTCACTACTTCGAGACCGCCCTGGACCTCACCTTCTGCATTCGGGGTAATGATAATCCGAAGCAGTCTGGCTTCTATCTGGTAAAGGCCATGGGCTCAGAGCAAGCGGGGCTGACCGGCGTTAAAGGCTCGATGGTTCGAAAGGTCGCGGTGAGCCACTCCGTCTCCGATCTGCAAAAGTCCTTGGCTTCCATCAAGGATGTTCTGGAGCATCAGAAATAGTTCCTTCCGGGGAATGCGTCGGACCAGCCACCCTTGCGGTTGCCCCCTACCCGATCGGAATCCAGGCCAATTCGGGCGAAGGTTTTGTGACGCTTATCGTCTGGCTTCATCCAGAATGTCGTACAATCGTCGCTCGTTCTGAGGGCAGCCTCGAAACTCGACATTTCGTACGCTGAGTGCCGTATTCTCCGGCTGAATTTGTAGATGTTTCAGGGGTGCACGCATGGCTGAAAGCCACCGTGACACGGCGGTTACGGAACAGGGTCTGAAGGCATTCTTGTCGGCACGCGAGTTCTTGCTCAAGCATCGTGAAGACTATGCAACATCCTACCGTGATTTCCGTTGGCCTCAGCTCCATCAATTCAATTGGGCGCTCGACTATTTCGATGCCTACGCGCATGCGAACGACAAGCCTTCTCTTTGGATCGTCGACGACCATGGCCCTGAAATAAAGCTGACCTTCGCGGAGATGTCGCGGCGTTCCAATCAGGTTGCCAACTTCCTGCGCGAACAAGGTGTTCGCCGCGGTGACCGCATCGTCGTCCAACTTTCCAACCAGGTGGCGATGTGGGAGATCATGCTGGCGGCGATCAAACTGGGGGCGATCGTTATCCCCGCCGCGGCGCTGCTTACCGTCGGCGATTTGCGTGATCGTCTTGAGCGCGGCAAGGCCCGACACATCATTACCGAGCTTGGCTTGATCGAAAAGTTCTCCGGCCTGAGCGGTGATTACGTCGGCATCGTCGTTGGCGGCGAGGACCAAGGCTGGATACCCTACTCGCGAGCGTACGATCACAGCCCCAGCTTCACGCCAGACGGGGACACAAATGCCAACGATCCATTGATGCTGTATTTCACGTCGGGCACTACCGCCCTGCCGAAACTCGTGCTGCACACCCACCAAAGCTATCCCGTCGGGCACCTGTCCACCATGTTCTGGATTGGCATTCGTCCCGGTGACGTCCACTTCAACATCAGTACGCCAGGCTGGGCCAAGCATGCCTGGAGCAGCTTTTTCGCGCCGTGGAATGCAGGCGCCACAATCTTTGTCCACAGCTATGATCGCTTCAATGCGAAGCGCACGCTTGACCTGGTGGCCCGCTGTGGCGTCACTACCATGTGTGCGCCGCCCACGGTTTGGCGCTTGTTCATTCTTGAGGACCTGAAGTCCTTCCGGGTGAAGCTTCGAGAGCTTTCGAGCGCAGGCGAGCCGCTTAATCCCGAAGTCATCGAGAAGGTGCGAGCTGCCTGGAATATCACGGTCCGCGATGGGTTCGGCCAGACCGAAAATGTCTTGTTGCTGGGAAATTTTCCTGGTCAAACCGTCAAGCCCGGCTCGGTAGGGCAGCCCTCGCCCGGGCATGACATTGTTTTGCTAGACCCGGAGGGCCACGAGTCCGACGAGGGGGAAATCTCAGTGAGATGTACGCCCAAGCCTCTCAGCCTGATGACGGCCTACTTGGATGATGCCGAGCGCACCGAAAAGTGCTTCGCTGCAGGCTACTACCGCACCGGCGATGTGGCCCATCGCGACGCAGATGGTTGCTTCACCTACGTCGGGCGGGCAGACGACGTTTTCAAGAGTTCCGATTATCGCTTAAGCCCATTCGAGCTGGAGAGCGCACTTATCGAACATGACAGTGTTGCCGAGGCGGCTGTTGTCCCCAGTCCGGACCCCATCCGCTGGTATGTTCCCAAGGCATTTATCACCTTGAAACCCGATCTTCAGCCATCACCCGATATGGCGCGGGAGATCTTCAAATTCATTCGCGGTCGTCTCGCCCCCTACAAGCGTATTCGCCGCATCGAATTTGCCGAATTGCCTAAAACCATCTCGGGCAAAATCCGGCGTGTTCAATTGCGCGGCATCGAATCGAAACCACGTCGCGGTCGTCGTCCCGGCGAGTATTGGGAAGAGGATTTCCCCGATTTATGAGAATACGAAGCAAGCTGCAGGGATATGAGTGGCCAAGATACCTTTTGCCGACAACACGGGGTCTTCCTCCTCTGTCGGGTCTTCCGCGCTCCCAATTCCGACCGTGGTCAGCCAGCCGCGGTCCATCCTAGTGTCAGCTTTGCTGCGGGTTCATGCGCTGTGCCGAAGGTCGACCTACCGCGGATGCCTGACGCGAGCGACCGCCGCGGTTGTTCTTTTCGAGGGGCGGCCCATTTCCCTTGCTTATATCATAGGGGGATATGATATAAAATGGGAGTCCGGAAGGAAGATCTAACCATTGTCGGGGCTTATGAAGATCGAATCTGCACAAGACCCTCCGAATTTGCACGAGGGTGGCCTGGTACTGTGACGAGGGTTGTGGACAGAGCCCGCGAAACCAAGCGGACTCAGTCCAGTTCGCTCCCCACGGTGCTCAACTGTGACGCGAGCGAGCGCTTGCACGACGCAGGCCTGACTCACTCCTCCAAACCAAAAACGAGACGACGGTCCGCCCGCGGCGGAATTCGCCTCGATCCGGGAGGAAATCATGACCAACACGTACGTTCCCACGCTAGGACGCAACCCACTTTATTGTGTGTGGGTTGAGACCGGAGACAAGCGGCATACGCTGACGCGGGTGTGGATCGATCCGGAACCACGGGGTTGCCACCTGGTCTCTACGGAAGCAGCCAGCGCCTCTGAGACGGCGGCGACGGGCGCGAAGCTGTAGCGCCGGTTCTCGGTTTGCCCAGGTCGATTTGGAAAGACGGGACTCCTCCTGCCTGTTCGTGCTGTTGGTCGTCCTGGCATGGCTATGCCTTGTTTTGAGCGGCTGTCAATTGGCGGAGGGGATAGCAGGCGGGCGATGCAAAGTGCTAATCATAGTAACTCGTCAATAAACCTTGGGGAACCTGATTCTCTGGGTGGATCCGGATGGTGTGCGTGGAGCAGGGACGCGGGTGTGCGCGGGTTGTCTGCCATGAGGAAAACATCGTTTGGTTTCAGCTAGAAGACGATGGTGAGCTTCAGACCCAACTGGTTCAGTTGCTGATTTGGGCTTTTACCAGTGTTGTTCTGGTGCTCGTAGTAGGGGTTGAACTCAAGGTGTTTGCCCATGGGAAACAGGCATCCGGCGTAGATTGCCGTGTCACTCCATTTGCTGTATTGGCTCTGGTAAAAGAACTCCACGCTGGCATACGGTGCGGGATGATAAGAGCGAATGGAGAGCCGTTTTTCGATTTGCACCAGGTTGCGATAACGCCAGAAGAATTTGCCGCTCTTCCAATCCAGGTCTGCACGATTGCGATCAGACAGCAGGAACGCGCCCTTCATGGGAAAGTGAGCAGTCGCGACCGGCTCCATGCGGTTAACTTCTGGTGAGTTTGGTGAAGCGAGATAGCGGTAGCCGATAGCCAGCACCAGCGGGCGAGGTTTTGAGTCGTCCAGATCGAACCGGGTTACGTTCTTCAGCCTGACCAGCGGTTTCAGATAGAACTCGATGGTGGGCCCGATCTCGGCTTGTACCGGATCACCGCCCTCTCTCGTCTCTTTCGCCTGGAAGCTCACACGAACATCAGGAGCTAGTTTGTGATACAGATCGACTTCGGGTAGCAGTTGATCAATTTGCGCGCCGGCGCGCACTCCCAGCACCGGTAAGAACAGTGCCAACCGAAGCCACTGGTGTCGAATATGAGTCAGTTCTCCAGCCCCCTAAAGCTGTCGTCTGCCCAGTCCAGCACTCTTTCGAGCCCTGGGTCCACAACTTCGCGTTGAATGTAACCTTGCGCTGTCAAAAGTGACAGTTGTGCGGATCTCGGTTTGGCCCTATAAGTGCCCACCTATCTGGGAAAGACTGTGATTGTAGCGTTCTGGGCCTACGTTGGGGGGGCCGGGTCAATCTGCAGGTACCCTGCTGTACTGGGTGCAAATGAAGGAGCACCGCGTCCCGCGAAGCCTGGGTCCGAGAGGGTACGTTGGCGAGAAGAGCAGCAAGACATGAGACTCAGATGTGCCTTAGCGTCATGCCCGCGAGTTGGCACTTCGATGTCCACTATCGGCAGGGTGCCCCTGGCCGCACCGGACACGCCTCGCTCCCAACCTCCGTTCAAGTGTCGCATTGCCCGCACGGCCTTTCCCAGAGAAGCGCGTCTCCCGAAGATACACCAAACACTCTTCTCATCTGACCAATGACGTGGGTCACGAGCAGGTCGTCGGTAAGAGACAGGGATGTGAGGTTCGGGTTCAAAGCCCGGATCTCGATGAAAAATCTTCTTTCCCATACGCCCAAATCGCTAAAGAAAGGCAACGCCGGTGAAACTGATTAGGTGGACACATTATCTGATCCTTGTCGGAGGCCTCCTGGGGACGCTTCTCGCGTCCGCACAAACCTCGAAACCCAACATAGTCGTGATCTTCGGCGACGACATCGGATACTGGAATGTCGGCGCTTATACGCACGGCATGATGGGGCGTACTCCAAACATCGACAGCATCGCCAAGAACGGAATCCTCTTCACCGATCACTACGGACAGCCAAGCTGCACAGCAGGTCGCGCTGCTTTCATCATGGGACAGCTTCCTATCCGCACGGGGATGACCACGATCGGAATCCCCGGATCGACGCGTGGAATTCAGAAGGAGGACCCGACTCTCGCGGAGGTCCTGAAGTCGGTTGGCTATGTGACGGGCCAGTTTGGGAAGAACCACTTGGGCGATCGCAATGAATTCTTACCGACCGTCCACGGCTTCGACGAGTGGTTCGGTAATCTCTACCACCTGAACGCTGAAGAGGAACCAGAGGAACTAGACTATCCGGGACAGAAAAACCCAGCATATCTCGAAAAATTTGGCCCGCGCGGAGTATTGCACACCTGGGCGACCGAAGTGGATGATTCGACGACGGATCCAAAGTTTGGGCGAGTCGGGAAGCAAAAGATCGAAGACACCGGCAAGCTCACTCGCAAGCGCATGGAAACATTCGATGCAGAGGTCTTGGCAGAAACATTGAAATGGATGGACAAGAACGGGAAAACGGGGAAGCCATTCTTCTTGTGGTTCAACTCCACGGCCATTCACATCTGGTCGCATCCCAATCCGAAATACGTTCAGATGGCGGTGGACGAGGGTCGGTCAGAAACCGATGTCGTCCGTGCGCGCATGATCGAACACGATGAGCACGTTGGAGCAATCCTGAAAAAACTGCAGGAGCTAGGCGTCGCCGACAACACAATCGTGATTTACAGCACCGATAACGGCAACGAACTCCTGTTTTGGCCCGACGGAGGTTATGCTCCGTTTCGTGGAGAGAAGGGCACGACTTGGGAAGGCGGGATGCGCGTACCCTGCTTAATTCAGTGGCCCGGACACATTCCACCCGGAACCGTTTCAAATGGTATTCAGAGTCACGAGGACTTGTTTGTCACGCTGGCTGCCGCCGCGGGACTCCCCAACCTTAAGGATGATCTGCTCAAGGGTATCAAGATGGGGTCGATGACCTACAAAGTGCACCTTGACGGCTATAACAACCTCGACCTCTGGACCGGAAAGACGGAAAAGTCGGCGCGCAGGGAAATCTTCTACTATGACGAGACCGACCTGATGGCACTGCGGGTCGATGGCTGGAAAATGCACATTGGGGTGAAGAATAACGGACTATGGTGGGATCCGAAAACGTATCCCAGCGTACCCTACATCTTTAACCTACTCATGGATCCGATGGAGAAGATGGACCCGGAGTCGCACGAGTGGGGCTATATCGGACGCAAGTTCTTTGCGCAGAAGTTATGGGCCCCAACTGCCGCAGGCCCCTTCCTGGCGGCACACTTGAAGAGCTTGCAGGATTATCCGCCCCGCCAGGGCGCTGACACTCTAAGTATGAAAAAGGCCATCGACGAAACCATGAAGAAAATGGAGAACCCCGGCGGAAGCAGCAACTAGGTCTATCGACGGAATGGGGTAAGTCCACCGAAGCGTCTATCAAGGCCTAGAAGCATCGGGTGGGATAGCACTTGATCTAGCTCAGGATTCTTGTTCGGAGAGCAGCCAGCAAAAGAAATTACAGCTCAGGTCTTCAACCTTTTGGGAAGGGGGTCGTTCTGTGCCTCCTGACGAAACTCCTGAAGTTTCGCTCATTCGGGGTGGACCGTTTTACTCGGCGCAAGTTGTCACCCGGCTGATCTATCCGGATCAATGGAATCTGGGTCGGCGCCTGGTTTTTGCCGTAGCAATTGGCTACCTCCCCCTCATCCTGTTGACAGCTCTGTTTCAGCCGGTAGCCCTGATAGCGCTCGTTCGCGATTACAAAGTTGCGGCGAGAATGCTCATTGCCGTGCCGGTCCTCCTGCTGGGGCAGCTGCTAATGGAATCACGCTTCCGCATGATTGTGCGCCAGGTGCGAAAAGATCTTCTATCGGGACCCGACCTAACGCGCCTGGAGAACATTCTTGCAAGGCTGATCAGGCTGCGTGACTCGGCTCTTCCAGAGATCGCTCTTGTGCTGCTGGTCTATCTGCATACCGCATCCCTCTTTGGTGAAAGGATTGGACTGGGAACCATGTGGGTGGTCCGGGGCGCTGGTACGGCGGCAGGGTCCCACCTCACCCCGGCCGGATGGTACTACGTATTGGTGAGTCAGACGATCTACCAGTTCCTGGTTGCTCTTAGCCTCTGGAAGTGGGTTCTCTGGACCGTCTTTCTCTTCAGATTGTCTCGCCTGAACCTGAAGTTGGAAGTCACCCATCCTGACAAGCACGGGGGCATCGGATTTCTCGGCATGTCCCCGCTTGCATTCGCGCCGGTTGCCTTCGCTATCACAGCAGCGATCGGCGCCACTTGGCGAGATGAGATCCTATATTCTGGCGCGCACCTCATGTCGTTCAAACTCCCAGCCATCGCGCTGCTCTTGCTGATCGTAATTGTTGCTGTCGGTCCACTTGGGTTTTTTGTTCCGAAGCTTGCCGGGTTACGTCGCCGGGGCATTCTTGAATATGGGAGTCTAGCTCAGCTGCACAGCACCGAATTTAACGAAAAATGGATCCTGCACCGCGAAGGTCACGAAGGCGAATTCCTAAGCGCCCCGGAGATAAGCAGTCTTGCAGATCTGGCTACCAGTTATGAAAACGTAGAAAAGATGCAACCCTTTCCACTGGAGAAAGGTTCACTCGTCGCATTGGCTCTCGCTGTGTTAATTCCTATTCTGCCGACCGTGCTCGCAGAAGTCCCCCTCCAAGTCGTGCTGAAAAGCTTGTTGGAGGCCGTGCGGTAATGAGGGCGAGTGTAAATAGCCGTTCTGACTCGCTCAAGACGCCGATCAATCCTATCTCGACGACCCGAAAGACAATGCCGTGTCGATGGGTGTCACCTTCAGCGGTCTCCCCGACGGCACCAACTACGTACAACAGACGGTAGTCGACATGCCGGCCAAGAAAATGCAGGTGAAGGTGACCAACTCGAATTATAAGAAGCTCAGCCGGTGATGCTTGGTCGCACTCTCAAACCGACGATTTCGATCTCAAGTGGCTTGCCGTCGATCCTATGCCGGAGCGTTTAGCCTTTTAGCTATTCCTGGCGATGACATGCCTGGGTCGCGTTGGAGCAAGCCTTGAAAGGAAAGCATCTGAGCCGCAAGCTCATCGTTGCCGCTGCAGACGGATGTCGGTTGGCGATTGGAACTCGATCCAGACGAAGGCAACTGCGACTTGTGCCCCGTGCGCCGATGCGTTGCCATCACTGGTCCTCAAAACCAATGTGGGTGGCAAGCGACCATCTAGGCGGCAACCATGTGGTTTCTGACAGCGTAACGCACCAACTCAGCGTTGCTCTTAGCGCCCAGCACCTCCATGATCCGGTATTTGTGAAAAGCCACTGTCCGGGTCGTCATGTTCAGCAGGTCACCAACTTCCTTCATTACTTTCCCCTCAGCCAGTAATTGCAGAACTTCGCGCTGCCTGTCGCTCAGCCGTGCTTCTTCTTCTGGCATTGGTTTATCCTGGCGCCGCAAGGAGTTGAGGGTGTCCCTGGGCGGTGTCCGTGACATGTACGTCTTCCCGCGCAGTACTTCCCAGGTGGCGACCAACATTTCTGAGCTGGCGCACGTCTTCAGCAGGTACCCGGATGCTCCACGACGGAAGGCTTCGGCAGCCACCGCTGGGTCAGGATTCATGGTCAGATATATCAATTTGACCGAAGGCCAAGCTTCCTTCAGCCGCTGCCCCGCATCCAGACCATTCAACACCGGCATGGCAACGTCCAGCAGGATGACATCCGGCCTCAAATCTGCGGCCGCGCGTAGCAGCGCGCGCCCATTCTCCACGATGCCCACCACGTCAAAGTCGGTTTCGAGCAGCTTCCTGCACAATTCTGCAACCAGGGTGTGATCGTCGGCTATTAGAATCCGAGGTCGATTTCTTGGCATGGTCATCCTCCCGCCCGTTCACCTTCTAAAACAAGCGAGAGAGAACCACCAACTGGGAAAACTCCTAGGGATTTCTTGCCTGGCCTCAGCCTCGAAGGGACGGGGAGATGAAGAGCTGACCGGAAAGGGCGGCATGGATAGCCGGAATGAGATCCATCGTCAGGCGGTTTTTCGTGACGTAGCCCTGCGCTCCTTCCGCGAAACACGCCTGCAAAAACGAGGACTGCTCATGCACCGTCAAGAACACAAGCTTGGCGGTCGATCCCACCTCGTGCAGCTTGTGGGCGGCCTCAATCCCGTTCAGTATTGGCATGGTTATGTCCAAGACGATCACCTCGGGTTGCAGTCGTTGAGCCTGAGCAATCAAATCCTCTCCATTATTGGCAGTGCCGACCACTTCAAAGCTCGGCTTCAAATGAGACAGCACCCGTTGAAGCACCAGAGCATGGTCGTCCGCGACAAGAACCGTCGGCCTGGCCAAGGATGGCCTCTCTTTCGCGACTTTCAGAGTTCGACTGTGACAGCCATGTACCACTGTCTGCAGCAGTGATCAGGCTTCAATGTATAGGCCGCCCCGGCTTTCGCCAACTGGAAGAATTGACAGGTAGGTGTTGAGCCTCGCGGCGTCATGGAGAAATCAGATGATGCTTGAGGGCAAACAAAACCAAATCCGCGTTGCTCTTGAGATGGAAGGATTCCATGATGTGATATTTGTGAAACATCACGGTTTTCTCGCTGACCTCAAGAATGTCTGCTATTTCTTTCATGGGACGACCTTCGGCCAGTAACTGAAGCACATCCTTCTGGCGCGGGGTCAGTTCCTTGGAAAATTGCCGCACGCGGGTTCCTTGCACGGCCCAGTTCTCTGGCCGAAGTTTGGGCGTCACGTAGGACTTGCCCTGCAGTACTTCGTGCACCGCGGTCAACAACTCCGAGGCCGCCGAATGCTTGAGTACATACCCGACCGCGCCCAAAGCGAGAGCCGCAGCGGCAAGGTTGGGATCGTCTCGCATGGTCAGGAAAACGAACTTCGTATCGGGCAGCAGCGGTTTGACTCGCTCCGCAGCATCCAGGCCGTTCAGCAAAGGCATGCTGATATCCAGAACGATGACGTCGGGCTTGAGCTTTGGAGCTTCGACCAGCAGTTCACGACCGTCCCGCACAATTCCGACCACGTCAAAAGTCTTCTCTAGCACCGAACGCAGCCCCTCCGCTACGATGCTGTGATCATCGGCAATGAGCACTCGGGAGCGCGTTAGAGATCGGTCTAGGCCTTGCATATGGTTCTCTCGGGCTTCTGCGGGTGGTCGTGGCTAACCCGCACGCCGCCTGGCGACCCTAAGCGATTCTAGTCCCCTCGGTGGGCACGCGTGGGAATCTCGAGTCGCCCTCCGAGCGGTCGCCGGTCACGAGGCTATTGCTCCAGCCTTCCATAGTATTCGCCAGCGCTCGACGAGATCGGCATGGCGCATTATAAACATCAAGAGGGGACCGGGTATGAACACAGGCGAACCGATGGCAGAAGGGTCACCGCGTTGCCTAGCGCGGATGGCCGGTGTTTTTCAGTTGCTCGAAGCCATTACGGCCACGTTCGGCCAGGTGATCGTTCTGGGCAAGCTGGTTGTCGTGGGCAACGCGGCGGCAACCGCGGCTAATATCCTGAGACACGAGCCGCTGTTCTGGTTGGGGTTCGCGTCCTGCCTCATGGGGGTCGTATTCCATCTGGCTTGGGCGCTTCTCTTCTATGAATTGTTTAAGCCTGTGAACCGGCGTCTCTGCTTATTTGCAGCGTTTGTCATACTCGTGGGATGCGCGATTCAGGCTCTGACCAGCCTCTTGTACCTTGCCCCCTTGCTCGTCCTGGAAGGCGGGAATTCCGTGAGCGCCTTTACGGCGGAGCAATCCCAGGCATTGGCGGTCGTTTTCCTCAGACTGAACACCTACGCCTTTGACATCTACCTGGTCTTCTTCGGATTGTGGTGCGTCCTGAGCGGCTACCTCATTTTCAGGTCGACCTTCCTGCCGCGCGTTCTGGGTGTGCTGCTGGCCATTGCGGGTTTGGGTTGGATGACCTTTCTATATCCGCCCCTGGCAAACTATCTCTTCCTCCCCTACCTTGCCGGCGCGTCAGCGCTCGGGGAAATACCGCTGGAGCTGTGGCTCATCGTGATGGCGGTGAACGCGCAGCGATGGAGGGAGCAGGCCGAGGGAGCGAAGGCCCGCACTTGAGGTGAACTGCCGAGATAGCACCCGTGGCCTTCGGCTCCAGGGGATCGGGGACGCGTATAATCTGTATATATGCTGCGAGCAGCCGGGTTGACGCTGCTGGTCGCTTTCCTTCTGACCGCATCTCTCGAAGCGCAGCGAGCCGGCGGGATGGTGCCGGGCCATGCTGCCGGGCAGCGCGGGTCCCAGCCCGGATTGTCTCCGCCGCGAGGTCTGGGAAATGGATTCTTCCCCGGGTATTGGCACCACCATCACGCCGGTTACGGCGCCGCTTTATTCCCATACTTTCTGCCGGACGATCCCGCGTTCTGGTACGGGCAACCGGAGCCTGACGAAGTGACGGCTGCGCCGGTGATGCCGGTCGTGGTGGAGCGAGGCGTTTGGGGGCAATGGCGGGAGCGGGAATTGCCGCCGATCAAGCCGAAGCTTATTGAGATACCGGCCTCGACGGCCAATGCGACTTCCGCGAAACCGGCGATCTTCATTCTGACCGACGGTGAGCAGGTCGAGAGCCGGCGGTTTCTGCTCACGGCAAACCATCTGTCGGTGAGTATTGACCGGCATGAGCGGATCATCCCGATTGAAAGGCTGAACCTCGACGCGACGGTAGCCGCCAATCGGGCACGCGGCGTCGATCTGCGGATTCCCTCCGACCCCAACGAGATTTCACTGAGCTTCTGACAGGCAGGAGACAGAAACAACCGGTGTCTGATCTGCTTGTGAAGCACTCCCATGATTCTGTAAGGTCTGCAGCCGATGCCTAAGAACACAAGTACGTCCACACCTCCACCGCGCTTGTCTTCCGGAGAGATGGAGCAACGTTTGCCGTCCGCGCGGAGTCACGCTCTCGCCAGCGGCGATCTTACGCGCAGAGATCTGGTCAAGGCGGGCGTGGTCGGACTGGCAGCCTTGGTGCCCGCCGTCAACTTTATGAAGGCAGCAGCGCCCGCGGCCACGGCGGCTGCCGGCCGAGGCCTGCGGTTCGGCGTCAATTACGTTCCGCGGAAGAACTGGTGGTACGGCTGGTTGGACTGGGATGGGCAGGCGGTCCGGGAGGACTTCGAGGCCATTCGAGAGCTCGGAATGGATCACATCCGGATTCAATGCTTGTGGCCGGTCTTCCAGCCGGGAATCAATTATGTGAGCAGCGAGGCCCTGGAGCGGCTGCACGAACTGCTGGACTTGGCGCAGAGCGCGCAACTCGATGTCGAGGTGGCAGTGCTGGACGGCTGGCTCAGCGGCTATGCCTTCATGCCGGCCTGGGTGACGCCGCTGGCCACGGACACCTCACACAATGTGTTCATCCATCCGGAAATCATTGAGGCGGAGAAGTTGCTGTTTACGGCCATCGGGCGGTCGGTAGGCGGGCATCAGCGCTTCCTGGGATTCGACCTGGGGAACGAAATCGGCGTGTTGCAAGAAATGGCCGGCTTGAACAGTGCCGTCACCCCGGAGCAGGCTGACCGCTGGGCGACGACCATGCTGGCCCATTGCCTCGAGATTTGTCCGGGGAAGTTCCATGTAAACGGAGTGGACGACTCGCACTGGTTCTCCGACATCGGATTCAGCCGGGAGAACCTGGGACGGACTGGGTCGGCGACCGTTGTGCACTGTTACGCCTACTGGACGGGGGCGCTCGATCACTACCGGTATGACGACGCCGGCAATCTTCACCTGGCGGAGTACATGGTCGAACTGGCGCGGGCCTACCATAGGGATCCGCAGCGCGCGGTTTGGGTGCAGGAGGTTGGGACGTCGGAGGAATGGATGCCCGAGGCATACATGCCCGAATACGCCAGCAAACTTCTTCAGAACGCCGCGGAGTGCCAGCGGGTGTGGGGCTTCACCTGGTGGTGTTCGCATGACATCAACCCCGCGATGAAGGGCTTCCTCAGCCTGGAGTACGGCCTGGGACTCCTGGATCAACGAAACCGGATGAAGCCTTTGGGGAAGGCATTGTCGGGACTGTTTACCGAGTGGCGCAAGCATCCCCCGGCCGAGATTGCGCGTCCGGTTGCGCTGGTGATACCCGACCGAGGGCTCTCGAAGAAGAGCGGCAGCGCGGACTGGAGCCTCGCAACGCAGTACATGGACCTGGTGAAAGGCGGAGTGCGGCCGGCGATCGTGCTCGAGAGCCGGGTCGACGATAAGGGCTATCTCCAGAGCCGAGGCATCGAAGAGTTAATCCGAGCCAAGGTAGGGTGACCGGGGCCTCGTCGTCCCTTTAAGTGACCTGGGCACCATGGTTCTAGCCGATCGTCGCTAAGTGCCGTGCCACCAATCCTGGATGGTTATCCGGGCTACTTCGCCGACGGCGGCGCGGCTGCCGGTTTCTCGAACAGCTTCGGATCCACCGTGGGATTCAGGTGCACTTCCGTAAGGGTGATGGTTGAGGAGTCCTGACCGTTTTCCTTGTTGGCGCGTTTAGCGGGGAGCGTGAGACCGTCGAAATTCTTCCACTCGGAGAGATCGGTTTGGCCCTCTGCCGGTCCGGTTTGTCCCAGAGTGGGGTAGGTTTCGCGCAGGATGAGGCCGGTCTTGGGATCAACATACCAGCGCATGACGACACCTTCGGCGTCGATGTCGACGATGCGAGTTTCCACATCGCCGACCTTCTCCGAGCCGGCGGCGGCAAAGACGAAGTGGGGGTCGCTGGCGTGCTGGGCGAGGAACACCATATCCCGCTTGATCTGCTCGAGGCTTTCTTTGCGGCGGGCTTCTGGGATGTCGCGCACCTGCCCCTGGGCGGCCATGAAGCCTGTGCTGGGAGTGAAGGCCATGGACATTGGACCCATGGGGCCTTCCATGGCGACGTACATGTGGTCGGGATAGACGATGGTGACTTCCATGGGCGGATAGGCCTGGCCTCCCGCCACCTGCTCGAGTTTGGCGCGCATGGACTGCACCGACTTGAGCTTGGCTTCGCCACCCATGGCTTCGGCGACCTTCGCGGCCAGCGCTTTGCCCTCGGGATTGGAAGCGGTGGGGCGGGGGAATTTTTTGGCCTCAGCTTCTTTCTCGCCGGGCATGGGCGGAATGGTGATGTCGAGGTTGGTGACCGGGCCCAGTGAGGCCAGCGGTTTGTCGAAGTCCTTGGGGTTGCCCACGACCAGGACGGCCAGCTTATCGCGATGGAGGTACTTCGCGGCCACGCGCGCCACGTCGGCGGCAGTGACCTTCTCCACCCCGGTGCGGTACTTTTCCAGGAAGTCGAGGGGATAGCCGTAGTACTCGTAAGCCATGCGCTCGCGCAGGACTTTGTCGGGGGAATCGAAGTTGAAGATGAAGGAGTTGAGGATGGAGTCCTTGGCGCGCTTGATTTCCTGGTCGGTGATGGGGCGGGACTGCAACTGGTCGATGTCTTCGTAGAGCGCCTGGATGGCTTCGACGGTGCTCTGACTCTTGGTGCCCAGGACCATGCGGGTCACGCCAGGATGGTCGAAAGCGGTGCCCACTCCGCCGCCCACCGCGTAGGCGAGGCCACGCTTGGTGCGGATATCCTGCACCAGACGCGAGGAGAAGGAGCCTCCGCTGAAGGCCTCGTTGAAGACCTCGATGGCGTAGTAGTCGGGATTGTGGCGCTCGGTGCCGAGCTCCACCATGCGGATGTTCGACTGGTTCACGTCCTCCTTGACAACCTGGTAGTAGCCGGGCTGGGCGGGCAGAAACTCAATGTCTTCCCGCTTGGCCGCCGGGCCCTTGGGCCAAGAGGCGAAAGCCTCGCGCAGTTTGGCTTCGAGTGTGGCGGAGTCGAAGTCGCCGCTGATGCCCAGGATGATGTTGTTGGGCTGAACGTAGGTCTGGTGCCAGTGCAGCAGGTCCTCGCGCGTGACGGCGGCGACGGTAGCGTACTGCATTTCACGGGCGTAGGGATTATTGGCGCCATAGGCCAGCATCAGGCCTTCGCGGCTGGCAATGCCACTGGGGTCGTCGTTACGGCGGGAGATGTCATCGAACAGGGCTTTCTGCGCGAGATCGAGCTTGTCGGGACGGAACTCGGGCTGGCGCAGGAGTTCGACGAAGAGCTTGAATACGTCGTTGAAGTCGCCCTTGAGGCAGGACCAGCCGAGCGTGGTGGAGTCAGCATTGGCGCCGGTTTCCAGCTTGGCGGCGCGGCTCTCGAGGAAGTCATCCATTTGGTCGCCGGTCTGGTTCTTGGTGCCGCCGGTGCGCCAGACTTCACCGTACAGGGCCGCCAGCCCGATCTTGTTCGCAGGCTCGCTGCGGGCTCCGCCGCGGATGCGGGCCAGGCCGTCGATCAGCGGGAGTTCGTGGTCCTCCTCGAGGAAAAGCACCATGCCGTTGGGCAGTTCGATGCGCTTGGGTTCCGGGGGCTTGAAGGCGGGAAGGGGAGGAATGGGGATCTGTTGCCAACTGGTGTACTGGGCGAATGCAGGGCTGAGGAGGAAGAGCCAGAGCAACAGGGCAACGGCAGGGTGGCGGCCAAGGCCCAGTCCTCGGCGGCGCGTGCCGGAAGGCGACTTCATGGGCCGGCGCGAACAGCACGCCTGAAGGCTGGGGTTGCTGGCGGAGTTGTTCACCGCGCACCTCCCTGGGAGGCCGCCGGGGGAACATTCTCGCTGGTGCCGACGGTGCGGTTGTTTTCCGCGAAGGTCTGATTGGCGACGCGCCGAATGTCAGCCTTGCTGACCTTGTCGATGCGGTCGACGGAGTGGAACAGTTCGCGCCAGTCGCCGTAACGCAACTGGTAAGTGGCGAGCTGCTGCGCCAGACCCTCGTTGTCGGCGAGCCCGCGGATCAGGTTGGCCTTGGCGCGGGTTTTGATCATCTGCAGCTCTTCGTCCGAGATGTCCTGCTTCTGGATGCGGCCGATCTCGTCGTGAATGGCGTCCCCCATCTCCTGCGGCTTGTGGCCGGGCAGGGGCACGGCGTAGAAGGCAAACAGGTGCGGATATTTCTCGCCGGGCAAGCCGGAGAAGCCGGCGGAGTAGGAAGCGATCTTCTTGTCGCGCACCAGGGCCCGGTACAGGCGCGAGGTGCGGCCTTCCGACATTAGGTCGCTGATGGCGTCATAGACCGCATCATCGGGGCTGCGGTAATCGGGACGGTGATAGCCCTCCAGATAGAAGGGCTGGGCGGTCTGGCGCAAGACCACGCGGCGTTCGGAATCCTGCGCCGGCTCGGTGGTGGTGCGCTCGTCGGGCCGGGGCCGGCTGGGCAGGCGGCTGAAATATTTCTCCAGCAGCGGCATGGCCTGGGAAGCTTTCAGATCGCCCACGACCGCAACCACCATGTTGGAGGGGACGTAGTAACGGTCGAAGAAATCCTGCGCATCGGTGGCGGAGAAGGTGTTGAGGTCGCTGATCCAGCCGATGCCCGGGCGATGGTAAGGGTGCGCCTGATAGGCGGCGGTGATGAACTGCTCGATCAGGCGTCCGATGGGGTCGCTATCGACGCGCATGCGGCGCTCCTCGATCACCACGTTGCGTTCCTTGTAGAACTCGCGCATGACCGGGTGCAGGAAGCGTTCGGATTCAAGGTAAGCCCACAACTCCAGCCGGTTGGAAGGGAAGGAAGCGAAGTACTGGGTGGAGTCGGCGGCGGTGGAAGCGTTCATGCCCTCGACACCGTTGGCTTCGACGATGGTGTCGTATTCGTTGGGCTTGACGTACTGCTGGGCCTGAGCCATGTCGTCTTCCCAGGCTTTTTCCAGCTGCGCGAGCTTCTGCTTGTCGGGTCCGAGGGGTTTGTCCCGCTCTTCGATGTATGCGGCATACGCTGTTTCCACCTTGGCCAGAGCCGCTTTCTCGGCGGGCCAGTCGGTGGTGCCGATTTTGTCCGTGCCCTTGAAGGCCATGTGCTCAAACATGTGTGCCAGACCGGTCTTGCCGTTGGGGTCCTGGGTGGAGCCGGTGTCCACGAGGGTGTAGAAGGAGAACACGGGAGCTTCCGGACGTTCGCAGAGGACGATGGTCAGACCGTTAGGCAGAACCTTTACGGTGGTGCGTTTCTGAAAGGAAGCGACGTCCTGGGCGGCAGCGAGGGCGGCGAGCAGGCACAGCAAGACGAGCAGCACGCAGCGTTTCATCAGGCCTCCACAACGATTCACGGGGAGAAACATCAATATACTACCAGCGAGTCAGGGTCTGACTGAGGCAGGGGAATGAGCAATTCGCCGGTCGTCGAAGTCGAGGGCAGGCGGCTGAGCCTGTCGAACCTGGACAAGGTGCTCTACCCGGAAGCCGGGTTCAGCAAGGGACAGGTGATCGACTATTACGCGCGCGTCGCTCCGGCGCTGCTGCCGCACCTGGAGGGGCGTCCGGTGACCATGAAACGCTACCCCGACGGGGTGGACAGCGAATACTTCTATGAGAAGAACGCGCCCAAGCATCGTCCGGCGTGGGTGAAGACGGCGCCCATCTGGAGCCGGCACAACCGGCGGCACATCAACTACCTCCTGGTCGAGGATCTGCCCACGCTGACTTGGCTGGCCAACCTGGCTTCGCTGGAAATTCATCCTTCGCTGTCGCTGGCCAAAGATATTCGCTGTCCCACCATGATGGTCTTCGATCTCGATCCCGGGCCGCCGGCAAACATCGTGCAATGCGCGCAAGTGGGACTATGGCTGCGGCAGATCTTCGCCCACTGGGGGCTGGAGAGCTTTCCCAAGACCTCAGGCTCGAAAGGAATGCAAATTTACGTCCCGCTGAACACGCCCACGACCTACGAGATCACCAAGCCGTTTGCCCACGCCCTGGCCCAGCTGCTCGAGGAGAAACATAAGGATCTGGTGGTCTCCGACATGAAGAAAGAGTTGCGCCGGGGCAAAGTGCTGGTCGATTGGAGCCAGAACGACGAGCACAAGACCACGGTAAGCGTGTATTCGCTGCGGGCGCGGGCGCATCCCACCGTGTCGACGCCGGTGGGTTGGGAGGAAGTGGAGCGGGCACTCAAGAAGAAGGATGCGAGCCTGCTGGTGTTTGAGGCTCCGCAGGTACTGGACCGCGTGGCCAAGATGGGCGATCTGCACGCGCCCGTCCTCAAACTGAAACAGAAGCTGCCTGACCTCGGAGGATCGGCAGCAGCGGCGCCGGCCGCGGTGGATCTGGCGGCGCGAGCAGAAGAGCCCGCGGAAGCGGAAAGGGCGAAGCCCGAGGGGGGAGGTCGCACCACACATAAGAGGGCCGCGAAGAAGCGTGTATAATCCGCGGACCCTTCGCTCGGTGGTCACTGGATTCGACAGGCTGAATCATGGCGCAACTGTTTGCAGGCACCTCCGGTTGGGCATACCCGAGTTGGAAGCCCGATTTCTACCCGGAGAAGTTGCCGCAGAAGAAGTTCCTCAGCCACTACGCCACGCAGCTCAATGCCGTGGAGGTGAACTTCACCTTCCGCCAGCTGGTGAAAGAGAGCACAGTCGAGAGTTGGCTGGCGGAGACGCCCGCGGACTTCCACTTCACCATCAAAGCCCATCAGGTCATCACCCATATCAAGCGGTTGCAGGCAACCGAGGACTTTGTGCCGCGCTTTCTGGCGACCATTGAGCCGGTAGCGAGTGCCGGGAGGTTGGGTCCGGTTTTGTTTCAGTTGCCACCTAATCTTAAAGTAGATCATGAGGTACTGGTCAGCTTCCTGAGGTTCCTGCCGCGGGCGCTGCGCGCCGCTTTCGAGTTCCGCCACACCTCCTGGTTCGGGGATGCGACCTACGAGGTTCTGAGGAGTCACAACGCGGCGCTGTGTGTGGCCGAGACGGAGGAGATGACGACGCCGGAAGTGGCCACGGCGGACTTTATCTATTATCGCTTCCGCAAGCCGAACTACCCTCCCGAAGAGCGGCAAGCCATGGTGGAGCGAATCCGCGGGCACCTCGGCGCGGGGCGTGATGTTTTCGCCTACTTCAAGCACGAAGAGACGCCCGAGGGCGCAATCTATGCGCGGGAGTTGCTCGAGGAATTCAGGGGGTAACACCAGGGCGGGCACCTCTTGCGCCACTTTTTTGTCGACGAAAGCGGGCATATTCTCCCTGGAAAGTGCCCGGGCGCGCGCCCGGGACACCGCTCGATGTCTTCGGAAGCCAATGCCGCCGTGCTGTCTGGGTTCCTCGACTACTTGAAGATCGAGAAGGGGCTGGCGCCCCTGACGGTCGCAGCCTATCGCACCGACATCCGCCAGTTTGCCGAGTTTCTGGATGGACGCAAGCGGATTCTGGGAAATGCCCGGCGGGTCGAGGTGCGGGATTTCATCCAGCAACTTTTTGCCAACGGAGTAGATGGCCGTTCGGTTGGGCGGAAGCTGTCGGCCTTGCGGCACCTGTATCGCTATCTGCTGGTGGACAGGATGATCGCGTATGACCCGACCCTGAATATCGACTCGCCCAAGCAGTGGAAGGTCCTCCCCAAGTCGCTGGCGCACGCCGAAATGGAGCAAACTTTGGCCGGGCGGCGAGCGACTTCTGATTCCAGGCTGGCTACCTCGATTGCGGCTCGCGATCGGGCGATGCTGGAAGTCTTCTACGCCGGGGCGCTGCGGGTCTCGGAACTTGTTAATGCAAAACTTGAAGATCTGAAACTGGAGATGGGTTACATGCTGGTGCGGGGCAAGGGCGACAAAGAGCGCATCGTGCCGCTGGGAAAGTCGGCGCAGGACGCGCTGGCGGAATACCTGGGCGTGCCGCGCCGCACCCTCGCGGCAGGGAAGGACCCGGCCATCCTTTTTCTGGCGCGCGGGGCGCACAAGCTCACGCGCCAGCGGGTGTGGCAGATGGTGCGGGCGGCTTCGGCGGGGGCGGGACGAAACGCTTCTCCCCACATGCTGCGGCATTCCTGCGCGACCCACATGGTGGAGAACGGAGCGGATCTGCGTACCGTGCAGACGATCCTGGGACATGCGGATATTTCCACCACGCAGGTGTACACGCACCTGGCGCTGGACCGGCTGAAGACGGTGTATGAGAAGCATCATCCCAGGGCGAAGGGAAAATGAGCCAAGCTTCGCATCCCAAACGTACCGTGGTCGAGCGAGCTGTGGACCAGTTCCTGCGGGCACTGCGGGAGCGGAATGCGTCGGTGCACACCATCAAGGCTTACGCCGGGGACTTGGACAGCTTCGCCGGCTATGTTGGTTCGCGGGAGTGGAAGAACATCGATCACCTCACCCTGCGCGGATTCCTTTCGCATCTCTACGAGAAAGGGTTGAGCAAGACGTCGGTCGCGCGGGCCCTGGCAGCGGTACGGTCGCTCTATCGCTGGCTGGGACAGGAGGGCGTGGTGGAACAAAATCCGGCGAAGCTGGTAGCGACGCCCCGCCTGCCGAAAAAGCTGCCCCGGGTGCCGACCATCGAGGAGATCAATTCGGTCCTCGACGGCGAGATGCCCGAGGTCGCGGCGTTCCCGGAGCGGGACCGGCTGGTGCTGGAGTTGCTTTATGGCTGCGGCATTCGGAACTCGGAGTTGACTGGCATCAACCTGGAGGACATCCGCCTGAGCGCGGGGGCGATTCTGATTCGCGGCAAGGGTAAGAAGGAGCGCTACGTGCCGTTTGCCGGGTCGGCAGCGGCGTCGCTGGCGGACTATCTCCCGGCGCGGAAGAAGTTGCTGGAGCAGTTGCGCCGGAATACTCCGGCGCTATTCACGAACCAGCGCGGGGGACGGCTCACGACGCGCAGCGTTGGCCGGATCGTGAAGAAGATTGCCGTGGCCAAGGGGTTGTCGCCGGAGGTGCATCCCCACACCCTGCGGCATGCCTTTGGGACGCACATGCTGGAGGAGGGCGCAGACCTACGCGCCATCCAGGAGATGCTGGGCCACGAGCGGCTGTCCACCACGCAACGCTACACGCAGCTCTCCATGAAGCAGGTGCTGGCGGTGTACGACCAGACACACCCACGGGCCAAGTAAATACCACGCGCGGAGGCCGGTTCGCAGGCCCCGAGGCCGCGGAACCACTTCCCCGGTCGTTACCTCGGTAATTTTGTCGGCCTGGTTCTTGCTCCCTACCATAAGACCAGTTAAGCGATTCGGACGCTCGGAGCCCTCGGAGAGCAGGCATGAGCAGGGTCCACAAAGAACTCTGGCTGCTGCTGTCACTGGTGGTGATAGCAGCGCTGCTGAATTTTCTGGTCTCGTCGCAGCGGGTGGTGCTGTGCTTCTTCTTCTTGCCGACGTTGTACTCCGCCTATCACTTCGGTCGGCGGCATGCCACCCTGACCGCCTTCGCCAGCGTGGCCACGGTGGTGTTGCTCACGCGCATGAATCCCATCCTGTTCAACCGACGGGTTGCAGCGCCGGGGGAGAACCCGTGGTTTGATCTCGCGGCCTGGGGCGGCATTCTCGTGGTGAGCGGCTACGCCATGGGGACGCTTTACGAGCGCAACCAGCTGAGCCTGAATGAGCTGAAAGCCAGCTACGACGGGTTGATGGTCATTGTGCACCACATTCTCTCCCACCAAAAGTACAGCACGGCCCACGCCTATCGCGTTTCCCTGTGCGCCGCCAGAATTGCCGAGGCACTCGGGCTGGATGCCCGTAGCACGGAGGACGTGCGCACGGCCGCCTTGCTCCAGAACATCACCGGGTTAGGCATCAGCAACGACACTCTTTACCGGGTGGCCAATCTCTCCCAGGAAGATCTGGAAGAGAGCATGAAGAAAAGCGGGCGCACCGTGACCCAGAGCAAGGCGCTGGCAGGGACGCTCGAGCGGGCCATCCCCATCCTGATCATGGAACAGAAATTGACCAAGAGCGGCGCGAGCACGGTGGAGGCAGCGCTGGAGGTGCAGATCCTGGCTCTGGCGGAAGCGTACGAATCGTTGATCAGCGAGACTGGCCCGCGCAAACTGTCACCCGCACAGGCCGAAGAAGTGCTGGTAAAGAGTTCGGGCAAGCGTTTCGACTCGATGGTGGTGGACGCGTTCGTGAAGGCGTTTGGCCAGCAGGCGCAGGGGGCGGGAGCCTCCTAGTGGGCGCAGGGGACCTGGGTTTCGCCGTCCCGAAAAGCGCAGATGCCTCGCTTCCGCCGAATGAGCGAATCGTTCCCTTCCTCATCGGAACGCCCCACTGTCAGTCCACGGCTTTGGGAGATGTCGATTTCCCCGCCCCCCGGTGCAGTTTCTCCCACATCTCCACCACGCGAGACCTCACCTGTGCCGTCAGTTGCGCGTAGGCTTCTTCCGACGCCTGTGATTCCGGCGGCGGGTAGACGGCGTCGCCAAAGACCATCTTCAAATGAGTCAGTTTCTCGAAGAACTTCCTGCCCCGCGGCCAGGCTTCGTAGAAGCCGTCTATGGCGATGGGCACAATCGGCGTCTGCAGGTGTAGGGAGAGGATGGCCGCGCCCTTCTTGAAGGTGCGGGGCGTGCCGTCGATGCTGCGCTCGCCTTCGGGATAGAGGATCAGGTTCAGGCCCTGGCGCAGTCCGTACGCACCGGCGCGCATGGCGGGGATGAGGTTGGCGTCGGGGTCGACCACCACGACGCGCAGCCAGTGGGCCAGCCGCCGCATGAGGCCGCCGCCGAAAATTTCGCTGGTGCCGACCGCGAAGGAGTTCATGAACACAGCTCTCGGCAGGACAGAAGCCAAAACCACCGGGTCGAGGAAGCTCTGGTGGTTGGAGGCCAGGATGAAGGGGCTCCGCCGCGGCAGTTTGCCCAGACCTCGCACCTCGAGGTGAAACAGATCGCGGGCTGCAACCTGGAGCAGGCGTGACAGCATGTACCAGAAGGCTTCCGCACCCGGGTGGGAGTTGGCCAAATCGAGGATTTCCGGATCCGTGGGAGGCTCGGCCAGCAGGTTTTTCCAGCCCGCGAACTGTGCCTGGGCAACGCTCCTCGTGCCCGCCGCGCTTTCCAGCACGGCGTTGACCAGATCGCGGACCGTATAGATCTCGGCCAGCCGGGCTTCTTCCACATCGCCGCCCAGTTCCGCTTCCAGGGCCACCAGCAGCTCCACGCGCTCGATCGAATCGAGACCGAGGTCCAGTTCCAGGTTGTCCGCGGGACGAATCGTTTCCGGCTTGCGGCGGGCATTCGCGCTCACAACCGCCACAGCCCGGCTTACTTCCGGCTGTGCCAGCCAGGCCGAGTCCTCAGGGCTGAGGGGACGCTCGGGTTCGGCTTCCCGCGACGCAGGGCGCGCCTGGTTGGCGCGGACCATCTTTTCGATCGCGAAGCGCTTCAGCTTGCGCGTGGTGGTGCGGGGAAGATCCTGTTGCCAGATCGCGTAATCGGTGATGCGCTTGGTCGAGGGGAGCTGCTGGGAAAGGCTCTCCATGTCGAAGCGGATCACCTCCTTGGCGTTGACGATCTTGCCTTGCTTGAGCACGTCGAAGTTCGGTACCAGTACCGCGTGCAGGTGTTCCGAGGTGGGATCGCCCGGCCTGGCTTCCACCGCCAGGACGCAGATTTCCTTGATGTAGGGCGACTTCAGGTAATGCGCTTCGATCTCCTCGGGATAGAGGTTCTTGCCGTTGGCGAGCACGATGAGTTCTTTGCGACGCCCGGTAATGAAGAGATTCTGTTTCGCGTCGAAATAGCCCAGATCGCCGGTGTGCAGCCAGCCCTCGCGCAGGACCTGCGCGCTGGCCTCGGGCCGGTTCCAGTAACCCTTCATGACCAAGGGGCCGCGGATGAGGATCTCGCCCACGGGGGGGCCGCCGTCTTCCTGGGGCTGGGGATCGAGAATTCTGGCTTGCACCGTCGGCAGAGGCGGCCCGACGGAACCGATGACGACATTGCCCGGCGGACTGACGAAAGCGCCGCCGGATGTCTCGGTCAGGCCGTAAGCATTGAGCAGTTCGATGCCAAAGTCCTGGAAGTCGCGCGCGATGCCGGTGTCAAAGCGCGAGCCCCCGGTAATCAGGTAGCGCATGTGGGTTCCGAAGGTCCGGTGGATCTTGCCGAAGAAAACCGGTCCGGCGTTCACACCAAATCTCTGCAGCCAGCGATTCGTACGCATCAGCAAGCGCAATGCCGATTCGGCGAGTCTCCCGCGCTTTCGAACTTCCTTGAAGATGCGCTCGTGGATCAAGTAGAAAAACTGCGGCACCACGCAGAAGGCCGTGATCTGGCGTTCCTCGAGAGCGCGCAGCAGTTCGGTCGTGTTCAGAGTCTCGAGATAGACCACGCGTGAGCCCTTCACCAGCGGCAGCAAGAGGTTCGCCATCTGGGCCAACACGTGAAACATGGGGAGAATGCCGAGCAGGGCGTCGTTCGGACCGATGTGCAGCAGCCCGAAGACCGCCTCCACCTCGCCCTCCAGGTTGGCATGCGTCAGCATTACACCTTTGGGGTCGGCGGTTGTGCCCGAGGTATACAACAGGCCGGCGACCGCGTCCGCGGAAGAGTCGACCGGGCGGAACTGCCCGGGGCCGGCGGCGAAGATCTCATCAAGATCCGCGACCCAGCGCGGGGAGCCGGGTTCCTTCGTCCCCGGCAGGGGATCGCTGAGTACCAGCCCTACGCCCAGGCCGGCCACGGTGGATTGCTGCGCCAGGGCCAGATGTTTCCTATCGGTGAAAAGCAGGGACGCGCCGCTATCCTTCAGGAGCTTGGCGACCTGGCGGGGATCGAGCGCCGTGTCGAGCGGAACGGCGGTGTTGCCGGAGGCGATGATTCCCAGGTAGGCCGCCACCCAGCGCGGATGGTTATCGGCCAAGATCGCGGCGCGCGCGCCTCGGTCCAGCTTCTGCACCGAGAGCCACCGGCCGACGGACTCTGCCATCCGGCGCACCTCCGCATAGGTGTAGCTCTCCACCTGGTCGCGGAGCTGGATCTCGAGCGCAGTGTTCTGTGGCCCGCGCTCGGCGCATTCGGCGAACCGGTCATAAAAGGTGGACATGAGCGGTCGGGCAAATATACCTGAAACCGGTAGAGGGACGCGTCATCGACCCGCCCCCACTCGACGCAACCTACCGGACGGATATGCGCCATTATCCTGTAGACTATTGGGGTGTCTCGCTCCCCGCGACTGGTATGCCGTCCGCACCGTCAGTCTGGCGGAATCGGAGCTGAAGTACGTCGACGCGGGCACCGGACGGGATCAATGAAGGCTGAGAATAACTGAATCGCTTCTCGTCTGCCATTCCGCGCGATCCCGGGTGCATCCAATTATGGTAGGCTTTACCCACGCGCGGAGTGGGTGCAAGCCAAAGGCCGTTTGGTTGAGGGATAGTGGTCCCCGCCTGAAGGATTTTTCGCTTTGATTAACTCGCTGGTAGCCAAGGTTTTCGGAACTCAGAACGAGCGTGAAATCAAGCGCCTGATGCCCAACGTGCAGGCCATCAATGTGCTGCAGCCGGCGATCGAGAAGCTCACCGACGACGAACTGCGGGACAAAACCGGGGAATTCCGCAAGCGTATCGCCGAGCGCACGCGCAAGTTCGAGGAGGAAGCGGGGAAGCTGCAGGCCGAAGAACAGGGGGCGGGGGAGGTCGGCCTGGGCCGCACCAAAACCCTCGACGATGAGCGCCGCGCCGCCGAGAACGAAGTGCTGGAGGAGATCCTCCCGGAAGCTTTTGCCGTGGTGCGCGAAGCCGGACGGCGCGTGCTGGAGATGCGCCACTTCGACGTGCAGCTCATCGGCGGCATGGTGCTGCACCAGGGCAAGATCGCGGAAATGAAGACCGGCGAAGGCAAAACGCTGGTCGCCACTCTCCCCGTGTATCTCAACGCGCTCACCGGACGCGGCGTGCACGTGGTCACGGTCAACGATTACCTGGCCAAGCGCGACTCGGAGTGGATGGGCCGGCTCTACCGCTTCCTGGGGCTGACCGTGGGCGTCATCGTGCACGATCTGGATGACGAGCAGCGGCGCGAGGCCTATGCGGCCGACGTCACCTACGGAACCAACAACGAATTCGGCTTCGACTACCTGCGCGACAACATGAAGTTCGACCTCAAGGACTGCGTGCAGCGCGGGCACAACTTTGCCATCGTGGATGAGGTCGACTCCATCCTGATCGATGAAGCCCGTACCCCGCTGATCATCAGTGGCGCCAGCGAGGAGTCCACCGATAAGTATGAGCGCGTCAACCGCATCATCCCCAAGCTGGAGCGCGGGGAAGAGATCGACATGGGCCCGGGCGAGGCCAAGCAGCTGACCGGCGACTTCGTGGTCGATGAGAAGCATAAGAACATCACGGTCAGCGACGAGGGCTGGGAGAAAGTGGAGAAGCTCCTGGGCATCGGGAATATCGCGGACCCGGAGAACTGGGAACTGAAGCACCACGTCGAGACCGCGGTCAAAGCGCACGCTCTTTACCGCCGCGACGTGGAGTACGTAGTTAAGACCAAGCAGGACAATCCTCGGGAGAAGGAAGTCGTCATCGTCGATGAGTTCACCGGGCGCATGATGCCCGGACGGCGCTGGTCCGACGGTCTGCACCAGGCGATTGAGGCCAAAGAGGGCGTCAAGATCGAGCGCGAGAACCAGACGCTGGCCACCATCACCTTCCAGAACTACTTCCGTATGTACAAGAAGCTGGCGGGCATGACCGGCACCGCCGAAACCGAAGCTGCCGAGTTCGACAAGATCTACAAACTGGAAGTGCTGGTCATTCCGACCAATCGGCCGCTCCTGCGGGTCGAGAACCCGGACGTGGTGTACCGGACAGAAAAGGAAAAGTATTTTGCGGCGGCGGACGAGATTCAGCGGCTCCATGAGAGCGGCCAGCCGGTGCTGGTGGGCACAGTATCGATTGAGAAGTCGGAGCGGCTCTCTCAGCTGCTGCTCAAAAAGGGCCTCAAGCAACACGTCGTTTTGAACGCGAAGTTCCATGAACGTGAAGCGGAGATCGTGGCGCAAGCAGGCCGCAAAGGCGCCATTACCATCGCCACCAATATGGCCGGCCGCGGCACGGACATCCTGCTGGGCGGCAACCCGGAGTTCATGGCCAAGCAGGAGTGCGTGAAGAAGGGAATCGCACAACCCCTGCGCGCGGCGCAAGGGAAAGTGCAGGCGGGGGTGGAAGACGCCGCCATGACCGTGTGGTATTACGGCGGCAATGAATACGTGGTGCCGACGGCGCAGTGGAACGACATCTTCAACCGCTTCAAAGCCCAGACCGACGCAGAGCACGCCGAGGTTGTCAAGACGGGCGGCCTGCATATCTTCGGCACCGAGCGCCACGAGGCACGCCGCATCGACAACCAGCTGCGCGGCCGCGCCGGGCGCCAGGGTGACCCCGGCTCCTCGCGCTTCTATCTTTCGCTGGAAGATGACCTGATGCGCATCTTCGCCAAGGAGTGGGTGTCCAACCTGCTCCAGCGTCTGGGGATGGAAGAAGGCGTGCCCATCGAATCGCGCATGATCACCCGGCGCATCGAGGCCGCGCAGAAAGCGGTGGAGGCCCAGAACTTCGAAGCCCGCAAGCATCTGCTGGAATACGACGACGTGATGAACAAGCAGCGCGAGGCGGTTTACGGCCTGCGCCGCAGCCTGCTGGAAGGCGTCGACCAGAAGGAACTTATCCTCGAGGACTACGTTTCCGGGATCCTCGGCGACCTCATCGACGAGTTCTGCCCGGTGAAGGCCCATGTGGACGACTGGGACCTGAAGGGGCTGAAAGACGGGATCTTTACCCGCTTCGGGGTCGACATCTTCGCCGAAGGCGTCAAGCCTGAAACCCTGAACCGGCAGGAACTGGGCGACGCCATCTTCGAGAAGCTCAAGCAGCGCTACAACGCAAAGGAGCAACTCATCGGTCCCGAGGCCATGCGCTACCACGAGCGCATGATCATGTTGAGCGTGCTCGATTCGCTGTGGAAAGACCACCTCCTCAACATGGATCACCTGAAGGAGGGTATCGGGCTGCGCGGCTACGGCCAGCACGACCCGCTGGTCGAATACAAGCGCGAGTCCTTTGACATGTTCGAAGCCATGATGCTGCGCTTCCAGGAGGAGACGGTCCGCTACCTCTACCTGATGCAGATCCTGGAACGACCCCAGGCGGTTGCCGAGACCCTGGGCGGCGCCCCCGAAGCCGGGGTAGCGGTGCCGCACGTCGGCGGCGACGGCAACGGCCGGCGCCCAGCGCGCGCGGTGGCGACCTCAGTGGACGAACTGGAAGAGGCTTTCCAGCGCAAGAAGCGCCGCGAACTGGAACAGGCGCGCATGGCGGGCAGCAGCGAGCGCCGCACGGTCCAGCAGGTGGTGCGCAGCCAGGAGAAGGTCGGACGCAACGACCCCTGTCCTTGTGGTTCCGGCAAGAAATACAAGAAGTGCCACGGCGCATAGCTCTTTCCCACATTCCCCGAAATTCAAGGCTCCGCCGCACGCTCGGTGGATGCCCGCACTGTCGTACCTCGCAGGGGCTTTTCTATGACCAAAGATGAGAAGAAGCGAATGTCCGCCATCCTTCATGCCACGGAATATCTTTTCCTGGAAAACATCGCCTTGAAGCTGGTGCTCGAGCACCGCGCCGTTCCCAACTGGCGCCGGGTGCTGGCGAAGTTGCTGGCAGACGAAGAGATTCTTTCCGGAGTGCGCTCGGAATTCCGGGAACTCTACTCGGCCCTCGAGAAAACCGCCGACTCTTCCGCCCCTCTCCCGGCCGACAAGCTGCCCAGATCGGGCAGCCCGCACTGATGCCGGCAGCAACTCGGGAGATTCATCCCGGCGCTGCATATTACTGATCCTTCCCATAAAAAACTGTAGTTTGACTCGCGTTTCCGAGGCTGGCTAGCTTAGGTGGACGTGGAAACCAATTCAGTCCACAACGTTCTGGATCTTGATTTCCTGGACGACATCAGCAGCCGCATGGCGGCGGCCGCCGATCCGCTCGACCAAGCCCTGGCCCGGATCGTGGATTTTGTTTCCGCTGTCATCAAGTGCGATTCATGTTTCGTGTACGTGCTCGAAGGCGAAGAACTGGTCCTGCGGGCCTCGAAAAATCCCCACGAAGACTCGCTCGGCCGGCGGAAGCTGCGGGTCGGGCCGGGGATCACCGGGTGGGTGTCGGAGCATCGCGAGCCCGTGGCCATTGCCGCGAATGCGGCCAAGGACGTCCGCTTCAAGACCTTCAACGAATTGTCTGAGGACTCGTACCAATCGTTTCTGTCGGTTCCAGTCATGACCCGGGGCCGCGTGGTAGGTATCATCAACTTGCAGCATCGTCAGCCGCAGCCGCCTGATTTCCACCATCGGATTTCTGGTGGGTGCCGAAATTGAGATGGCCCGGCTGGAAGGCGAGAACTCCAGCCTCCTCGAGAAACTTGAAACCCGCAAGCTTCTCGAGCGGGCCAAGGGCATCCTGCAGCGCGACTTGGGTATCGACGAGGAGCAGGCCTACCTGACCCTGCAGCGACAAAGCCGGCAGAAGCGCAAGTCGCTGCGCGAGATCGCCGAGGCAGTTGTACTCGGCGAGGAGATCCGGCGCAGGTCGCGAGCCAACTGATCAACCGGGCGGCGGAGCGCGGCGGAAACGGGCGAACCGGCTGTTCCCGTAAACACAGGCTGCGCATGCACCTCCGACACCTTAGTGCCGGCAAAATCCATACCGTTTGCCCCCGGACGGTAGGCTATAATGAACCAACTTCCTCTCCCCCTTCTGACGTGTTTCCATGGACAGCAGCCTGGAGCTCCTGAACCCGACCCCTAGCAAGCCTGCTCAGGACGAGCCTCGGCTGGAGCTGCTGTACGCCTGGGAGCCCGGGTTTCGCTGCTTTCTGCATAACCTGGCGGACCTGCTCCTGGCGCGACCCTTACCGAAGGTGCCCACGACGTCCCCACCCGGGCCCTTCTGGCCGGACGTGTTTGTTGAATCGAATTTCCCCTGGTGGTCGGTGCTGGAGTCGATCGCTTGGCACATGCTGGGGGTGATAGCGATCTGGGGCATTTCCCTGGGTGGAGCTCCTCGGAGACCACTGGCAGCCCGCGGCTCCTTCCGCGATTCGCCGATCATCTACTATCCGCCAGAATCCTACCCGGCCAAGAATAGCGCCCCGCCGAAGGCCCACTCCGGAGCCCAATCGAGCCCGCAGCCGGCCCGCCAGGCGGCGATGCCGGTGGCCCCGGAGCATAAGGCCGGCGCGGCGCTGGTAACTCCTCCTGACCTGAAGGCGTCGCTTGCGCCCCCACCAACCCTCCATCCGGGGAACGCGGCGTTGCCGACGGTGCCGGTGTCCGCGGCGGAGCGATCGCGCATGACGACGCCGGCGGGATTCGCGTCGGTTGTGGCCCCCCCGCCTCAGGTGAGCCAGGGAGGGGCACTGCGCGGCGGATTACTTCAGGCATCTGTCACGGCTCCACCGCCGGCGGTGTCAGGGTCGGCTCGCAGAATGGGTGATCTCACTCCCGGCTCTTCCGCCGTGGTTGCTCCGCCACCTCGATTGCCGGCAGACCCGAGAAGGGGTAACGGGGCCGCGTGGGGAGGATTGGGTGCGAATTCGGTGGTGCCGCCTGCGCCGGAACAGGATGCGGCCAACCTGGGCTCATCCCGCACCGGTCGACTGATGGGCAGGGGGGCGCAAGGCGTGGTGCCGCCACCACCCTCGGTGCGGGGCTCCGACGGCGCTGACGGCCGAGGCGGCAGGGGTTTCGAGTCGCTGGCGAATCGGGCGGCGCCGGTAGTCCCGCCGCCTCCATCGATCGCGGGGCCCGGGGATGCAATGGGAGCAGGACGTGGGGGAAGACTGGGAGGTGCTTCGGGTTCCGCTGTGGTCGCTTCTGTAGTACCACCGCCTCCTTCGGTTCCAGCGGGCGGCGATGCCCTTGGAGGAGGACATGTCGGAACCCTGGCTGGAAACGGCACTGGGATTGTGCCGCCACCGCCGTCGGTGCGAGGCTCCGGCAGCGCCGACGGCCGAGGCGGCAGGGGTTTCGAGTCGCTGGCGAATCGGGCGGCCCCGGTTGTCCCGCCGCCTCCGTCGATCGCAGGGCCCGGGGATGCATTCGGATCGGGACGTGGGGAAGGACTGGGAGGGTCGGGTTCCGGGGTGGTCGCTTCTGTAGTGCCACCGCCTCCTTCGGTTCCAGCCGGAGGCGATGCCCTCGGAGGAGGACGTGTCGGAACCCTGGCTGGAAACGGCACTGGGATTGTGCCGCCACCGCCCTCGCTGCAGGCGCGAGGAGGTGGTGGGTCGGGTCAGGGACACATCGCGGGGCTGGGCGGGAATGGGACGGACGTCGTGCCGCCGCCTCCCTCCGTGCAAGGCGCCACGGGTCTTAAGGGCAGTGGACATGTCGGAGGCCTGCCCGGTTCGGGCGGGGGAGTTGTGCCGCCTCCTCCTCGGGTTCAGACCGCCAGCAATTCCAGCGGAACCGGAGGGGTAGGCACTCTGTCAGGAAACGGTGCGCAAGTCGTACCTCCGCCTCCGGCGTTGTCCGGTGCGGGAGGCTTGAAGGCGGGGGGACAGTTGGGAACGATGCCTGGTGGCAGTGCTGTCTCACCCCCGGTCCAGACGGCGATGGCGTCCACTGCGGGCAAACCGCTGCTACCCGTGGACGATCCGCCCGAAGCCGCGGCACCCGCTCCGCCACCTGACCCCGTGTCCCCCCCGCCTCCCATGGAAGAGTTGCCGCCCTTGCGCCTGATCGGGATGCCGGTAGCCTCGACCAAGACCTCGTACTTCAAAAACTATGAAGTGTTTCTGGCGGAGAGGAGGATCGGGAAGAATCAGACCGAGCTCATCAAGCTCGTTTACATCTTCCTTCCTTACCAGCGGCGATTGTCGGAGTATTTTGCGGAACAGAGGAAGGTCTACAAGCTGCGCGCATTCAGAGACCCCAATTGCGACGAATCGCTCTTGCAGATGACCTGGCCGGAAGCGGATCAGCCGCCACCGAGCGTAAATTACGCCTCAGACCCGGCCCTTGCGAAGGTCGCCCGCAATACCATGGTGCCCTGCTATTGCACCACAGCCGATGACTACCGGAGAGCCGTGAACCACTAGGCTTCCGTCGCCTGGGTTGTGCTCCAGGGTCGACGGGACCCAACCCATCTGCGGAGGAAAGGCCTCAGTCATGGTTGTCAGGTTCGGGTCTCCAATTCTCTGCCCGATCTTAGCCAGTAACGCACGGGCGGCCGTCCTCCCCACTGTTGCCAGGTGATCGCGAGTAAAGTTCGACGATATATCCCCTCGGGCCTGGGCGGGCGCAAGGGAAACCGCAGGCAAATCGATGGAGCGGGGCAGGGCAGCGCCGCTGATGACCAGGCCTTCCACCCCGCGGCGCCAGAGTTCGGCGGCGTGAAGTTCGAGTCCGGCAGCGGACCCGCCCCAAGCCGCGACCAGGAGTGAATAGCCCCTCGAACGGAGGAAAGCTTCCATCGCCGCAATCATTCGGGCCAGCTGCGCGTCGCCAAGATCCGCGGCCAGGACAGCAACCAGGTGGGTTCGCTTGGTGCGCAGAGAACGCGCATTGAGATTCGGCCGGTAGCGCAGCTCCGCCGCGGCCCGCAAAACCCGGTCCTTCGTGTGTTGCGGGATGCCCCGGGCAGCCGGTGAATTATTGAGCACGGCCGACACCGAGCAGGGGGCTAGCCCCACCCGCTCGGCCACGGTGCGTAGGGTCACGTTGATCTGGGTGCGCAGAATGTTTCGTCGTCGTGCGGGCATTCTGGGTCCCTCCAACAGGCAAACCGGGGTAAAACGGGAGCGGCTGGCTGCGACCGCTCCCGGCAGGTGCGCCCAGCTACGGGCTCACCAGGGAAATAGTCCGGCTGGGGCCGCGCTCCCCGGCCACTTGCTTGGCGGGCGCGCGGAAATGACCCGCTATCTCCGCTTCCAGCAGGACCAGGGACTCGACGAACCACTCGGCACGGCGCCGCGTCAGGGTCAAACGGTCTGTTTGTCCTGCCGCAATGCTGCTGATCGAGTTCGGCGCCATCAGAAAACTCGGTGCACCCGCACGGCTCCAGACTGTCAGGGTGCTGAAGCCCGAATGGTTCTGGAGCGAATACCGGTAGTCCCCAGCCGGAAGAATCACGCTCCCCCAATGCACTTCCGTAGTGAGGGTGAACTGTCCCCTGGCATCCTGCGCCAGAGACAGCGCCGGAAACAGGCTCACCGTAACCAGCAGAAATTTCCCCAACCAAAAACATCCTTTGCTTCGCATCCCCAACCTCCTGTCTTCGTCAAACGCGCCACCCTCGTGGAACACACTGGGCGTCGCGGGTTTTGGTCGAGACGACGAGGTCGGGAAGGACGAAACAGAGAACGCGGTTTGCGCTGCCTCTCTGCCAACACTGCAGAACAAGGTAGTGCCAGTGTGCGGCCCTCCGCTCAGGAAGTCCAACGCAAAAAACCTATGGCAACGATCAATCGTCTCCTCGGCGAGAACGCCCGAGGTTCGGCCTTTCCCACGGACAGACCAGGGGACATAGAGTAGAATCCCTGCGGAAGCGTGTAGTCAAAATCAGGGAACTGTGACGCTTGTGTGGTGGGATCGGCTCGCGAGAAGCTTTAGGGCGGCGCGGAAGCGCCCCGACCCAGGTGAAGCACGACTCACCCCGACCACTGCGAGCAGCCAGGGGCAGACCCCACGCTATCTATCTCCGTCGGGAAGCGCCCACCCGGATTTGCAGGGGGCAGCAACCGTCGCCGTAGTACGGCGTCCGCGTCGGCCTGCGAAAGCCGCGCGGTCTCTGGCCCGCGGGCAAACTGTCGCCGGTCGCTTTCGTATTCTTCGCTTCCTCAACAGCGGTGGCATGGGTGAGGTCTTCGAGGCCTGGGACTCGGAGCTGGGCGAACGGGTCGCGCTTAAGACTATTCGCTCCGAGATTGCCTCGTTGTCCTCGGTCATCGAACGCTTCAAGCAGGAGGTCCGCCAAGCGCGCGGCATTTCGCACGTCAACGTCTGCCGGGTCTATGAAGTCTTCAGTCACCTCCAGGACTCGGGCGAACGCGTCTGGTTTCTCACCATGGAGTTGCTGGAAGGGCAGACTCTGGCCGAGCGCCTGCGGCAGCAGGGACCCATTCCGGCTGCGGAAGCGCTGGGCCTGGTCGAGCAGATGGTGGCCGGGCTCGCCGCCGCCCATGAACTCGGAGTGGTGCACCGGGATTTCAAGAGCGGCAATGTGATGCTGGTCGATGCCCGCCCGGGCCAAACGCGGGCCGTGGTCACCGATTTCGGCCTCGCCTTCAAGGTCCTGACCGACCAGCACGCCGACCCCGAAGAAGCCAAGCAAGGTACTCCGCGCTACATGGCCCCGGAGCAAGTGCTGGGCGGCGAAGTGGGGTTCGCTGCCGACCAGTACGCGCTGGGCGTGGTCATGTGCGAGATGCTCACCGGCGAGTCTCCAGGACGTTCTGATCCTGCCGCGGGCGGCGAGGCGATTTTGCCCGCGGGCCATAACCTGAGTCCGCGTTGGGAGACGGTCCTTCGCCGTTGCCTGGAATTCCGCCCGGAGGATCGCTTCCCGCAGATTCGCGATGTGGCGGCTGCTCTCAACCCGGTTCGACACTCCAAGGTCGCGTGGGTAATGGGAACGGCGGCGGTACTGGCCTCGGTGCTCGCAGGCTACACGCTGCTGACCCGAGGCGATCGTGGGGACCGGGTAGAGAACGTGACCCAACTCACGCCCGACACCGATCTGACCGGTCGCCCCAGTCTCTCCCGAGATGGCACGATGATCGCCTACAGCTCGAACCGTGCCGAGAACAGCAACCTGGACATCTGGGTGCAGCATCTTCCCTCAAGTCCGCCCCGTCGACTCACCACCGATCCCGCCGAGGATGTAGATCCTCATCTTGCCCCGGATGGCAGTGCGGTTGTGTTTCGTTCTGAACGGAATGGTGGTGGCATCTACCTCGTGGATACGGCCGGAGGGGGAGAGCGCATGCTCGTCCCCGACGGGCGAAATCCGCGGTTTTCGCCGGACGGACACAGTATTGCCTATTGGGTGGGCGACTACGATCGAACCGTCGCATCGGGAAGACTATTCCTGCTGTCTTTGACGGACGGCTCTGTGGTACAGCTGGCGGCGGATTTCAAAGACGCCCGCTCCCCGGTGTGGAGCTCCGACGGGCGCCATCTGATCTTCATCGGATGTCGGGCGGGGGATAAGCCGATGCCCGCCTGTTCGGAATGGTGGGCGATCTCCAGAGACGGGAGGACCTTGAAGGAAACCGGAGGACTGGCTCGCCTCCATGCAGCCCAGGTAGAGGCAATTGACGAGATCGGGGGCTGGTATGGCGACGCGCTGCTGTTCAATGGCAGGCAAGGACCCGTGTTCAACCTGTGGGAGCTGAAAATCCCGCAGGCAACGCTGCGAGCCGAGGGACAGCCCCACCCGCTGACCAACGGGGAAGCCCGCGAAGTGGCCCCGTCTCTGGCAGAGGAGGGAACCATCGCCTTTGAGCGGCTGACCGCCGCGCTCCATATTTGGCGCATTGAGCATGCCTCGGATCCCGACGGCGCCGTGGCCACCAAAATGACCCACGATGCGGCGTCCGATGTAACCCCCAGCGTTTCACCCAATGGACGCTGGCTGGTCTTTCCCAGAGGCTTTGGAGTTAAGAAGGGCGACATCTGGATCAAAGACCTGCAGTCGGGGAGCGAAGCATTGTTGCTGTCATCGGCCATGGACAAACTGTCTCCGCTGGTGGATGACACGGGCAAGACCGTGGCGTTTGAGGGACGCGAGGACAACGTTCCGTCGCTCTTTGCGGAGACCGAAGGGCAACCCCCGCGGCGATTGTCCGCGGAATGCGACGATCCTACGGGCTGGTTCGACGGCACGCGCGGCGTTCTATGCAGGCAAGGCTCGCCCTCAAAGATCAAGATGGTGGACCTTGATTCGGGCCGGGCCACGACCCTCTTGGAGCAAGCTGGGTATTCTCTGAGTGAAGCGAACTGGTCCTCGAGGAGTCAGTACCTGCTGTTTACAGCGGCCAAGAACGGCACCACGAAACAGGTCTTCGCGGTCGCGCTTCCCCAGTCTGAGGGCTCTACCCGAGGGAGATGGATTCCCATCACCGGCACGAACGAAGTCAGCGACCGGCCGCGCTGGTCCGGGGACGGCAGAACCATCTTTTATCTTTCCAACCGCGACGGATCTTTATGCGTCTGGGGACAGCATTTCGATCCAAGGACCGGCAAGACCGGTCCTCCGTTTGCCGCCATGCATTATCACAATCCCCATTTCTCGCCGCACGTGGTCGTCGAACGCACCGTTAACCTGTCGGTCGCGGGCGACACGATTTACCTGAACGTGGGTGAAATCAACACGAGCGTGTGGATCGGCAGGCTGAGACGGAGCAGCTCCTTTTTCTCATTCCTCCGGCGGCCCCGGTAGATTGCCTTAGGGGTATCGTTGCTGTATAGTCCGCGGCAACGGGGTTCGAGACATGAAAAACAATCGCCGCCGAAAGGCGTCCAGGAAGGCTCGCAAGGGGCTGCACACGGTACGCGTGCCCGTGAAGAAGTCTCCCAAGACCACCCTCGATGATATCCACCGAGCCATCAAGAAGAAGCTGGCCACCGAACCTACCGAAATCGTTCAGAGCGCGGATATGCTGATCCTGGTGGTTGAGAGGTTCTAACTAGGGGTCAAAGACTTGTATGCGTGTCTGCTTGGCCACAGCGCCCACGGTTGCGGAATTTGCAGACGCGGAGCTCACCAGCGAATCTGTGCTAGAGGTGGCTGCTGATCCGCACCTGGGGATCCTAAGCCTGGCCGCCGTGCTCGAGGCCAGGGGCGAAAGCCTTTGCCTTCTGGATCTCAACCGCGCCTATCTCGGTTATCGTGAGTCGACAGCGGGGCAGGGCGAGGAGTTTGCCGAAGTGGCCGCCGGCATGCTGGCCACCAAGCAAGCGGAGGTTTACGGACTCTCCACCATCTGCAGCAGCTATCCCCTGACCCTGCGCATCACGAACGCTCTCAAGTCGCTGCGCCCACGATCGACCATCCTGCTGGGTGGTCCACAGGCCTCGGTGGTCGATGTCCGAACCCTAGAGGCTTTTCCCTCGGTCGATCTCATTCTGCGCGGCGAGGCGGAACAAACCTTGCCCTGGTTGCTGGACGAACTGCGCGGCCGCCGCCGCCTCGATCAGGTTCCCGGCCTGAGCTATCGTTGGGACGGGAAATCCCGCCGCAACCCGAGCGCACCTTTGATCGCGGATCTGGACACTCTGCCTTTTCCTGCCTATCACCTCACCGATTCTTTCGAGGGGGGCAAGCGCGCGTATTTGGAGCTCGGCCGAGGCTGTCCCTTTTCCTGCACTTTCTGCTCGACCAATGATTTTTTTCGGCGCAAATTCCGGCTGCGCTCGCCCGGACGCGTGTTGCGCGACATGAGAACGATCGCCGCCAAATACTCGATCCGCGACTTCGGCCTGGTTCACGACATGTTTACCGTCGACCGCCGCCGGGTCGTAGAGTTCTGCGAGGCCATTTTGGCGTCGGGGGACGGCTTCACCTGGGCCTGCAGCGCCCGGACGGATTCGATCGATGAACAGCTGCTGGAGCTCATGGCCAGAGCCGGTTGCAGGGGGATCTTCTATGGCGTCGAAGTCGGATCGGAAGAGATCCAGAGAGTCATTGACAAGCATCTTGACACCCAGCGTGCCCATGAGATCATCGATGCCACCGAGCGCTTGGGCATCTCCAGTACGGTCTCCCTGATCTCCGGCTTCCCCGAAGAGACCTGGGACGACATTGGCAAGAGCCTGGGGTTTTTCATGCACTCGGCGCGTTGCCCACGGTCCCATCCCCAGCTCAACCTTCTCGCGCCCCTGGCCGGGACCCCGCTTTCCACCAAGTACAAGAACGAATTGATCCTCGAGGAGTTGTGCTCCTCGGTCTCCCACCAGGGCCGCAGCCAGGATCGCGCGGATGTGGATATGATCATCGCGCATCCGGAGATCTTTCCCAATTTCTATGTCGTTCCCACGCCGCATCTGGAGCGTGAGCGTCTCTTCGAACTGCGGGAATTCACCCTGATGGGGCTGGCCCGCTTACGCTGGCTGCTGGTGGCCATCGATCAGACGGCATCTGGGATGCTGGATTTCTTTTGGACCTGGCGGAAGCATCGGCTGCGCATCCGCCCCCAGCTGGGACCCTCGGACCTGCGCCACTACTACCGCACCGACGACTTTCGGGCTGACTTTGTGGCCTTCGTGCGAACCCGAAAAGCAGGCCGGGCTCCGGCGGTCAAGGCGCTGCTCGATTATGAAGATGCTCTCCGGCGCAGCGCCGCGGACACACGAACTTTGCCCGCCGGTGATCGCCTCGTGCCGGCAAGCATCTTGCAGCCCGACGATGTCCCGGTCCGAGGTAGTCGCATCGTGGCCTTCGAGCTCACCCACGACGTCCAGCGGGTGGTGGACGCCCTGAAGTTGCGCCACAAGCTGGTTCGGTCGCGGGGACGGCACTTTTACGTCACGCGTCCCCTATCTGCCGCCAATGCCCGCATCGACCGGATGTCCAACTGGATGGCCTACCTCTTGCGGCTTTGTGACGGCCGGCGCAGTATCCGAGACGTTGTCCAACAACTATCCGCCCAGCTGCCCGAGGTGCCGAGCTCGCTGCGTCACTATGTTGGTATGCGGCTGCTCGAGGGGGCCCAGGCCGAGCGGTTCATCGAGGTCTACCGGACGGTCCACGCGATCAAGGCGCCGGGTCGCGCCGCTCGGGAACGCACCGCGGCTTGACACGACTCACTGCCCGTATGGGAATTCGATCTCGTGCGCTCGCCCGTCCCACGGGATTTCAGCGACGGCGTGTCCGGCTTCGATCCTGGCGCCCTTCCGCGACTGCCCGTCGACCAGAACCCGCCGCAGTTTTCCCTCGGGTCCGAACACCATCAGCTGCACCTGCTCGAACCACGGCCGGTAAGGACCATCGGCCTGGGAAATTTGAACCTTGACATCGTCGGCCGCAGGGGCCCGGTCTTGTCCCCCAGCCCGAAGTAGTGTTCGCCCCCGGGCATCGACTTCCATACACGAAACTGCGAGCCGTCATAAGAGACCGGGTATCCTGGCTGATCCTGTTCGATGATGTCGCCGGCGGCATTCAGAAAAACCACCCGGAAGGGTGAGCGAACCACGCGGACTTGAATCGCACCGGTGTCGAAGCTGACGGTCTCGGCCGACTCCCTCACCTCCACTTTGGGCGGGGCCGGAAACGCGTTGGGCAGGACGGCAAAGCAAAAATCGTCAGGGAAGGTTCCCTGCGCGCTGTGAACCGCAGCCGCACCACTTGCGCGGACAATGCCGTGATCCTAACCCGCGCTTCCCCCACGCCCAGTTCGACGCCGTTGGAGAGGTTCTCGACGGAAGTGACTTCCTTCAGAGCATGCCATTCCGCTTGCGCTGGTGCCACAAGGGCCGTCAACAGTACCAGTCCAAGCATCCTGCACCCAGGTCTCATGGTGTTTTCTACGTGCATGATACATCCCCAACCGCCAGGGAGGCAGGGCGGGCTCGGATAGTCGCTTCGTCCTCGGATCCATGGAGGAACACGGGACCTGCCCGGCACCGCAGTGAGAAGTTGACAGTTGAGGTTCTGCCTCACACTGTTCTGCCCAGCGCGCGCTGAACGTTGTCTAATTGTTGCGGACTGCCCGGGCGCCAGCAGACAGCCTCTGGGCACGAACCTCCATGAACGCAACCACGGCACTCGCCCATCGCCCCCTCGCCCCCCTGGACCTGGCCATCATCGGCCTCTACTTTCTTATCGTGTTCTCCATCGGATTGTATTTTGCCCGCAAGGAGCGCACTTCCACCGACTACTTCCTGGCTAGTCGCGACGTTGGCTGGTTTTTCATCGGGGCTTCCCTGTTCGTCTCCAACATTTCCACCGAGCACTTCATCGGGCTATCCGGGACGGGCGCCTCCTCCGGGCTCGCAGTCGGCGCGTTCGAGTGGCTGGCCTGCCCCATGCTGTTGATCCTGGGGTGGATTTTCGTGCCTTTTTACCTGCGCAGCAACGTCTTCACCATGCCGGAATTTTTGGAGCGGCGTTTCAACCGCCAGTGTGCCGTCTATCTGGCAGGCATTTCCATCATTGCCTACATTTTTACCAAGATCTCGGTGCAGCTCTATGCGGCCAGCGTGGTGCTGGAGCGCATTGCCGGATGGTCGCTGGTGAGGACGGCAATCGTCCTGGTCATCGCCACCGGAATCTACACCATTGCCGGCGGGCTGGCCGCCGTCATTTACACCGATACGGTTCAGACCCTGATCCTCATCACGGGCGCGGTGGCTCTGACCGTCATCGGTCTCGACCGCGTCGGCGGCCTGGGACACCTGCGCACCCTGGTTCCTCCCGGCTACTTCCACATGATCAAGCCGGCTTCCGATTCGCAATTCCCCTGGACCGGCATCTTCTTCGGGGCGCCGATTCTCGGCATCTGGTACTGGTGCACCGATCAGGTGATCGTGCAGCGCGTGCTCTCGGCGCGCGATGAGGGACACGCCAAGGCCGGGACGATTTTCGCCGGCTTCCTCAAGATCCTGCCGGTCTTCATGCTGGTTCTGCCCGGCATGGTCGCCTACGCCCTGTTTCCCGACCAGGTATCGTCCAAGCCTGACTCCGCGTATCCCACGCTGGTTCTGAACCTGCTGCCGACCGGACTGGTCGGCCTGGTGATGGCCGCATTACTCGCGGCCGTCATGGGCGCCATGAGTTCGGTCTTCAATTCCGCTTCGACCCTGGTCACCCTCGACTTCTACAAGAAGATCCGCCCCCAGTCCTCGGAAGCGGAACTGGTCAACTTCGGCCGGGTCACTACCGGCGTGATGGTGCTTTTGGGACTGCTCTGGGTGCCTTTCATCCACCTCATCAGCAGCCAGCTCTACATTTATCTGCAGAGCGTGCAGGCTTACATCAGCCCGCCGATCGCGGCGTGCTTCGTACTCGGCATCCTCTGGCCCCGCCTGAACGGGCCGGGAGCCATCACTTCACTGCTCAGCGGTTTTGTTCTGGGCGCGGTGCGCTTCCTGCTCGAACTGGCCGATCGCGGCCGCCATTTCGCCTTCCCGCTGGCACGCTGGATCGTCGACATGAACTTCCTGCACTACGCCATTTTCATGTTTGCGGTGTGCTCGCTGGTGCTCATCGGCGTGAGCCTGGCCACACCCGCGCCCGAGCGCCGCAAGCTGGCCGGACTCACCTTCGCCACGGTCGACGACAAACTGGACACCATCGCCGTTGCCAAGCCCGAGCGCAAGCCGGCGCATGAGACCGCGGCGGAGCACCGGATGAACATCGTCTTCAGCGTCCTGCTGCTGGCGACGGTGACCGGCTTATGGCTTTACTTCCGATGAGTAGATAAAAAAGAGGAGGCGGCGCCGCGTGGCGCCGCCTCGAGGTCAGCCTGAACATTAAACCTTACTTGGGCTTTTTCTTGCCCAGGAGCCCTCCCAGCGCACCGGCTGCGGCATTGCCTGGGGTCCCGGCGGCTGATTTTCCCTTCAGGGCTTCCCCGAGCGCTCCTTGGGCCATGCTCCCGGCCACGCCCGCGACATCGGGAACGAAGTGCGGGTTCGAGGTCGTTCCTGAGATCGAGAAGGGAATGCCTTTGCTGCTCCCCATGCCCGCCACCTGGGTGAGCCCGCCGGCGACGCCGCCGTGCAGATCGGCCAGCATCCTGAAAGCCAGTTCTCCTCCCGGGCTGACCGTGCCCGCTCCGGTGATCACACCTATGGCCGGCACGGTGAGATTAATGTTGTCCGCTTTCGTCCCCTCGGGGGAGACACGTGCATTGAGGCTGGCGTTCTGGATGCTGGTATCGGGATTGGAAGCGGCTTTGCCCGTGAACGCCGACAAAGCTCCCAGCTTGGACCCCAGGTCAAATCCGGCCAGCTTGGTGTTTGCCAGCCGCACCGGACCGGTGATCACCAGCTTGTCCAGCGGCCCGGTGATTCCCAGTTCGGCCGACAGGGTCCCGCCTTTCAGTTGTGATCCCGAGGGCAGGACCACGCCCAGGGCGGGCAACAGGGCCTCCAGTTGATCGACGGGCATGTCGGGCGCGTGTAGTTTCAGGTTCACCACCTGGGTCTCGCCCTGGGTTTGAAAGGTTCCCGTCAGGTGGGCGACTGCCTTTCCCAGCAGGATGTCGCCCTGGGTAATCTCTCCACTTTCCTTCGCCGGGTTCGCATCAACGGTGTGCTTGATGACGACGGGAACGGGGGCAGGAGTGCCTTTGGGAGAGAACTTCAGCTTTTCTCCGGTGAAAGTCCCCACCGCCTTGGCCTGACTGCCATCAGAATTCAGGGTCCCGTCGAAATTTGCCAGCCCGGCGATCCCGCTCGCGGGATCGATGAACCCGGCAGAACCGATATTCAGGTTGTTCACTTTCACGGCGGTTGAAAACGGGGTCATGGCGGCGTCCTGGGCGTTGATGGGACCGGCTTTGCCGGAAATGTCAGCATTCCCTCCGCCGGGGAGCCCGGCCGTCAGCTTAAAAGGGAACTGGGACGTGGTTGAGAAATTCGTGACCTCGATGTTCACTTTGTCGTAGGCCTGAGTTTTGGCCGAGTTGGCCTTCCCCACCAGCAGCTTGCCATCCTTGACTTGCAGTCGGGCGACGGAAAAGTTCTGCGGCGTGGATCCGGACTTCTCTGCTTCGGGCTTCTTGGCCGCCGTTCCGCCCAGGCTGGAGAAATTCCACGTCCCGTTGGGCGCCTTCAGCAGGGTGATCTGAGGCTCATCGAGGGTGATGTCGGTTACGTTCAGCTGCTTCGAAAAGATCAGCGGCATGAGCTCAACGCCCACCTTCAGCGACTTAGCCGTCACGAACGGTGATTTGCTGAAAGCCGGATCGTCGGCGATCTTGATGTCGTCCACCCCGACGCTTCCCGTCAGCAGGGATAGACTCAAGTTGCCCAGCGAAACTTGCCGCCCCAGGGCTGCGCTCGCCTCGGACTCGATGCGGGGCCGGAAACTGTTCACGTTAATGATGAGTGGAATCGCGATCAGGATGACCAGCAGGACCGCGATTACGATGGCAACAATTTTCAGGGTGCGTTTCATACTGTGCCTGCCTTCCCGGTGATTAGCGAACTGCGTGGCCTAAAAGGTTGGAAACAGCACGAATGGCCGATGACATTCCGAATTGGGTTCCCAGTTTATCAAAAAGCCGGGGATGGCTGCAGGCAAGACCGGTATTCTTGACACTGCGGCGGCTCTGCTGTAGTGTCCGCCAACGTCAGCTGGGTTCTGCCGGCGCGACCGGCCGGTGAGAACATCAGGCGCAGAGCTGTTGGCACGGTTCGACCGACCGAGGAAAGAACGGAGCGAGTTCCTGTGCCCCGATCCGAGCGAAAGGCATCCATGGTTACCATCCGTGACGTGGCCAAGGAAAGTGGTTTTTCCTCAACCACGGTTTCCATCGTCCTGAATAACGCGCCCCTATCCCGCTACATTCCGGCGGTCACCAAGAAACGCATCGAGCGCGCCGCCAAGAAGCTGGGATACCGTCCCAACCAGTTTGCCCGCTCCCTGCGCTCCCGGCGCAGCCACACCGTCGGGGTCATGGTCTTCGACATGACCGACCCGTACTGCACCCTGGTGCTGCGGGGAATCGAGAACACGCTCTACGAGTCGTCCTTCCTCCCCATTCTTACCGACGTGCACAACCAGCGCACGCGCTTCGAGCGCTACCTGGAGATGCTCCTCGACCGCCGCATGGAAGGTTTGATCGTGCTGGCGAACTGGCTGTTTCTGGACATCGGCTTGCTGGGCGATGTCGAGAAGAGCAGCGTTCCGACCGCCATCATTGGCTGTGAACTCAAGACCGAGTCCATCAGTTCGGTGATCGTGGATAACGAAGCCGGGGCGCATGCCGCTCTGGAACATCTGTACTCCCTGGGCCACCGCAAGATCGCCTTCATCCGTGGGCCTAAGACCCTGGCGGACAGCGCACCCCGCTGGCGGGGAATCCGGAACTTCGCCCGCTCGGTGGGCCTGGAACTGGATCAACGCCTGATCGTGGACCTGCCGGAATCGCGCGAGCCGCTTTCAAGTTTTGAAGCGGGCTACAAATTGACGGAGGAATTGCTCAAGCACAGGCTCCCCTTCACGGCCATTCTTGCCTTTGACGACGTGACTGCGTTTGGCGCCATACGTGCTCTGACCAGGGTGGGCCTGCGTGTGCCCGAGGACTGCTCGGTGATCGGTTTCGACGACGTGGCGGCGGCAGCTTTATACACGCCCCCGCTGACCACGATCCGCCAGCCTATGGAGAATATGGGGGCCGCCGCCGCCGGCATTGTGGTCGAGGGGATCAACTCGACTCTCGAGAAACGCGGGCTGACCGGGGTCCACCGCAAGATCACGCCGGAGCTGGTAGCCCGCGAATCCACCCGGCCCCTGCTGTGATCGAGCGGTAGGCTCGGGAACCGGGGCCAACCCCCGGCTTTGTCCTTGACACGGGATGGGCATTCGAGGACTATTCATACGATTTAATAAATTGTTTCTCGTCGATGCGGCAGCTGCAGGCTGGGCGCCGCTCCGACGGCAGGGACCACGCCAGCCTGGGTCTCGGATGGAGGTGGACGTATGAGAAATCCTCAGCGGTTCGCTCTGCTCTGCTGCCTGTCCCTGGTTTTCGGAACGCTCCTGGCCTGGGCGAGCATTACGGGTAGCATTTCCGGCGTGGTCACCGACCCGACGGGCGCCGTGGTCCCAGGCGCCACCGTCATGGCTTCCAACACCCAAACCGGCGTGTCCACCACGCTCACCAGCGATGCCAAGGGTTTCTACAACTTCACGGCCCTGCCCGTCGGAACCTATGACATCACCGTCTCTCAGACCGGGTTCAAGACTTACAGCGCGCATGGAGTGGTGGTCAACGCGAACTCCGCTATCCGGCTCGATGTGGTGCTCGAGGTCGGGACAGCCTCCGAGAGAATCACGGTCGAAAGCAACGCCGCGCGCGTGGAAACCGAAAGCACCCAGATGGGCGACGTGATCACCGGTAAAAAAATGACGGCAGTTCCGCTCAACGGCCGCGCTTACACCGACCTGCTGGCACTTCAGCCCGGAGTCTCGCCCTACACCTCCACCGACACCCAAACACCCGGTATCTCGGACCGCTCCGTCGATGGCTTTCTCAACTCGGGCAACCAGTCGGTGAACGGGCAGCGCGAAACCGCCAATGGCTTCATGGTGAACGGATCCAACGTGGAGGAGGGAAAAAACAACGGTGCCGCCATCATCCCCAACCTGGATTCGATCGAAGAATTCCGCATCATCACCAACAACTTCGATGCCGAGTATGGCAATTACAGCGGCGGGCAGGTGAACGTCGTCACCAAGTCAGGAACCAACGGGTTTCACGGCAGCGGCTTCGAATTCTTGCGCAACACCGCTCTCGACGCCAAGAACTACTACGCTCTGCCTACCGACAAGACCCCGGTGTTTCGCCAAAACCAGTTTGGGGGGACGTTCGGAGGACCGATTCGTCGGGACAAGACCTTCTTCTTTATCGACTACCAGGGCACCCGCCAGACCCAGGCCCCGACCGTGAACATCCAGATGCCTTCGGCGGCCAACTTCACCGGGGACTTCACAGACTCAGCTGGTTCGTTCTTCACCAGCAGCGACGCGAGTGGGAACCCGATCGCATCCACCGTGAACGGGGCGAACTTTGCCAGCGTGCTCTCCGGCCGTGTCGGATATACCGTGAACAACGGGGAGCCCTATTACTTCACTGCGACGACCATCAATCCGAATACTGGGCAACCCTATGGGGTCGACTGCACCACCCACGATCCCACCACAGGCTGCGCTTTTCCTAATGCCATCATTCCCCAGACTGCCTGGTCCCCAGTGGCCGTGAACATGCTGAACCTCAACCTAATCCCGCAACCCAATGCCCCCAACAACTACTTCGACACCTCGGCCTATGCCAGGACCTTGCGGGACGATAAGGGGGGGATCCGAGTCGATCAGAACACCAGGTTTGGAACGTTATTTGCCTACTACTTCATCGACGACTATCTGTTGAACGATCCGTTTCCCAACGGCGGAGCCAATGTTCCGGCCGCCAGCTTTGCTTACAATGCCACAACTGCCGGCCGCGCCCAGTTGATCAATCTTGGCAACAGCAAGAACTTCGGCGCCAGCTCGGTGAACGAGTTCCGCTTCAGCTACGTGCGCAACACCATCGCACTGACCACGCCGCAGGGCGGAGTCGGATCCAACTACAGCCTGGCGAATCTCGGTTTCGTCACTCCCTGGAGCAATCCGGCCGGCGGCATCAGCCCGATCGACCCCACTCTCGAAGGCGTGCCCTACATTACCTTCAACAACTTCTATATTGGAGTTCCTCAGGTCAGCACGCGGCAGTTCAACAACTCCTTTCAGTGGCTGGACAACTTCACCAAGGTGAAGGGGACGCACACCATCAAGCTGGGCGGCCAGTTTCACTACGACCAGATTAACGAGCGAAACCTGGCGGCCGAGAACGGGCAGTATGCCTTCAGCGGCTCGGAAACCGGAATCGACTTCGCTGACTTTCTCATCGGCGCCCCGGACAGCCTGACCCAGGCCAGCCGCCAATTGCTTGACTCCCGCAGCAGGTATTACAGCCTGTACGGGCAGGACAGCTGGCGCGTGACTTCCAACCTGGTGCTCAACTATGGTCTGCGCTGGGAAGCCAGCATGCCCTGGTATGACACCCAGAACAAGATCGAGACGATCGTGCCCGGTCTGCAATCAGTTGTCTTCCCAACCGCGCCCACCGGCTTTGTGGTGCCTGGGGATCCGGGAATTCCCCGCACCCTGGCCCCCACCCAGTGGCACAACTTCTCGCCGCGTCTGGGACTGGCCTATTCACCCAGTGCATCCTCGGGTTTCCTGGGCAAGCTGTTCGGGGGAGCGGGCAAGACCAGCATTCGCGCGGGCGCCGGCCTGTATTACACTTCGGTCGAAGATCTGTCGCAGTTCCTGGAAGTTGGCGATCCGCCCTACGGCCTGTACTACGGAAGCTCGCAGCCGCCTCTGCTGGAAGCGCCCTACACGGTTCGCTCCGTGGGAGGTCTGGTATCCGGCTGGCCACGCTTTCCGTTCACCCCACCGCCTACCAATGTTTCCCCATCGAATCCGGACACAACGTTCCCGTGGTCAGGTGTGACGCCACTGTCCTACGACTGGTCCTTCGACCACCTGAACAAACTGCCGTACTCCACCCATTACGAATTGTCCGTCCAGCGCCAGGTTGGCTCGAACACCGTGGTCACCGCGGCTTACGTGGGAAACCAGGCTCACAAACTGGTGACGGGGATCGAGGCGAACCCGGCCGACCCTGCCCGCTGTCTGGCGCTGATCTCGAATGGGGACACCAACGGGGGCTGGAATTGCGGACCGTTCAGCGAAACTCCTCCGGTCGGCACTACGTATCTTGACGCCTCCGGCAACCCGCTCCCGGCGGTGCGTCCTCTGGGCTATCTCTTCGACACCAACCCCTACGAGTCCACCATCGCCCACTCCAGCTACAACTCGATGCAGCTGAGTGTCAACCACACCACCGGATATCTCAGCTTCCTGGTGGGTTACACCTTCAGCAAGTGCATGGACAACGCTTCCGGCCTGCAGGAATCAACCTACCCCTTCGATCCCAGCCGCAGCATCGGCCTGTGCAATTTCGATGTGGCCCAGAACTTTGTTTTCAGCTACAACTGGTTGCTCCCCTTCGATCGCTATGTCAGTTCCGGTTGGGCCAAGAAGTTGGCGGGTGGATGGAGCCTGTCGGGAATCACGAACTTCGCCACCGGACTCCCCATTTCGCTGTCGGAGAACGATGACAACTCCCTGATTGGGGCAGTCGCGGCGCCCGTCGACGTCCCCAACTTCGCCGGCGGCGAAGTCCTGGCTGATACGAACCCGCGTCACGGCAATCCGTATTTCAACAGCTCGCTCTTCAGTAACGAACAACTTGGCCAGTTTGGCAGCTCCCGCCGCCGCTTTTTCCATGGACCGGGGCTCAACAACTTCAACATGGCGTTGCTCAAGGATACGAAGATCACGGAATCAACGGAACTGCAGTTGCGCTTTGAGGCCTTCAACCTCTTTAATCATGCGCAGTTCATCAATCCCAGCGGGGAGATCAACTCGAGTTCGTTCGGCGTTGTGAATAGCGCCCACGAACCGCGGATTATGCAGATTGGCGCCAAATTCCTCTTCTAGCGGGCGGGGCGACAAGCGTCGAGGCACAGCGGGTTGTGCCCGCGAGTCACGCTACCTGGCTTCCGTCCTGCGGGCGGAGCCCCGATGGGGACTACGGCCGGCACGGCGAAGCAAAGGATTGAGCTGAAGGCGCTGGACACAAATCTCCAGCGAGCCGCAGCGGCAGGCAAGCAAGTGTTCGAGAAGATCTTTGAGCTGGCGTGCGTATTCGATATTCCGCTCGACCTCGCGCAGCTTCTGACGAGCCAACCTCCTCCAGCGCCCGCCCAGCGGCACCTGGTCGCCGAGACCGCTCAGGAAGAGCCTGATCTCGCCCAGTGAAAAGTGCATGCCACGAGCAAAGCGGATCAGGAGTACACGAGAGACGGCCTCTCTGGGAAAATGCCGCTGCCCGCCTCTCCGGAGGGGTGGATCGAGAAGGCCTTGCTTCTCGTAATAGCGAATGGCCGAGGCCGTTAGGCCTGCCCGCCAGGCCAGTTCTCCGATTCGCATCGTCTGCTACCTTGTTCCGCGAAAGAAAAACCCCTTGACTTAAAGTCAACTTTAACTTTTACCATCGGGTTCACAGGAGCAGCCAGTGGGAGGAAGCGATGAACCATCGCAAGCGGCCGAGCCCTTTCTGCCGGAACCTGGTTAGGGCGGGGGTACTCTTTTTGCTTTCGCTGACCGCAGGCGCGCCACCGGGAGCGCCAGCCACAAATTCACCTCAAACCGGGAGCTCGGAGCAGGCCGTGAAGAGACAGTTCTTCTGCAATCGCCAGGCGCTGAATCCGGCGGAACGCGCACACCACCGGCAACTCACCGACAAGCTCATGGCATCGCGAAAGAAGATCGTGGAAAGCGAACGGGGGTACGAATTTCAGTTCAGTGCTTCGACCGTGTCGTTGACCGAACTCTCGGATTGGGTCGCCGCTGAGGCCAGGTGCTGTTCCTTCTTCGATTTCCACATCGATCTGGAAGAAAAAGGGCGATTGCTCTGTCTGCGACTGACGGGACAGCCGGGAATCAAGCGTTTCATCCGGGCGGAGTTCAACCTGCCGGAAAAGCCCTGAGAGCCAGGCCAGCGAGCGCAGGCGGCCGGGAAAGGGCAGGTCAACCCACTTCCACCTGCTGCCTCGCTCCCTGTACGACACCCAGGCTGCGCTCCAGGTCGGCAATCAGGTCGTCCGCGTTCTCCAGACCCACGGAGAGGCGCACCAACTGCTCGGTCACGCCCATCTTCTGCCGCTGTTCCGCGCTGATCATGGCGTGGGACGTGATCACCGGCAGCGTCACCAGCGAATCGACTCCGCCCAGCGACGGCGCCAGGGTGAACAGTTGCAACGCTTCGGCAAAGCGCCGTGCGTCGTCTCCCGAGCCCTCCACTTCGAAGCTCAGCACTCCGCCTCCACCGCTCATCTGCGCCTGCGCCAGCGCCCGTTGCGGATGCCCTTCCAGAAAAGGGTAATGTACCTGGCGCACCTTGGGATGTGCTGCGAGGTACTGGGCGAGGCGCAAGGCACTCTGGTTCTGGCGCGCCACCCGCACCGCCAGGGTTTTGATCCCGCGCAGCAGCAGCCAGGCCGCGTGCGGGTCGAGGTTGCATCCCAGCGTGGTGCGCGTGGAGTGGATGGTGTCGATCAACTCCTTCCGCCCGGCCGCCACACCGCAAATCAGGTCCGAATGGCCGGAAAAATACTTGGTGCCGGAGTGCAGCACCAGGTCGATGCCGAACTCCGCCGGGCGCTGGTTGACGGGGGTACCGAACGTCCCATCGATCAGAGAAATCAAATGATGGTCGCGCGCCAAGGCGGCCGTTTTTTTCATATCGACGACCCGCAGCGTCGGATTCGTCGGCGACTCGAGGTAGAGCAACTTGGTATTGGGACGGATGGCCCGGGCATGCTGCTCGTACTCGGTCGTGTCTACCAGAGTGGTCTCTACCCCCATCTTCGGCAACCAGCGGGTCAGGAACTTGGTGACGCCCCCGTAGATGTCGCGTTGCGCCACGATGTGATCCCCGCTCTTCACCAGCGCGAGGATCGAAGTGGTGATGGCCGACATTCCTGAGGCGAACAGCAGTGCCCGATCCGTCCCCTCCAGTTCCGCAATCGCCGCCTCGGCCACGCTGTTGGTGGGATTTCCATACCGGGTGTAGAACGTGTCGGTGTCGGTGACCCGCACCTGCTCTGCCAGGTCGGCCACGGCGAAGGTCGACGTTTGGTAGATCGGCGTAGCCAGAGGCCCGTTCTTCTGGTGAAGGTCCGTTCCTCCCCGGACCGCCTGCGTTTCGCGATGATGTTGATGCCCCTTCATCTCCAACTCCTGCTCTGCCGCGTTGGTCCTGGTTTCCCCGGACAAGCTCGGGCGGCGTTAAGGGTGGTTCCGCACTACTTTACCCCCGCCGGATCCATGGCCGGCACGACCGACAGCCACTGCGCCGAGCGCGGATGCCGTCCGCTGGTCAGCTGCGCGAACGCCTGTTGCATGCTGTAGGTGACCGGCCCGCGCTTGCCGCTGCCAATGGTCCGTAGATCGATCTCGCGCAGTGCGATCACTTCCGCCGCAGTCCCGCACACGAAGACTTCGTCCGCGATATAGAGTTGATCGCGTGAAATCGGTTCCTCGACCACTTCGTACCCCAGGTCGCGCCCCAGGGCAATCAGGCTGTCCCGGGTGATGCCCTCGAGGATGGCGCCCCTCGGCACGGTATAAATGATGTTGTGCCGCACCAGGAAGAGATTTTCGCCCGTGCACTCGGCCACGTATCCCGCCGGATCGAGCATGATGGCCTCGTCGAAGCCCAGCCGCTGCGACTCGGTCTTGGCCAGGATCGAGCTCACGTAATTTCCCGACACCTTGGCCTTGGTCATCATGATGTTGGGATGCAGCCGGGTGAAGGAAGCGATGTTCGCCCGAATCCCGCGCTCCTTGGCTTCTTCACCGAAGAAGTCCTTCCACTCCCAGACCGCGATCATCATGCGTGGCTTGCCCGAATCCACCACCAGGTTCATGGCGCCATCGAGGTAAATCAGCGGCCGGATGTAGCAGGCGGCAAATCCGTTCGCCGCCACCGTCTGCTGAATCGCCTCCCTCAGCCGCGCCTTGGTGTGGGGCAGACCCCGGAAGCCGACGATGTGCGCCGAATCCAGCAAGCGTTCGACGTGCTCTTCGAGACGGAAGATGGCCGGACCGCGATCGGTGGCGTAGCAGCGCATGCCCTCGAATACGCTATAGCCGTAGTGCAGGCCTGCATTGATGAAAGGGACGACTCCTTCGGCCGCCGGTCTTAATGCGCCGTCTATCCAGATGTAGCGGGGGTTCCCGGACATGGTTCTCCTCAGGGAAGGGTTGACATCAGCTTACCTGCCGCCCCGGAGGCGGGCAAGAAAAACCGCGCCATCGCCAGGCGCTTGGGGCCATCCATCAACCCAGCCGGTTGTCTATGCTGTAGCGTCCCGCTCCGGCCAGCAGGATCGCCACAAATCCAGTAAGGTAGAGGACTACCAGCTCTCCGTGACCGTCTCGAAAAAATGCGGCGTGGTGCACGAAGAAAAATACCACCGCAAGATTGATCCCAATGACCAACGCGGCCAGGCGCGTCGCACAACCGAGCATCACCAGGACGGAACAGATTCCATCGGAAAGCAACGCGTAGGCCAGACTAGCGTGCATGCCAATCCCCAGCGGATTGGGAAAATGAGTGGCCATTTGCGAATAGCCCGTCAGCTTCTCCAGTCCGTGCTTGAGAAAAAGGCTGAGGCCAAATCCAAGTCGCATCAACAGAAGGGCCAGATCGCTGCTTTCCGGCAGCAGGCGCAGCTTCACCCCATCGCTCCAGCGCATCGTGCACGTCCTCAAGCCGGGGATTTACCGTTTTCTTTTCCGGCATGTAAGCCGGCAGACAAGCTGCCGGCAATCTCTCCACTCTTTGCCCAAGCGGAGTTGTAGACTTTACCATCGAGGGTGACCTATGCCCAAGCCGAGACCCAAAACAGGGGACGCGAAACGCGCCCAGGCGCGGGGTGTCAAGTTGCCGGCCACCGTCGCCCGCCGCGCCCCGGCCGAACTGAAATACGTCCCCTGGAACAAGGTGGAGCTGGAAGAGCTGAATCCTCTCCTCCAACGTCAGCTTGTCGTGGGCCAGGACATCATGGTTGCCCGGGTGCTGCTCAAGAAAGGCTGCGTCGTTCCCGAGCACAGCCACCCCAACGAGCAGCTGACTTACATTCTGGAAGGCGCGCTGAAGTTCTGGGTCGATGGCCGAGAGATCGTAGTGCGGTCCGGCGAGACCCTGGCCATCCCACGCAATATGCCCCACAAAGCCGAGGCACTCGAAGACACGGTGGACCTTGATGTCTTCCACCCGCCCCGCGCCGACTGGATCAACAAGACCGACCAGTACCTGCGGAAGCGCTAAGGCCCCAGGTACCGGGGAAACGAAGCGGCGCTAGCCGCTACTCGGGATGCCGTGCCCGGATGCCGCCCACAACCATGCTTCCGGGGCATCGAGCCAACCTGCCGCGGGACTCGCGCAATCACTCGGGCTTAATCTCGCCCAAACCTTCCCGGTTCCGTTATGCTGAGAACTCCGGTTCACGATGATGACCGATCGGGCGCTCGTAAAAACACCCGCTCCCGCCCGCCTGCGCTGCATAGGCTGTGGCGCGCTTGCCGACCAGGCTGCCCTCGACTTCCGCTGTCCGCACTGTGGAGACCTCTTCGAGGTTTTCTTTCCCGCATGGCAAACTCCGGCCGGGCGCCGGGCCCTGAGCCCTGCCGCGCTGAAGGCCACCTGGCTCGAGCGCCGCACATCCGAACGCCCCGAGGATACGAGCGGAGTCTGGCGCTTCCGTGAACTCCTGCCACCGCTCGCGGAAGGGCAAACCCCCATCACGCTGCGCGAAGGCAACACCCCGCTCTACGAAATGCCGGGCTGCGCCCGGATCGCCGGTGTGGATTTTCTCCAGGCCAAGCATCAGGGCATGAACCCGACTTCCTCCTTCAAGGACACCGGCATGACGACCGCTGCCTCGTTCGCCCGCCAGGAGGGTTTCCGCTGGGTCGCCTGCGCCTCGACGGGTAACACCTCGGCCTCCATGGCGGCCTATGCTGCCCGTGGCCGGATGCGCAGCCTCGTCCTCATACCGGAAGGCAAAATCTCCTGGGGCAAGCTCTCCCAGGCGCTCGACTACGGAGCCGTCACCTGCCAACTCCGCACTGACTTCGACGGCTGTGTGCGGGTGCTCAACCAAGTCGTCTGCCGTATGCCGGTTTACCTGTTGAACTCAGTCAATCCCTACCGCCTGGAAGGCCAGAAAACCGCCGCCGTCGAGCTCCTGGAACAACTCAACTGGGAACCTCCGGATCACCTGATCGTCCCCGGCGGAAATCTGGGCAACTCCTCGGCGCTGGGCAAGGCGTTGCTCGAGATGAAAGAGCTCGGCCTGATCGCACATCTCCCCAGGCTTTCCGTGATCCAAGCCGAGGGTGCGAACCCGTTTGTCCGTGCCCTGCGCGAGCATGCCGGCAAGACATTGATCCCGATGCAGGCCGAGACCCGGGCTACCGCCATTCGCATCGGCAATCCGGCTTCCTGGAAGAAGGCATTCCGGGTGATTCACGCGACCGAAGGTGCCGTCGAGCAGGTCGGCGAAGTGGAGATCGCGCAGGCCAAGCAGGAAATTGGCGCCGATGGCGTGGGCTGCGAGCCCGCATCCGCCGTCACCTTGGCAGGACTAAAAAAGCTGGTGAAGCAGGGCTTCGTCCTGCGCAAAGACAAGGTGGTGCTGGTTCTCACCGGACACGTCCTGAAAGATCCCGAGTTCACGCTCCAGTTCCACCGCGGCGATCTCTTCACCGGCACGCAACACGAGAGGGAATCCGCCGCCCTGAGGAACCTGCAGCACGCCCCGCTGATCCTCGACGCCAACGTCGAGGCCGTAGTCGAAACCCTCAAGCGCTTCGAGCAAGCTGATTCGCTGGTGTAGCGCCGGCCTCCGCGCCACGGATGCCACGGCGTGGTCTGGGGTTTAAGATGTTCACTCTTAACAATCATTTACATTCCAAAGCACTTGCATCGTTTAGTGCCAAAGTTGGTGCCAAAGCGTCAGTTGGCATGTTCCGGTGCCACGGCTGCTGGGAGCGCTGGCCGGGTGAACACGTCATCTGTCGTTCGTGCCTCTGAGCCCTCGGCCAAGTGGACGTAGGTGCCCAGCGTGACCGTGATATTGGCATGTCCCAACGCGACCTGTGTCTCCTTCGGACCCTCCTCCTGGTAGATCCAGCTTCCACTGGAGTGCCGCAGCAGATGCAGCCCATCCTGCCGAGGACCGAGGTGGATATTCAGCCGGTTCCGCAGCACATCCTTCAGAACTCTCAGCAGCAGGTCGGGCCTAAGCGGGTTGCCAGTGCTCGATGCGAAGACATAATCGGTTGGCTCAGTAAAAACCGCCATTGCTCTGTGATGCAGCAACGCCTGATACAGCTCCGGGCACATCCTGCGATCACGTACACTCTTCTTTGTCTTGGGCGTAGTCACCTTGCCCTAGTCCTCTGCTGCCAACGCGAACATGGTTACCAGGATGGCATGCAGTAAACGACGGGTGCGGGGGCCTAGCCCCTTCGCCGCCAGATGCGCCTGAAAGGCCTTTGCAGGAAAGGACAGGCCAGAAGAGATCAAATCGAGTGACCTCGAAGCAGGTTCGTACTTGAGCGTTCTTTTCACGAGCAACTTTCTGAGTCCCTGCTTCAGCGCCGAGAAGAAAAAGCAATTTGTAAAGGCGGTACTTCGGAGCTATCAAAGCGATAGCGATCCAAGTCTTCCGCCCTGTGCGTACTGTGAAAGGCGACTTCATCGAGGCCCAGCGGCAATTGACCGAGGTGCTACGTCCGGTCAATGGGGAAGCACCTAAGCCACCGCGCACGTTCGCTTCGTACATGGAGAACGAGTGGGCGCAGTACACGAGGGACCATTGGAAGGCCAGCACTCAAATCACCCAGGGTAGTCTGGCTAAACACATTCGAGAGTACTTTCACTCAAAGCCGCTAGGGGAGATCACTGCGGGCGACGTGATGGCTCAGCCGCCGTCGCAGTCATGGGGATTTCTTTAACGGCCCAGTTGTTTATCCCTTTAAATCCTCACTCGACAGGCCCCATAGAAGTACATGCTAGCCTGGGATCGCGCTTTGTCTCGCTGCACAACGGCAGTGTATCTTTCAGGTTCTTAAGATATTCGATCTCATTCACGTGGTCAGCGCACACGATCCTCTCGCCTTGGACTTTGCACTGTCCAGCAATCGCATTGGCGAGCGCCTTGTCGAGCACCAAGACCGGCCCGGAGTTTGGCGGCGGCAGCGGCACCAGATAGCCCAGCGCTACGTCACCAGCCATCACCGTCTCGTAGGGCTCCGAGCTCTGTCCGAAGCCGAATCCAATCATCCCGCTCAGCAGTGACACTAGAACAACCAGCCAGATAGTTCTCATTTGCATCACCCTCCAGGCCTGGGAGACATGTCTGGCGCAACACCCTATCATGATTTTTCGAGTGGCCAATAAATCCTCGGGTGCCTAGCGCTTTTTGGGTTGAATTTGGTTGAGCAATGCCAGTCCCGGGCATTGTTCACTGTCGCTTGTTGATAGCAAACGCCAAAAATAGGGCAGTGCACAGTAGGTGCACAATGAGAACCGGATCGAGCCAGAATGAGCCAGAGGGCTCACGTCCAGGAGCGTTAGAACCGGCGCGGTTGGCGTAATGGTGGACGGTTTTACCGGCTGGGATCGTCAGGAAATAGTCTGCGGTTTGATGAGCCCCTGATATGTGGGACTCGACATGACCAGGTACGCAAGCTCGAGTCGAGTTGAAACGCCGAGCTTATCGAAGATGCGGAACAGGTAGCTCTTCACGGAAAATTCACTCAGCCCGAGGCGCATGCAGATTTCGCGGTTGGTCAGGCCTTGGCAGAAGAGCGGCAATAATTCAAGCTCGCGGGGGTTAAGCAGGCAGGGAGTAATTTTGCGCAGCCTTTTGATCCCGGCCGGATTGTAACCTGAGCGGGTGGTCCAAACAGGAATGCCATTGGCCGATACAATGTCGGCGCGGTATTTTGTCAGGCCCTCGAGACGGGATTGCACTTCCTCGGCGCTGAGGGATCCGCGGCCGCCGTCGAGCCCCAGGGGGTCACAAGTTGACGTGACTACAAGCGTCTTTGGATAAGCGTACTGGGCACGCCATCCATCGCTGTGCTCTACGACGGTCCCCCATAGGTACACTTCGCCGCTAGGCCCATGGCCGCTAGGCCATCCGGTGTCCCTGGCTGGAAGAGGAGCTTTGAGTGCATAGATACCGCAAGTGCAATGAATTTGCGGAGCTTGGTGGCCTCCCGTGGCTAAGGCATTGCACCGGGCGGCTAAGGCATTGCACCGGGCCGTCAGCGGACAACCCGGGTTCCAAGGTTGACCATTGAGTGACAGAAGCCTGGACCCATTCCATAGCCAGCGGCGATAGCCGATTATGGGGTCGACGTAATCAGGGATAACCATTGACGTAAATCCAGGTCAGGTAGTCTGCGGGTTCAGGAGCCTCTGATATTTGGGATTGGAGCCGAGCAGGCACACAAGCTCCAATCGGCTTGAAACGCCGAGCTTATCGAAGATGCGGAAGGTGTATGCCCTCACGGCATGTTCAGCCAGCCCGAGTCGCATACTGATTTGGGAGTGTGTCAGGCCTTGGCACAAGAGCGGTAATATTTTCCGCTCGTGTCGGGTAAGTGGACATCCCTCATGAATAGCGTGGATACACTCAATGAGATCTCCGAGGGATTCGTGAATGCCTAAAACCTCACGCGCTCCCCAGGGTAACGTCTTAGGGCTAATAGGCATAGGCGATCCCGACCAAACAATGATCACCGGTATCTGGGGATAGGCAGCACGAAACTCTTTCAGAGCGGAAAGTCCAAGATGCATGTCATCATCGAACAGCACCGCGATGTCTGGAGGGTGGCGTACGGCGAGTTCAAAGAACTCGCGAGAACCGGCGGTAGCGCCGACGGCGTGCAAGGACTGGTCGAGCTTCAACGCCAGCAATTCTGCATGAAGCCTGCTGCTGCCTCCGACTAAGACCTTAATTAGGCGCGAGTCGGAAACCTTCGGTTTGGTTAGGCGGAGCGCCGACGCAAAATAGCCTGAGCGGGCCGCCCATAGCGCACCCACTCCTGCGGGAATCCCTAGCGCTAGTAATGACAGGAACTGCCTACGGTTCCACGCCATACAGTTTGCGCCCTCCCTGCTGATGCGCGTAATTTAGCACGGCGTGTACCCGCCGTGTACCTCATCGGCGAGTTCACTTGGCAGCGGCGCGCTAAGACCCTACGGTGACACTGGTGTGCGGGCGAGGGTGTTTAATTTCATGAGCCACCTTCCCGCCCTCTCTGTGCACTTGCCGAGCCACTCACGGAAATATCACGCGCCAACGTTTGCGTTGTCTGTGATGTGCGGCCTGAGGGGGAGCCCGCTGTAGCGAGGGGAGTACCAGGGGTCGGGGTATCGGTCGACCTACCGGGCTGCCTGTCTACTGGTAAGCTAGTCGCATGGCCAGAGACCCCCTCTATTTCATCTGCAAAGCCTGGGTAGCGTGCCGCCTCGCGAACACCATTAGACCCGAAAACGAATACCGGCGTGAGTTGGCAATTCAGGGCGACAAACTTGAGCTCATGGCTTTGGAGCACAGTAGACGGTTCAGCGGACTGGTGATGGGACTATCCCCGGACAACAAAAAGCTGCGCAAAGAGAGGGGTCTCCACATGCACCGTCTGACTCAGCAGATGAAATTGGTAGACGCGACTCTTCTGAAAGCACTCGTGCACGAAAGCATCGTTGTCAAACCTTCGAACGTTACACTGCCAAAGAAAAAGAAGAAACTTAGCGCCCTTGTGCGGAAGCAGATGGAAGAATGGGAATACATGTACGACCAGTTCACAAAACAGATGCTCACCGCCGGTCCAGAACTGAAAAAGGCATTGAGTGCGCCAGTCCAGGCACCCTCAAAACAGCCCCATGGAAGGGACTAGCATGCGCCAGGGGAGCCGCCCCCCACGTCCTTCGCCTTCTCTTCGGTGCCAATCCAGTGCCAATGTCGGTAGAAAAGCGGGGAATTGCGGAGAATCCGAGCAGAGTCCAAAATGCTACTGCCCGCGCAAGTCACTGATTGAACTGTGCCAGTGAGATTCGCGGGCAATAGCAGGTAATTCGCGTGCCTGATGTTCACTCTTGTCAGCTCGGATAAAACATGTCCAAGGATCCCGCGCCACTCCACCTTACTCTTCCCGCCACCTCGGCCAACCTGGGCCCGGCCTTCGACGCCGCCGCGCTCGCCTTCGAGCTTTACCTGAAGGTTTCTGCCCGTCCCGCCACTGCCTACTCGATCGTGGCCCAGGGCCGCGACCGGGAAATCTGCGGCCAACTGGAAAACCACCTTATCCTGACCACCTACCGCGAAGTTCTCGCCGCTGCCGGCCAAGCAGAGACGCCGTTGGCCCTGAAGATCCGCAACCAGATCCCCATCGGCAAGGGCTGCGGTTCCTCGGCCGCCGCGCGTCTTGCCGGTATCGCCTTGGCCGTCCACTTCGGACGGCTGCGCTGGAGCGAAGCGCGCATCATCGGAGAAGCCTCCCGCCGCGAGCATCACCCCGACAACGCCGCGGCCTGCTGGCTGGGAGGCCTGGCCGTGGCCCGCCTCTCCGGACAAGCGGAAGTCCAAGCGGCTCGTATCCGACCCAAAGGGAAGTGGCCGCTGGCGGTCGCGATCCCGCCCCATCGTCTTGCCACCGAGGAAGCGCGCCGCGTTCTACCGGCCAGCTACTCGCGGGCCGACGCCGTCGTGAACATTCAGAACTCCATGCTGCTGCTGGCGGCCTTGATTCAAGGTAGGCAGGATCTGCTGGCGGCCGCGCTCGACGACCGCATCCACCAGCCTTACCGCGCTTCCCTCTGCCCGCTGCTGCCCGCGCTCCATGAACTCGCCGGTCAGCCGGGAATCCTGGGCGTGGCGCTGAGCGGCGCCGGTCCCTCCGTCCTTATTTTTCTGGATTCGACGCCGCCCGCCAAAAAAATCGCCGCCCAGGTGGCGGCGCATCTCCAGCAGAAGCAACTTCCCGCGGAACTCGTGCTCACGGCGATCGCAGACAGGGGCGCAGCCCCACGCCGGATCCCGCAACCTTAGCCGTGCCGTCGGCACTCCCTAGTTCGCCCGGCCGCTCTCCAGTTCCGTGTACACCGTCCAACAGTGGGTCTCAAAGCTTACCTGTGGCTCTCGCGCGACCCGTGCGGGATACGACTCAACCGCCAGAAAATAGCTCAGAATTTCGTGTTCTACTTCCCGCCTTCGTGCCTCTTCCACCAGATCTGCACCTGTCTTCGTCGACTTCATAGACTCCTCGTGTGCACTGAAGACAGCGACATGCGCTCCGTGCTGTGAATTCTGATCTTTCGATCGGGGGGAGGCTCAAGACTAGTGTCCGCGCCGCGCGATCGTAAATGGCACGGGCGTGCCAGACGCTCTCCGCGAACTCCGAGTACGGCGGCCTAGCCTCGACTCGCCGGCGGAATGATCCCGTTGTGGCGCAGATAGACCACCATCTGCCCGTAGTGATCGAAGCAGTGTGCCACCGTCAGGGTGGTGATTCCCAGCCGGGTCACCGTGTTCTGGCCCCACGGGCTCTTGAGCGACTCGGTGGCATTCTGTTCATTCATGGTGGCAATCGCCTTGTGCATGTAGGCAAACGAATCTTTCAGGAACTGAAGAATCTCCGCCTTCGTTTTGATCGATGCGGGTCCCTCTTCCCCTCCGACATCCAGCGGCGGCTTCTGCTGCAGAATGACTGCGCCGAATTCATAATTGGAGGCAGCTACGTGCTTCACTTGCGCCGCAAAAGTGCGCACGCCCTTGAACTCACCGTCGGTGGGAGCGTACCCGTATTTGTCCTCCGGCATCGCCTCGGCGGCAGAGGTGAACTCCTTCTCCACATTGGTCAACGCTCGATCCATCACTTGCGTCAGCGTGCGCCGTTCCTCTGGCTTGGGCATGGCCTGCATCGCTTGCCCCGACGCGAACACTCCCAGTCCTGTGACCACCACTGGCACAAAGAGAAACATTCGTCTCATGAACCTTGCTCCTTGGTAACGCCGGCGACACTTGCGGTCCGGCGAGCATCCTAGCCCGCCGCATACCCTGTTCCCAAATCCTGGCAGGGCTGACAAATCCAGTCCTATCCGGGACTCAAAGCAGTTCTCGTCATCTCCGCGGGATCTCAGTCCCGCACTACCGACGGCGCCATCTCCAGGTAGCGTGCCGACAGCCGATGCTTCCGGATCGTAACCAGACCCAGAAGCAGAGCCAGGGCCGAGCAGGCCAGCGTGTTCGGCAACCCCAGCCGCGAGGCCAGTGCTCCCCAGAGTGTACTCCCGGCGGCCATTCCGCCCTGTAGAACCAGCAGATACATGGACAGCGACCGGGCCCGCAGCCAGGAGGGCGACATCGTCTGGGCGGCCGTGTTCAGGCAGGCCAGGATCCCGATCCAGGCTGCGCCCGCGATCCCGAGTACCAGGCACATCGCCCCGAATCCGTGCACCCGACCAGCTGCGAACGCCATCGCCGCGAACACCACGATGGCCGTTGCCACCAGTCCGTCCACCGAGAGATTGCGTCGCAAGCGCGGCAGCACCGTGGCCCCGGCCATGGCGCCCAGCCCGAAGCAGCCCAGCAGCAGCCCGTATCCTCGCGCCCCGTAAGGCTGCGCCAGGATGGGCAACAAGGCAAATACCGAGATGGCCGCCACGCTGAATGCACCCGTCCGGATCAACACCGACCGCACTACCGCCGAGGAGCGCACATACCGCACCCCGGTCTTTACCGCCTCCCACAGCGGCTCCGATACCGTCTGCTCCGGCGGGGGGCGCTTCCAGCGGTACAGCACCAGGATGACGCCAAAGAACGAAATCGCATTGAGCAAGAACGCCGAGCCCGATCCGGCCGCCGCAATCACGACTCCGCCCAGCGCCGGGCCCACCGCGCGCGCCACGTTGAACCCCGCCGAGTTCATCGCGACCGCGGCCGCGTGCTTCTCCGCCGGGACCAGTTCGGGCGTAATCGCCTGCCAGGCGGGATCGTTCATCACCGCACCCAGCCCCAGCAGAAAGGTAAAGCCCAGCAGAATCCAGGGCGTGACCAGGTGCAGCAGCGTCAGCCCGCCCAGCGCCCCGGCCGCCAGCACCATCCAGCCTTGCGTCGCCAGCAGGAGTCTCCGCCGGTCCACCATGTCGGCCAGCGCCCCAGCGGGCAGAATGACAAGGAACACCGGCAGTGCACCCGCCGCCTGGACCAGTCCTACCATGAGCGGGGAGGTGGTCAGCATGGTCATCATCCAGCCCGCGCCCACCGCCTGCATCCAGGTTCCGATGTAGGAGATGACAGCTGCGATCCACAGGGAGCGGAACACCGGCTCTTGCAAAGGAGCCCAGGCCGAAACGCCAAGGCCCTCCGCAGGGGCGGGAGATGCCAGCGGCGCCTTGATCATTTCTGCCATCTACCTTTTTCCGGTCGTCGAACTTCGTTTGTACCCCGCCGTTCGTATGTGGTTGATCCCTACGCCGCTATGGCTAGAGGTTTGCCTCTCCTAACCCACGCCCACCTGGAACGGCCACTCCGAATTCCGCCACGCCCGCGCCATGTAAATCGCCAATCCGCAGAGCAGAAGCACGATGGCGTAGCGGATCTCCCGGCCGGCGTTCGGACGGAACCACAGGATGTATCCGAACCCCGCCGCGGCAAGCAGGGCTGGTACAGGATACAGCCACATCCGGAAAGGGCGCGGCAAATCCGGACGGCGCACGCGTAACACTATCACTCCAATCGCTTGCACAAAGAACTGCAGCATGATGCGGATGACCACCAGGGCCGCAATCACATCTGCCAGCCGCAGAAAACAGAATGCTGCCGCTACCGCTCCCAGGCAAACCAGCGACACCCAGGGAAAGCGGTCTTGCGGGTGGACCTGGGCAAATACCCGGAAGTAATTCCCGTCCAGCGCCGCCGCATAGGGCACCCGCGAGTATCCCAGCATCAGCGAGAACACCGAACCGAACGCGGCCCACATCACCAGCCCGGTGGCGAGCTTTGCCGCCCACGGCCCATAGATTCTTTCCATGAAGACCGACACTACGTACAACCCGCTGTTGGCACGGCTGGCCGCCACCATCTCCCGCCAGGGCACCACGCCCAGGATGCTGACATTCATCATTATGTATAGACCAGCGACGATCAGAATCGATAGCAGTAACGCCCGTGGAATGTTGCGGCCCGGGTCTCTCACCTCGTCTCCCAGGAAACAAACGTTGTAATATCCCCAATAATCATAGGTGGCGAACAGCATCGCGCTGCTCAGGCCGTGGAAGAACTCGTGCGAGAGCCGGAACGCCCCGGGTGGAAAGTCAAAGGCGGAAGCTGCATGAAAATGCGTTAATCCTGCAAAAATGATCCATGCAATCGTGCCCATCACGACCACCCAGAGGACCTTCGATAGTCGGCCGATCGCGGTGATCCGCCGGTAGAGAAGAAATACCACCAGCCCGCACAACCCGATGGCCACCCCGGTTCCCGCCGTGATCAGCCACGCGATCTGTAACGAACCCAGCAACGGCAGTTGCACGCTGGCCGTGCGCGACCAGTACGTGTGCTCGAGTCCCGGCCAGAAGAATGCTGCATACCCCGCGAGCCCCAGACAGCCCGACGCAATCGACATGGGTGCACTGAACGACAGCTGCCAGATGAACAGGAACGAAATCAGCCTTCCCAGCCCCTTTGGCCCGTAGATCTCTTTCAGGAAAAGGTACGAACCGCCCGATGCCGGCAACGCCGCGCCCAGCTCCGCCCACACCAGCCCGTCGCACATCGCGAACCCGGCGCCCAGCACCCATACCAGCATGGCCTGCGGCCCGCCCATCGCGCTCACGATCAGCGGCATGGTGATGAACGGCCCCACCCCGATCATGTCGATCATGTTCAGAGAAACGGCGCTCCACAACCCCATCCCGCGAATCAGCGGAGACGGGCTGGTCTCGCTCTGGGCAGAAGTTGCCATGGATGGTGAAGACTGGGGGATCAGAATAGCACTCAGCATTCCATCCGCCCGGCGCTCGAGACGCATCCCTAACGGTTAACGCTGAATGTGACCGCTAAACCGGGAAATCGGCAGAAGCCGGGTGGAAGCGCGAAGTGCCACGCTCCGCGCCCTCAGGTGTCGGGCAAGTCGCTCCTCGGTTTTCACTCCGCGGTTCGGGAGCTGACTGCCGACTGCGGACTCCCGCTCTTCGCGCTCAGCAGATTCACAAACAGCCGAACCGCCCCCGGCACCCCGGCCGGCAGTTGCCGGAAAAATGCGTACCCGGTATAGATGTAGGTCCCCTTTCCGTATGCTGCGCGCAGCAAGCCGCCCTCTTGGGGAGCTTCGCCCGGGTCCTCGGACGTCAGCAGGGGCATGTACTTGTCATCCCACTTGCTCATGAAATACAGACCGCGCTCCTGCACCCATCCCTCAAAGTCGCGTGCGGTAATCCGGTTGGGGAAGTGGAAGACGCGATCCTCGGGCGCCAGGATTCCCACCGGCGCCTCCTCCACCGAAACTCGCGCTCGCCCCAGTTCCGCCGGATAGGGTGTGAAGTGACCGGTGTTGAAATCTCCGGGGCTGGTCTGATACTGCACCACCAGGGTTCCGCCCGCGGAGACGAAGTCCAGCAATCGCCGGTTATTCGCCACCACGTCTTTCTGCGTGTCATAGGCTCGGATTCCAACGACAATCGTCCCGTACTTGCCCAGATCCTCGGTCGCCAACTTCTCCGGCGGAATCAGAGTCACATCTATTCCCGTCTGCTCGAGCACCGTCGGAATGTCGTCGCCCGCTCCCATGACATACCCCACTCTCAAATCGGGCGGCAGCTTTACCTCCACCACGCTTACCCGCTGCACTGCCGGCTGGTAGTAATAGAAAGTGTCCAGATCGTCCCGCGTCACCACGGTATAGCCTTCGGAGTATTTCCGGTCCTGGTAGTCCAGCCTGGCTTTTACCTGGGAGCGCCCCTCACTCTGTGCTCGCGGATACACCTTGAACTGGTATTGCTTCGTCTCCTCTCTCACCTTTTCGGAAGCTGGTTCCGCACGCCATCCCGGTGGCGCCTCCGCCTTGAGGCTCGCCCCCTCAGCTGCGGGAAGGGAACTCTCGACGGCAACGTGAATCGACCGTGGCCCGTCCGGTCCTACGGGAATAACCTGGGTAGAAGGTTCCAGAGCCACGGAAAACGCGGGGCCTACCGCCACAGCGCGGTTTTCTGCCTGGCCCTGGGAATTCTTGAAGCTAGCCGTGGCCACGGCGCGCACCGATCCCGTCAGCCCCTTGACGGCATAATCCACGTGTGCCGCCAGCGGCGGGGGAGGGAAAGGAAGCGTCACGTAGCGCGCATCGTCAATGGTGTTGACGCTCTCTTTTTCCGGATCGGTACGGTGCCAGTACGGGCGTGTATACTCGGCATTCTCCGGCACTGTCACCCGGAAGGTCTCCGTGGCCTGCTCCCCGGGGGGCAAAGCCTGTACCCGGCTGGAGGTGGCTGCCGCTCTCCATCCCGGGGGAAAATCCAGCGCCATGTTGCGAAGGGTAAGGCTCTGGCCGCTCCCGTTCCGCAAACGCACGGTTACTCGAAAGGCCTGTCCAGGGACCGCCATGAAGGCAGCTTCCGGCGAGGCCCCCATGGGCGCGTCCACCGCAACCGTCAAGGTCAGGCCAAGGGCGAGGTTCGCCGCCTGCTGAAACTGCTCCCGCTTGGTATCGAGGTTTACCCACAGATCCGCTGCGGCCGGGGCGGAAAGACCGGCAACCGCCTTCTGCTCCTGTTCCTTGACTAAGGCGAGCGCTTTGAGAAGCGGCCCTGCGGCCTCGCCGGGATTGGCCTCGGCATCCTTCGTCGCCTCTTCTACCAACCCTTGCAGCTTGACCAGTTCCGGCCGGAGCCACGGAACCCGTCCTTCCTCCATGCCCAGTCGCGAGGCCAGCCCCGGCAAACTGGTATCGATGCCGTCGAAGAAATCCTTCTCGTGTCCGCCTTCCGCTGCCGTCTTCGGCAGCACGGAATCCACCTGCTTGTAAAAGGTGAACCGGTCCCCCGATGCTACACTCCACGCCCCCGCGCCCTGCGATAACTGGTGCCGCAGTCCCTCCATGGAAAACTGCACGTATGACATGCCCAGAAGCGGATCCACGGTTCCTGTGTTCAGCTTGACCGTGGCATCGGGACACGTCTGGACGCCAAACCCGCATACATTGCCGACGTAGAGCTTTCGCGCCTGCCAGGGTGCCAGTCCTTCCCGGATCTGCTCTGGAAACCGCGCCGGATCTGCCGCCGCGCGAAATGCCTCCTGGGTCAGGATCGCCGAAGCCTGGTGATGACCGTGGCCGTCCCGGTTCGTCCCGGAGAAGCGGGCCACCAGAACATCCGGACGGAAGGTACGGATCACCCGCACCATATCGCCGAGCGGAACGTCATGCCCGCCCCACTTGGCAAACGTCTCCTCTGCCGTCTTGGAGTACCCGAAGTCCGCCACCCGCGTGAACCGCTGCTCCACCCCGTAATAGCGGTCCGAGGCCAACAGCTCGAGCGTGCGCAGCACTCCCAATACATCAAACAGGTTGCTGCCCAGCTTGTTCTGACCTCCTTCGCCCCGGTTCAGGGTCAGCAGGAGAACCGTGTCGCCTTGGCCGCGCGACTCGAGCGTCAGCATGCCTCCGTCTTCGTCGTCGGGATGCGCCACCGTCTGCATGAGTCGGGCCGTGGTGCCCAACCGCCGCAACATCAGTCGCAGGCCCGTCGTTCCCGTGTCTGGCGGCAGAACGTCCGGAACCGCGGCTCTTTTCCCGGGTAAAGGGATCAGGACTGCGGCCGCTAGAAGCAGCCCCAGCACAATCGGCAAAAGCAGGAGCCAACGGGAAAAGGACCTCCGAGGATTCGGGGACTTCATGGTATGCGGATGGGCTTCTTCGTGCGGGGGACGCAAGATTTTTCCTGGACAGTCCTCAACAACTCAACTCTGGATTATATTCGACAGGGTGAGGAGGCTTGTCCGTGGTGCTCTATTTCCCTGAGGTGCCGGAAGACTCAAGCAGTTGTTGCTGGCAATACTTGGCCTGGTTCAGCAGGTTATCGAACTCTTTCGTGCCCCGCAGGTTCACCAAGGCGGGATCAGTCAGCAAGGCGGAGTACGCGCAATAGTTCTCTTCCACCGCCAGCTTGAGCATGTGCATGGCCGCGTCATTCCTGCCGAAGAGGGCCAGCAGCGACCCCTCGTAATAGGCTGACTCGGGGTCGTCTTCCGCGGCGATGGCCGCAGCCTGCTGGGCGATTTTGTCGAGGTCTGCCGGCGGCCGCATGCCCAGGCCCGCCTCCAGCAGATCACGGTGATAGAAGGGTTGTGCCGACATCTGCTTCACCGCCTCCCGGGCCTCGGGCTTTTTTCCCTCCCGCAGCAGGATCGAAGGCATCACGTAGTTGGCCCACTCCGTCCCGGCGTCCAACTGAACGTAGTCCCGGGCCCGCTCCGTCTTCCCCATGTAGAGAAAGGCAAACGCGCAGGAGCGCAGCGAGTAATTTCCGGGGTCGAGTTTCAGAGCCGCGTCGCACTCCTTCTGGGAGTCTTCCATCATGCCTGCGTAGCGGTACACGTAGCCCATGGTGAAGTGCGCCTGCGACATCTTGGGACGGCGCCGCACCAGGGAAGTCGCCTCTTCATAGGCTTTGGTCAGTTCTCCCCGCTCCACCCGGTTGGTGGTCAGTTGCCCGGTGGCGAGTACCAAATTCGGGTCCAGAGCCAAAGCCCGCTCATACGACGCATTGGAACGCTTGAAGCTTTCATCGCCTCCGTCGCCGTAATGCGAATCGTAGTAGTAGCGCATGCCCAGCGCTTCCCAGGCGGGCGCGTAGGAGGAATCCAGACCCACCGACCGCTCCAGCATGGCGATCGCTTGCTTATTGGGCTTTGCGTCGTGGGGCACGGGAACGCTGCGCAAGTACAGGTCGTACGCCTCGGAATTCTTGGGCTTGGTGCTCGTATCCTGCACCTGCCCCGTGCCCAGGCTGGGCAGCAGACCTTGGCGGATGTTCTTGCCCAGTTCATCCTGCAGCGCCAGCAGATCCTGCCCGGGTACCTGGATGGTGCTTTGCCACACCAGGCTGTTGCTGCCGACGTTGATCGCTTCCAGCGCGACCAGCAACAGCGTACCTTGTTTCAGAAAATGCCCCGTGACCACACTGGCCACGTGCAGATCACGTCCCGCCTGCTGTGGATCCACATCCACGGCGGAATATTTGCGGGTGTTGGCGGTCGGGCGCACGTCCAGCGTTCGCGTATAGGTCAAAGCCTTCGCCACTTCGTCGGCCAGAGCGTACCTGAGGTAATCGAGATTGGAATCGCCGGTGAAGTTCTCGAGGGGCAGCACGGCGATGGTATCTTTGCCCGCCGCCGGCCCCATGCGGCGATGCTTGAGCCACCACGCCCCTACCGCCGCCAGCACGGTGATGAGCAAGGCTGCCATGCCCAGCAAGAGATACGTCTGCCTGGTGCTCGATCCTTGAAAGGTCGTGCTCGCGATTCGGGGCAGAATGTCTCGCGCCGCGGTGCGCGACAATCCCGACTCGGTCTCCTTTTTCAGTTGCTGCAGGTCGCCCCGCATCTCGCTCGCGGTCTTGTAGCGCAGGTCGCGGTCCTTCTCCATCGCCTTGCCGACGATGCCTTCGAACTCGGGCGGCAAGGCGGGGTTGACGCTGCGCGGCGCCGCCGGTTTCTGGTGCAGCACTGCGTCCAGGGTGGTGATGATGTTTGTCCCCGAGAACGGCTTCTTTCCCGTCCCCATCTCGTACAGCACCACGCCAAAGGAGAACAGGTCGCTGCGTTGATCCAGATCGTCGCTGCGGGCCTGCTCCGGCGACATGTATACCGCCGTGCCCGGAATTACCCCCACCGCGGTCAGCGAATCCTCGACCCCGCTATCCGTGCTGGTCGCCAGTTGCGTCGCCTTCTGCAGCTTGGCCAATCCGAAGTCCAGCACCTTGGCTTGTCCGCCGCGCGTAAGGAAGATGTTGGCCGGCTTGATGTCACGGTGAATGATGCCCTTGGCATGCGAGGCGATCAGCGCGTCCGCCACCTGGATCGAGATCTCCAGCACCTCGTCCAGTTCCATGGGCTTGCCGCGCATGCGCTCCTTCAGGCTCTCGCCCTCCAGTTTCTCCATGACGATGAACGGCTGGCCCCGGTTGTCGTCGATTTCGTGGATGGTACAGATGTTGGGATGGTTCAGCTGCGAGGCGGCCCGCGCCTCGCGCTCGAAGCGCTCCAGCGCCTTGCGGTCCCCCACCAGGTTTTCCGGAATGAATTTGAGGGCGACGTGCCGGCCGAGCTTGATGTCCTCAGCCTCGTACACTACTCCCATGCCACCGCCGCCCAGCTTTCCCAGGATGCGATAATGAGAAACCGTCTGCCCGATCATGGGAAGCGCTAACCCTGCAGCCCGCCATCTTAGGCCCGCCGAGGCGGCAGGTCAACCGCCCGCCGGCGCCTTGACTCGGCGTCAGACTCCGGCAGCCCGTTTGCCTTCAGTCACCTACTCAATCGGCCATGTCCCGCACCGAAGCCTCTGCGCCTCAGCCAATTCCAGGAAGGGAAGCCAGATGATCCTAGTCCCCTTGCCGGCCTTAGGAGCCGATCCATGACGAACGACGGGTTTCTAGAAGAACCCCGCCGACGACCCCACCCACTGCATGTCCCGGTTATGGTCCACACCCATCATCAGTCCTCGCCCCATGCGCAGAATGGTCAGCACCGGTGTCAGTTCCTCCAACCACACATACATCACCCGCACTTCCACCTTGGTCGCGCCGTGCGGCGTCTCGATCACCGGCGCAAAGTGCAGCCGCTCCTGCAGGATGTGCTCTGCCCGCCGCTCCCGGGGCACGGCCTGAATATCTTGTTTCCGGGGAGCGATCACCACCCCCAGCCCGGCAAAGGAATACAAGGGCTTCAGGGCGTAGTTCTCGAGATCCTCAGGCACCCGCTCCATCTGGTCGAGAAACCAGGTCTTCGGAACCGAAGGATGCTGGAGATAGGGAATGGCAAACTTGCTGATCCGGAAGTACCAGTTCGGATGCCCGGCCCACTCCACCTCGAGGTCATCCCGAAAATCGAAATTCAGGCGCACTCCCTTCCGCTCCAGTTCATCCACGATGGCACGGTTGTAAATCCGACGCACCGGCACCTGCCGCCCCGAGTCTTCGTAACAGAGACGGTTTCCCTCTTTCTTGAGTGCCCGGATGTCCACCGTCCGGATTCCCAGCAGCTTCTCGGTCGCGAGAAAGTCCGGCAGCGTCTTCTGACGAAGCGGATCGATTTCCATCAGGATCACGTTCTCTGGATCGTGACCTGCCACAATCGCCCGGCGCAGCAGTTCCCGGTAGGAGTGTTCATCCAGGCCGCTGAGAAAGTAGCGAAGTCCCGGCCTTCGTCCGGCGTCGGGCCGGGTCGCGCCGGCGGTCGCGGGGGCGTTCGGCCCGGGCAGGGAATCGAGCTCAAACACATCCCGATAACTTTCCGCCAGGATCGGCTGATATGCGTACAGGGAAGGGAAGGCCTGCAACTCCACCAGCTTCGGCTGCAGATCCCCGGCCGGGTCTCGCACCAGCCCGAAGTCCACCTGCACAAACAGCGGGTGCGCATCCTCGCGCGACACACAAAACTTCGGCGGAATCGACCGGTTCGACCGCTCGTGATACGCGGGGCTGTCCACCAGTTGGCGGATTAACTCCTTTCCCTCCTCCGCCAACCGCTCAATCAGCCCCTGAGGCAAGAAACACGGCGTCTCCGAGACCCGGAACCCGATGCGGACTCCACACCGGGTTTCCAGCTTCTGCAGCAGGGCCCGATATTTCTCAGGTTTGTATGTCGAATTGAAAGCGGACCGCAGGGAGGGAATCATGCCAGGGAAGTGTAGCGCGGGATCGCGCGACCCGCGAACTGGAAGGCGCACACTGGGGTTGGCAGAACCGGCGGCTAGATTAAGAACTCCCCGCACCGCATGATCTGCTCGGAATCGACCCAGATATCAAATTTCCGTCCCACGACGTCGATATGGGTCGATGAATACCACTGCGCCCCGGTATGTTCCCCGTAGGGATTTCCGAAGGCAATGTGTACGCCAGGAAACTTCTCGTCCTGCAGGATCTGCCCGATCACATCCTTCAGCTCGACGTTGGTTCCGATCGCGAACTCTCCCACCCGGTCGCTGTTCTCATCCGTGTGCGTATAGCGCCAGAAGTCCTGCTCCAGCTCTCGGTTCGAGGAATGCGCCTCCGACACCCGGTTCCCCTTCACGACAATGGTCAGCGGATTGCGCTTCAGGTCACCGAACTTGGCGCACAGATAATCCCCGACCACGCCATCGATCACGAACGTCCCGTTCACCTCGCCGGGGGTGGTAAACACCTCGCCACCGGGCAGGTTTCCCCACTTGTCCGGGCTGATGATCCCGGAGGTTTTCAGCCACTTATAAGAAGGATTCAACTCCGCCACCAACTCCGTCCCTGCCGGAGTCGTCGCCCGGATCCGCGATGCCTTCCGCACTCGCTCCACCACCCGGGTGCTGATCTGATCGACTTTGCGGAAATCGGCCCGCATCCCCTCCAGCATGATCTGCCGGTTGATGTTGACCATGTGGGCGTGCCGGATCTTCCTCCGGTTGACCACCGCCGTCATCTGCATGCGCGATTGCAACTCGTTCGGCTGCACCTGCACCACGAACAGGCTTACCTGGCTGGTCTCCAGGTCCTCCAGGATCTCCCCGGGAAGGTGCGCCAGCGGCCGGGTGGCCAGTTCTTCCAGAAGCCACGCCTGGTACGGTGCTCCCACCCGCTTGAGTTCGCTGGCGATCGCCGCCGCGATCTCCTTGCTGACCTCGTCGGTGATGAGGGTGACCTTCTCGGAGGGCTGCACCCGCAGGCAAACGTCGATGGCGTTGCGGGCGCCCGGAGTCAGTTCGGAATCGAAGGGGATGTGATGGAGCGAGCGGTAGGCGCGACTGGCTGTCTTCATTACCCTGCTTTTTGTTCGGAAACCGGGGCTGCCGTCCTGGCCACGCCCACTTCCGTCTCCTCGATGATGTAATCCACGACCTGCTTCAGATCCCCCGTCTCCCGGAAGACTCGCAGCTGCCGGTCGGCGCCGCTGCCCATCTCCAGGATCTGGTGGATGTATTCAATCTCTTCGCGCGAGTTCAGCTCATCGACCACGTCCTCGACGAACTGCAAATACTCGAGAATCAGATCGCGCTCCGGCAGCTCGACCTGCCGGCCGAAGTCGATCATCTTCCCCTCCAGCCCGTAGCGCGCCGCCCGCCACTTGTTCTCCATGATCAGCGCCCGTCGGTACAGGCGGAAGCCCTGGTTCGCCTCGTACAGTTTGTACAGCTTGGCCACCGTTGCCTGGATCAATGCCGCCAGCGCGATGGTCTCGTCCACCCGCATCGGGATATCACAAACCCGGAATTCGATGGTGTTGAAGAACGGATGCGGCCGGATATCCCACCAGATCTTCTTGGCGTTATCGATGCACCCGGTTTTGATCAGCAGCCGGATGAAACTCTCATACTCACCCCACGAGGGAAAATAATCCGGAATATTGGTGCGCGGAAACTTGTCGAACACCTTGCAGCGATACGACTTCAACCCCGTATCCATCCCCAGCCAGAACGGCGAATTCGACGACAGCGCCAGCATGTGGGGAAGAAAATACCGGGCATGGTTCATCATATGGATGGCCGTCTCCCGGTCCTCCACCCCGATGTGTACGTGCAACCCGAAAATCAGGTTGGCGCGCGCCACCAGCTGCATGTCCTCAACGATATTCTTATAGCGCTCGTCGGGCGTGATCTCCTGGGTGCGCCAGTCTGCAAAGGGATGCGTCGCCGCCGAGGCCAACCGCAAGCCGTTTTCCTTGGCCAGCGTGATCATGTCCCGCCGCAGCTTCTTGACCTCTTCCTTGGCTTGCTTGATGGACGGGCACACCGACGTCCCCACCTCCACCACCGAAGCGTGCATCTCCGCCTTCACCCGCTCCTGGAGCAGCCGCTTGCCCTTCTCGATGATCTGGGCGTGAATATGCGACCGCAGATCCCGGCTCACCGGGTCGACCGTCTGATATTCCTCCTCAATCCCGATGGTGAACGTGGGTTTCATGGCGAAACATCGCTGGTTTTGACCCCAGACAGTATAACAACCGGGTGTTCGATTGCCGCCCGCTTTCCTCCGTGGCCCGCGCTGCGTCCGCCCTGGGGTCGAAGGCTTTCCCGGTTTTCCGAACCCGCTGCGGGCTCTTCTCTCTACGACGCGCCCGCCCCTTCCGTTACCACCTTCCTTGCCCGCTTCTTGGCCGCCGGCCTGGGCCCGGTCAGAAACTCCGCCCACCGCAGTTCCCGAACCGGGTTCTCCCCACGCAGCGCCTTGGCAATCGCCATCTCTGCGACCGCTTGGACCACCCAGTCAAAATTCTCCTGCCCCACCGAGCTGATCTCCGCATCCGGGGCCGGATTGAGGAAGTCAATCGCGTACGGAACCCCGCCCTCCACCGCGAACTCCACGGTATTCACGTCGTAGCCCAGGGCCCGACACAAGGTCAGGGCATCTTTCTCCATCCGCTCCTTCAACCTGGGTGACGGCGGTGGGTTCCCCTTCACATAGCGGTCGTGATGCGGCGCCCTGGGGTCATACCGCATGATGTGCACTTTTTCCTGCCCGATCACGTAGCAACGAAAATACTCCTCGAATTCCACTCCGTGCTGCAGGGTCATGCACAGGTCTCCGGTCTGGTTGTAGCAATGGAAAAACTCCTCCGGCGAATGGACTTTGTACACGTGCTTCCAGCCGCCGCCGGAATAGGGCTTCAGAAAGGCGGGGAACCCCACGTAGGCGAACAAGCCATCCCAGTTCAGGGGGAAAATCAGGTTCCGCATCGACTGTTCCGTTGTCCCCTCGGGATGTCGGTTGTGCGGCAGAATCACCGTCGGCGGGATCGCCACCCCCAGCTTGGCAGCCAGCGCGTAGTTGAAGAACTTGTCGTCCGCCGTCCACCAGAAGGGGTTGTTGATCACGATCGTCCCGTGGAGGGCTGCGTTCTTCAGGTACGCCCGGTAAAACTGGATATCCTGAGAGATGCGGTCCACGATGACGTCATATTTCTTCGGCTCATCCATCCGGATCCCGCCGATCTTCACAAATTCCGCCTCAACCCCCGGCACCTGCATCGCCTTGATCTGCTCCACCACCGCCGGGGGAAACGAATTCTCCATCCCAAACAGGACCGCAATTTTCTTACTCATAGGCAATGCTCCTCAAATCGCTCCGACGCTCGAGAACAACCCCGGGGACCCGTGTCGCGCCGGTCTTCGCGTCTTTGCCGCTGTTCTCTCCGCCCTGGAGAACTCTCTGCTGCCTCCCGCGGCTTCCAGCCCTTGCTGCCACCGCTAAAAATACTTTCCCGCCATCTTCTGCCACCATGGCCAGTCATGCTGGGAATGGTCTCCCCAGATGTCCAGCCAGTGCGGAATCCCCTTGCTCTCCATGATCCGCGCCATCTTCACATTCTGGTCCATGCACATGTCCCACTCCCCGGTGGCCAGCACCCACTGCATCTGCCGGTAGCGGCTCAGGTACCAGTCATCGCTCATGTTCGGCAGGAAATCTGGAGGGCAGTTGAAGTAGCAATCATCGTCGTAGTATCCGTCCAGAAATTGGTGAATGTCGAACGCTGCCCCCATGCTCACGCAATGCGTGACCGTGTCCGGATGCTTGAGCGCAAAATTCAGCGCGTGGTATCCCCCAAAGCTGCATCCCGTCACCGCCAGGCTCGGCGCCGGGTTCTTCCACCGCAGGAACCACATCACCTCATGCCAAATGTAACGCTCGTACTGCAGGTGTCGCAGCACGCGGATCCGCGGATGAACCCCATGGTTGTACCAGCTCTCCCCGTCCACCGAGTCCGGGCAGAACACTTGCAACTCCCCGCGCTCGATCTTAGGCGAGAGCATCCCGATCATGCCACGGTCCTCATACTCAAAGAACCTTCCCCTCGAAGTGGGGAACACGAGGATAGGCACTCCCGCGTGGCCGAAGACCAGCATCTCCATGTCCCGGTGCAGTTCCTGGCTGTATCCCTTGTGATATTCGCGATTCATGCGCCGCAGTATCTTAACCTGAAGCGATCCCTTCGCTGACCCCCGGGAAGATTCTGCCGGAGCGCGCCGATTCGGCGAAGACTTTGACGCGCGAAGCTCAAGGTTCCCGCCAGCGCTGGCGCCCTGACCCGATCCGACCGCCTTCAGGGCTGATACCATTCCCCCGTGGAATTCCTGACCGAGGCCGACGTCCGCCGCCTGCTGGATCCGGTTCAGGTGATTGCGGCCATCGAGGAAGCCTTCCGCCTCCGCTATCCCGACACCGTCATGCCCGTCCGCGCCCAGATGAAGGTGGCAGGTGGCGTCTTCTTGATCATGCCCTGTTACGACCGCCTGGCCCATGCCCTCGGCATGAAGCTGGTCAAGTTCAACGAGAATCCCCATGTCCCCGAGAGTCACATCCAGGCCACCTACATCCTGTTCGACGCCGACTCCGGCGGCGCTCGCCTGGTCATCCCTGCCAACTACCTCACCGACCTGCGCACGGCTGCCACTTCTGCCGTCGCTACCCGGCTCCTCGCCCGCGCAGATGCCCGCGTCCTCGGCATCTTCGGCACCGGACGCCAGGCGCGCGCGCACCTGCGGGTTCTGCCGCTAGTCCGCAAGTTCGAGCGCGCCGTCGTTACCGGTCGCGATCACGCCAGGGCCCGCGACTTCGCCCAGGAAATGTCCGCCGAACGAGCCCTGCCCGTCGAAGCTGTCTATCCCCGTACCAACGCCGCCGAGTCCGACGTTCTTTGTACCTGCACCACCTCCCACACCCCGCTGTTCGACGGGCGTATGCTCCGCGCCGGCGCCCACCTCAATCTGGTCGGCTCGTTCCAGCCGCAGACCCGCGAAGTCGACGACTACACCATCCAGCGGTCGCGCGTGGTCGTCGATACCTTCGAGGGCGCTCTGGCTGAAGCCGGCGACCTCCTGCTGCCGCTCCGTTCGGGCGCTATCTCGCGCCACCACCTGCTCGCCGATCTCCATCAGTTGCTGTCCGGCACCCGCCCTGTCCGCACCAGCCCTTCTGAGATCACGCTTTTCAAGAGCGTGGGTTGCGCTCTCGAAGACTTGGCCGCGGCCCGTCTGCTCAAGCTGCCCGCCGGGACGCAACCTCGGTAGCCGGATCTCCGGTGGTTCGATGCTTTTCTCTCTCAATCTTGGCCGTCACCAAGCATGCAGACGCGCGACCGGTCCGCCCGAACCTCGGCCGCCGCTGGTCATTCCTGACAGGAATTGGCTACCATGATCTCCGTGGTGGAAGCTGCGCCAGTCGAACAAGCACCCCTCGCTCCCCGCTTGTCCGTCGTGCTGATCATTCTGACCGCGATCAGCGTCGCCGGTTTTGTCCTGGTCTCGCATCTGGTCACGCGCTATCGTGCCAACACTAAGCAGATTGCCTGGCACCTCTTCCAGCGGGGTGTGGCCGACGCCGATGCCGGCAACCTGGTCGGTGCGCTCGATGAATTCCGCGCCGCCCTCACCTACGATCCCGGCAACAGCCAGTATCAGCTCTCGCTGGCGCGCGCACTGCGCGACTCCGGCCGTCTCAGCGAGTCCCAGACCTACCTGCTGAGTCTCTGGGAGCGCGCGCCCCAGGACAGCACGATCAGCCTGGCCCTGGCCCGGCTCGCCGTCCGCCAGCACGCGCTCGACACGGCCATCCGCTACTACCACAACGCCATCTACGGCATCTGGGACCGCGATGCCGACTCCAACCGCCGCCACACCCGCCTCGAACTGATTCAATTTCTTCTCGAGGAGAACGCCCTTCCTCAGGCTCAGGCCGAACTGCTGTCCTTGGCTCAGACGCTTCCGCCCGATCCCGAGCTCCATCTTCAGGTCGCCGCCCTGTTCGCGCGCGCCGGCGACCAGCCCCACGCCCTCGCGGAATTCCGGCAGGTCTTGCATCTCGATCGCCGTAACCACGCGGCCCTGGCGGGCGCAGGCGAAACCGCCTTCCAGTTGCGCCGTTACGATCTTGCCCAGCACTTCCTCAAGACCGCCGTCGAAACCGATTCTGGCGATGCTCCATCCCAACAGCTTCTCGGAACCGTGAACTTACTGCTCGGTTCGGATCCCTTTCGTCCCCGCATCTCCGACGCCGAACGCAATCGTCGCCTCCAAGCCGCCTTTGAGCAGGCCGGGCATCGCCTCCAGTCCTGCGCTACCTCCCTCGAACTCGACCTCGCGTCGCCTTCGGCGAACGGCCTGCATGACCTGTCGGTTCAGTGGAACGAGCTGAAGCCTAAACTCCGGCAGTTGCGCTCCGCCGGGGAGACCGATTTACCGGACATCATCATGGATCTGGTTTCCACCATCGAGCAGAAGACCGCCCAGCGATGTGGCCCCCCCAAGGGGATGGATCTTGCCCTCTCGCTGATCTCGCACCAGGCGGAGGCCGAGTGATGGCCGACCTGCCTCCTTCCATGCCGGCCCCTCCGCCCAGCGCCGCCAACGGTACGCCCGAGCTCTCCACGCTCGGCCGCCTGTCGCGTATCACCTTCAGCCCCCGCCGCGAGGAGCCTTTCTTCCTCCTCCTCTCTATCTTCATTGGGATTTTCTCCGGCCTGGCCGTGGTCTGCTTCCGGCTGGCCATCGACTGGACCAGCCTCGCCCTGCTCGGACCTTTGCCGCATTCTGGCGCGCTGCGACTCCTGGGCGCCCCTGTCGTCGTGGGCCTGCTGGTCGCGGTCCTGGTACGCCAGGTTTTTCCTACCATCCGCGGCAGCGGCGTCAACCAGACCAAGGCCGCTCTCTACATCTATAACGGCTACATCCCGCTGCGCAGCGCGGTGGGAAAATTCATCTGCTGTGCCCTGGCCATCGGCTCCGGCCAGTCGCTCGGCCCCGAGGATCCCTCGCTTCAGGTCGGTGCTTCTATCGCATCCGCCCTGGGCCGACACCTCGAGCTCTCCCGCGAGCGTCTGCGCCTGCTCGCCCCGGTGGGCGCGGCTGCCGGTCTGGCCGCCGCCTTCAACGCCCCGATCTCTGCCGTGCTGTTCGTCATCGAAGAGGTCATCGGACGCTGGAGCGCCGGCATCCTCGGCGCCGTCGTCCTGGCCGCCGTGGCCAGCGTGGTCATCGTGCGCTTTTTCCTGGGCGCGGAGGCGCTGTTCCGCATTCCCGTCACGGCCTTTGTCCGCCCGGCTGAGCTCATCGCCTACACCGCTCTCGGTCTGGTCGGCGGGGTCGCCTGCGTCCTATTTGCCAAAGGTATCGGCTTCCTTCGCCCCCGTCTCCGCGCCCTCCCGGGCTGGACGCTCTACTTCCAGACTGCCGCCGCCGGCCTGATCATCGGATTGATGGGATGGCTGGGCGCCCCCCAAGTCATGGGTGCCGGCTACAGTTTCATGGACCAGGCCATGCACGACCAGTTCACCTGGAAAATGCTGGCCATTCTGGCCGCGCTCAAAATTCTCGCCACCACCCTCTCGTTCTCCACCGGGACCCCGGGAGGAATGTTCGCCCCTACGTTGTTTGTGGGTGCGATGCTGGGCGGAGCCGTCGGGGGCGTGGAGCGCATCTTCTTTCCCACCCTCATGGGCTCGACCGGTACCTACGCCCTGGTGGGCATGGGGGTACTGTTCGCCGGCTTCCTGCGGGCGCCCATGACCTCGGTGTTCATGGTGCTTGAAACCAGCGGCAATTACGCCATCATCCTCCCCGTCATCGTCGCCAACACCGTCGCCTACGTCGTCTCTCGCAGTCTGCAGAAGACACCGATCCTCGATCTGCTCACCCGCCAGGACGGTCTGGTCCTGCCCTCGCTCGAAGAACAGCGCGACGAGGTGATCCTGCGCGTCGAGGATGCCATGAAACCCCCGCCCACGGTCGTGCTCGACGCGGACATCTCCATCGCCGAAGCGGAGCAGCGCAGCCAGTCCCTTCCGCATAACGTTGTCCTGGTCCAGATGCAACTTGGGGGATGGCGCAGCGTCAGCAAGGCCGATCTGGCACGCATGGTCAAAGAAGGGAAGGGGGACCTCACACTCGGTTCCGTCCTGCCCAAGCAGGACCTGCCCTACCTCTATCCCGATCTCTCCCTCGACATGGCGCTGCGCCACGTCAACCAGGTGGTGCTAGTCCCGGTGGTCAACCGCGCCGATCTTCGCAAGCTGGAAGGCGTCATCACTCGCGATGACGTCCTCAACCGTTACCAATCCGCCGACCTCATGCCCGAAGGCTAACCTTTTTGTGGACTTCACCCGGGGTGTTACGCGCCGCTGGGAGACCAGCCTCAGCTCAACCACGGGTGATCTTCATCACTGCCCCGGCGCACCCGAACCGGTAGCTTACAAACAGGTGAGCGGTTCCCGTGGATGCAGCAACGCATCGGCCGGTGAATCCCTGGATCGTCACCGTCTCCGTGATGATGGCGACCTTCATGGAGTTGCTCGACACCACGGTGGTCAACGTCGCCATTCCCCACATCAGCGGCAATCTCGCGGCCACCGTCGACGAAGGCACCTGGGTGGTCACGTCTTATCTTGTCGCCAACGCCATCGTGCTGCCCATGTCGGGGTGGCTGGCGCGCTATCTCGGCCGCAAGAAACTCCTACTCCTGTGCGTCAGCGGCTTTACCGCAACTTCGCTGCTATGCGGACTCGCCACCAGCCTCTCCACACTCATCTTCTTCCGCGTTCTGCAGGGACTGAGCGGCGGCGGTCTGCAGCCCCTTGCCCAGGCCATCTTGCTCGAATCTTTCCCGCGCAAGAAGCACGGACAGGCCATGGCGGCCTACGGCGTGGGCATCCTGCTCGCCCCCATTCTCGGCCCTACCCTGGGTGGCTGGATCACCGATAATTACTCCTGGCGCTGGATCTTCTACCTCAACCTTCCCATCGGAGCCTTTTCCCTGGTGATGATGAACCGCTTCGTCTTCGACCCTCACTACATACGCCGCAGCGCGGGCCGGGTGGACCTGTGGGGCATCGGGTTGCTGGCTCTGGGCTTCGGCACGCTGCAGGTCGTACTGGACACCGGCCAGCGCAAGGACTGGTTCGCCTCAAACTACATCCGTTTCTTCGCCATCCTGTGCGTGATCGGCTTGGTCGCGCTGGTGGTACGCGAACTGAGAGCCAAGGATCCCGTGGTCGATCTGCGCGCACTGGCGGATCGCTCCTTTTCCGCCGGAGTCTTTCTGATTACGCAACTCGGCTTCGTGCTCTACGCCAGCCTCGTACTCTTACCCATTTATCTCCAGACTTTGCTGGGCTATCCCGCCTACAACGCCGGCCTGGCGCTCTCTCCCCGCGGCATCGGCTCTCTCGCCACCATGCCCCTCACCGGATACCTGATCGGCAAGACCGATCCCCGCAAGCTGATGCTGGTCGGTTTCACGCTGGGCGCGATCACCATGTTTCAGCTCTCTCACCTGAACCTCAACGCCGGCTATTGGGACATCTTCTGGCCCCAGGTGGTGCAGGGAGTCGCTCTCGCCCTCCTGTTCATTCCCCTGATGACGCTCAGCATGGCCAGAATTCCCAAAGAGAGGATGGGCAACGCCACCAGCATCTTCAACCTCATGCGTAACATCGGGGGCAGCTTTGGCATCGCCCTCATGACTACCTTCCTTGAGCGCCGCACCCAGTTTCACCAATCCCATCTGGTCGCCAACATCACCGCCGGCAACTTGGCCACCCGCCGGATGCTTGCCGGTATCCAGGCCTGGTTTCTCTCCCATGGCCTCGATGCGGTCACCGCTCAGCGCAAGGCCTTGGCTGCCCTCTACGGTCTGGTGCAGAGACAGGCCTCCATCCTGGCCTTCGTCGAGGCCTTCTGGGTGATGTCCATCATGTTCCTGGCCATGATCCCGTTCCTGCTCCTTCTGCGCTACACCAGGCATGCCGCGGAGGAGGGCGGATTGCCGATCCTCGCCGAAGCTACGAGCCTCGAAGGCGCCGAAGAAATCGAACCCGAAGCGGAATTAATCTGGCATTGACGGCGGGGCCGCTTTCGCTCGCTCTCCTTAGGTAGTTGGCGGGAGAAATCAAGCGCCAGGGAATGAATACTCTCGTGATGGTCCCCGATTTCGCTTCTTGTCGGTCGGGGAACCCCGGCGCCGGGGCTATTGAAAGCAGAGGGTGCCCTAAAAAAACCGGGTTACGCCCTCTTCCAAAACCACGACTCGGTCGCCGATCCCGGCGTGCCGGGCCTCTTGTGCGAGCAGCTGCAGGGGTTCGTCCATCGGCTCGTGCGAGAGGCGGAAGGTGCCGTAGTGCATGGGCACCAGCCAGCGTGCGTTGAGATCGAGAAAGGCGCGGGTGGCATCCTCGGGGCTGGCGTGCACGTTGCGGAATTGCGGAGGATTGTAGGCGCCGATGGGCAGCAGTGCGACCTCCGGCGAGAGCCGCTGCCCGATCTCGCGAAACCCGGCAAAGTATGCGGTGTCTCCCGCGTGGTAGAGCGAATGTTTGTCGGTGCGCAGTACGTAGCCGCCGTAACCCCGGTGCGAATCCTTGATGATGCGCGCTCCCCAATGCCGCGAGGGCACGTGCGTCACGGTCAGGGCACCCAGCCGGTGGCTGCTCCACCAGTCCAGCTCAATGATCCGGTCAAATCCCAGATCCGACACCAGATCGAATACGTGGTGCGGAACGATCAGGGTTGGGCTGTTTCCCATCCGCCGCCGCGTGTGGTTCACGATGGCGCGCAGCGAGGGCCGGTGCAGGTGGTCGAAGTGCGCGTGGGTTACCAGCACGGTGTCGATCGGCGGCAGATCGCTAACCCGCAACCCGGGTTGCCGCAGGCGTTTGAGCAGGAACAGCCACCGCGCAAAGTTGGGGTCGATCACCAGGTTCTGCCCGCCCATCTGCAGGAAAAAGCTGGCGTGTCCGATGAAGGTCAGCCCCAGCTCACCATTGCTGACCAAGTGGGGCTTGTGCGTGGTGCCGATGCGGGGGGTTACGGCGGAGTGACGAACCAGGCGGCTGAACTGCCGGGCGCGCTTGCGAAGATTAGGATTTCGCAGTGTTGCTTTGATCATCGGGTCCAATACAAACCAGGGATGCGCCGCGCGCGATGCCCTCCACAGGCGCACGCCTGGGCTTCGTGGCGCAAGCATCGGCTGTGAGAAGTCAAATCGCAAGTCATTTTAATCGAAATACCGTGCAGATTGCTTGACCATCGTTACCATGGTCATATCTAATCCACTTACACCTGCATTCCAGATCGACAGAGAAGGAGCCGCGGCATGCGTGTAGCGTTTCTGGGTTTGGGCATCATGGGGCAGGGAATGGCGGCCAACCTGGTCAAGGTGGGCCACGACGTCACCACCTGGAACCGTACGCCCGGGAGGACGGTGGAGGGTGCGCGCAGCGCGGACTCTCCCGCCGACGCCGCTCGCGGCGCCGAGGTCGTCTGGATCTGCGTGTCTGACACCCAGGCCGTCGAGAGCGTGCTGTTCGGCCCGCAAGGGGTTGAGGCTTCGGCCAGCGAAGGCATGACCGTGGTGGATTCCAGCACCATCTCGCCTTCGGCCGAGCGCAGCTTCGCCCAGCGGCTGGCCGCCAAGGGCGTTGCCTACGTCGACGCCCCGGTCACCGGCTCCAAGATTGCCGCTGAGGGCGGGTCCTTGATCTTCATGGCCGGAGGCGACGAAGCCGTCCTCGCCCGGCTTGAGCCGCTCTTCCAGGCCATGGGCAAACAGCTCTTCCACATGGGCGAGACCAGCAAGGGTCAGGCCGCCAAACTGGTGATGAACCTGCAGATCGCCGTAATTTATGAAGGTTTTGTTGAGGCCCTGACGCTCGCCACCAAGCTGGGTGTGAACGTGGATAAACTCCTGCCCCTGATCCAGGCGTCGATGGTGCGCTCGGGCGTGGTTGAGTACAAAGCACCCTTCGTTCTGCGCCGCGACTTCTCGCCCAATTTCCCCCTGCGCCTGATGCTGAAAGACATCCACCTTGCCCTGAACGCCGCCAAAGAGGCCCGCGTGAAACTGCCCGCGCTGGAGACGGTCGAGGAGATCTACGAAATGGCCGCCGAAGACGGACACCAGGACCTGGATTACGCCGCCACACTCACTCTGCTGGAAAAATGGGCCGGGGTAGAAGTGAAGGGGGCAGCGTAAGGGAAGGATTCAGGGTCTTTCGTACCGGTAGCGTCCTCGTCAATATGGTGGGGCCGAGCCTGCCTCATTACCCCCGTAACTCCTAAGTTCTTGCTATTACACAAGTATTACAAACAAATCCGGTGGCCTGCTGGTACCTTGAGGCCATGGAACTGGAAGCGCTGAGGAGGAGTCGCACTGGCGACGACAAGACCAACTGGGTCACTGCCAGCTTCATGGGGTTGTTTCATCTCGGTGCGGTGGCTGCCCTGTTCTTCTTCACGTGGCCGGCATTTTTCCTGGCGTGTTTCCTCTGGTGGGTGTCGGGGTCGCTCGGCATCGGCATGAGCTACCACCGGTTGCTGACGCATCGCGGCTACAAGACCTATCCCTGGGTGGAGTATTTCCTCACCTTGTGCGCTACGCTCGCGCTCGAGGGCGGGCCCATCTTCTGGGTGGCTACCCATCGCATTCATCACCAGTACTCCGACCAGCCGGGCGATCCGCATTCTCCGCTCGATGGCAAGTGGTGGTCGCACATGGGCTGGATCCTCACGGGCAAGTCGATGCACCACGACACCACAACCCTGGTCCGTTATGTTCCGGATCTCGCCAAAGACAAATTTCACGTCTGGATCACCAAGTATCACTACGTTCCCCTGACGCTGCTGGGCATTCTGCTGCTGGCCACGGGCGGCTTGCCTTTCCTGTTGTGGGGCATCTTCATGCGCACCGTGATTGGGTTGCACGCCACCTGGGCGGTCAACTCGGCCACCCACATGTGGGGCGCGCGGCGCTTCCTGACACGCGATCTGTCGACCAACAACTGGCTGGTCGCGATCTTCACTTTCGGCGAGGGCTGGCATAACAACCACCACGCGCATCCCACCTCGGCGCGCCATGGCCTTGCCTGGTACGAAGTCGACCTGAACTGGTACGGAATCTGGGCCTTGCAGAAGCTGGGCCTGGCCTGGGACATCCGCAAGGTCGAGCTCGACGAAATCGAACGCGGCGAAGTGGCCTCACCGAACGGCCGATTGATCTCGGCACAATTTACCGATTAAGCGCAGGCTTCAGGTGGTGAAGTGCAGGGGGACGCGGCCTGCTCGCCGCCCGCCTCGATCTCAACGGCTGCCGGCTCAGCTCTAGTTCCAGGTTCTTCCCGGAAGTACAATCAATCCCAACACCATGCGCATCACCTCCCGCCGCAAGACGATTGCCTTCTTCGTGACCCTGGGTGTGTGCCTGGTGGGATTGGCGGTGGCGCTCAACGTTGGCTGGATCATCCTCAACTGGCGGGAGAGCGTGCTGTTGTTCCTGGGGGTGATTTTCTTCGCGGTCCTGATTGCGGGCATGATCATCAACACCAGCTTTCTGGTGCGGGAGATCCGGCGCAACGAGCAGCATGACAGCTTCATCAACGCGGTCACGCACGAGCTGAAAACCCCGATTACCTCGATCCGGCTCTATCTCGAGACCCTGGAGCGGCGTGAACTCGACGACGCCAGGCGGCACGAATTCTACCAGCTGATGCTCTCCGATACCGACCGGCTGCTGGGTACCGTGGAGCAGGTGCTCAAGGCGGGCCAGGCCGGGCAGCGCGGCGGCCAGCGCAAGCAGGACGAGGTGGATTTCGCGGGAGTGGTCGATGAGTGCATGGTGCTGGCGCGCACCCGGCATCACCTGGCACCGGATGTTTTGCGCTACGAACCCACCAGCAACGGGGTGCGGGCCCTGGTGCGAGGCGATGCCGAGGAGCTGCGCACTGCGGTCTCGAACCTGCTGGACAACGCCATCAAGTATTCGGCGGGACAGGTGGATGTCTGGGTAAGGGTGGAGAGCGACGACAAGAACGTCATCCTGCGGGTGCGGGACAAGGGGGTGGGCATTCCGGCAGGCGAGCTGAAGAGGATCTTCAAGCGCTTTTACCGGGTGCCGAACCGGGCGCTGGCGCAAATCAAGGGCACAGGCCTGGGGTTGTTCATCGTGCGCGCCATCGCACACAAGCATGGCGGCAAGGTGTTCGCTCAGAGCGAAGGCGAGGGCCTGGGCACAACCCTGACGCTGGAGTTGCCGCGGAGCCTCACATGAGCCGGGTGCTGGTGGTTGAGGACGAGACACACCTGGCCAAAGGCCTGTCTTTCAATCTCGAGGCCGAGGGCCATTCCGTCGAGGTGGTGGGGGACGGGGAGTCGGCGCTGGACCGTTTGCTGGTGAAGAACGAAAGCTTCGACGTTGTGGTTCTGGACGTGATGCTGCCCGGCAAGGATGGCTTTGCCGTGGCCTCGGCGCTGCGCAAGGCGCGGAACTTTGTTCCCGTGCTGATGCTGACCGCCCGCGGGCGCCCGGAAGACGTGCTCCAGGGGTTCGCCGCCGGTGCGGACGATTATCTTCCCAAGCCGTTCGAATTGGCGATCCTGCTGGCGCGGTTGCAGGGATTGCTACGGCGCAGCGCCTGGCAGCGGGCGGCGCCGCTACCCGCGACGGGGAACGATCGCGACGAGGATCTCCGGGTCTTTTCCTTTCGAGGGAAAACCATTGACTTTGCCGGGCTCGAGCTGCGCACCGCAAGCGGCAAGGTCCAGCTCACGGTGATGGAGGCGGACCTGTTGCGAAACCTGGTGCGCAACCAGGGAAAAGTGGTGTCCCGCAAGGCGATCCTCGAGGAGGTATGGGGGCTGCACGAGGATACCGATACGCGGGCCATTGATAATTTCGTGGTCCGGTTGCGGCGTTATCTCGAGGATGACCCCGCCAAACCGCGGCACCTGCAGACGGTGCGCGGGATCGGATACCGGTTCGTGGCGGAGCCAGGGGAGGGGAGCGCATAACAACTGGCATTCGGCTCTGAGCGCTCCGCGATCAGCAGGCCGCCGGGCGGGTAGCGCGGCGCCCTCCAGGGTTTCCTTCAGGTCCGCGCGTGCGAACTGCAAAAGCTGCAGCCCGGCCTGCAACCTGACGCCTCTGAAAGCCTGAATTCTCTTGACCGGTGATTTCCCCAGGCGTAGTCTCGCGGGCGAAATTTTGCCGGCTTGCTCGATCTCCCGCGTTCCACGAGGAGGGTATCGATGGTTTCTCTTGCCGCTTTATGGCTTCCGATCGTGCTGTCAGCCGTTATCGTGTTCGTCGCCAGCTCCATCATGCACATGGTGCTGCCTTACCATCAGCGCGACTACCAGCAACTTCCCGAAGAAGAGAAGGTGCTTGCACCCTTGCGCGGCCTGGGCCTGAAGCGGGGTCTGTACGCCTTCCCTTATTGCACCCACAAGGAAATGAAGTCGCCCGCTATGGTGGAGAAATTCAAGCAGGGGCCGGTGGGGCTGTTGACCGTGTTTGCCAGCGGCCCGGTCAATATGCCGAAGTACCTGGTGCAGTGGTTCGTGTTCTGCCTGGTGATCGGCTTCTTCGTTGCCTATCTGACCGGACGCACGGTAGCGGAGGGCGCACCGTACCTGAAGGTGTTTCGCGTCGCGGGCACGGCAGCCTTCCTACCCTACGGCCTGGGCAACCTGAGCAACAGCATCTGGAAGGGGCAGCCCTGGAGCAACACGATCAAGGAGGTGTGCGACGGGCTGATTTACGGATTGCTGACCGCGGGAACGTTCGGGTGGCTGTGGCCGCGGTGAGGCGGCACTGGCTCGAGGATAAGTGCTGAACCCTAGATGCGAGCCCGCTGCCTTAAAGGTGCTTCGCCGACGCCCCGGCGGCGAGTTCGCGCAAAACAGTCAGGAAACCCGACGCGGCGTCGGGGTCCTGCATGGCTTCGAGGGCGACGGTGGCAGAGAAATTCGGGGATTCGGGGCGGAACTGCACCCGCAGGAAGCTGTGCTCGCGGGAGGACATCAGGGCGCTGACCACGGGCGAAAGATCCTGGGTCCACTTGGCCCGGGTCGTGAGCACCACCGGGCCGGGACTGTGGAATTCCCAGGCCTTGGAGGAGAGTTCGTCCCGACGCTTGCCGCACTCCCAGCGGTGGTTGAACACCTCCAACTGGAAGCCGGGAGGGAAATCGAGGTCGGCCTCGAAGGTGAGGGTTTCCTTCTGCTTCCGCCAGTAGCTAAACAACCAGCGCAGGGGCAGGGCGCGCGGGCGCAGATTCACCGTGAGCCGGGCATTATCGAAGCGGCGGGAGGCGAACTGAAGCCGCGCCTGCAGGCGCGAGCTGCCGAACCAACGGGATTCGACGACCTTGCCGCGACCGCCGCGACAGGCGAGTTGGACCCAGCGCAAAGCAGCCGCGCCCTTGCGGTGATTGTAGCGAGCGAAGGCCAAATACCACAGAGTCAGCAACAAGCTCGCGCCCAAGGCGTCGATGACGAGAAGGCGCCCCACAGAGGACCTCTGACGGGAATGTTACGTCCGAAGCTGTAGCCAGGGCAAGAGCAGGAGGAACGAAATTTTTGAGGGCGGGAAAAGGACTGCATGTAGCCTTTGGACCTTTGCACTCAGCATGCAGTGGTTCAGCCTTCGCCACTTCGGCAGGGCTCGGTCCCCTCGAAACTGGCAAACCTCAAATGCAAACGTGGTGCATGCTGATTTCCCGCTAGAATCCCCCCGTGGATTTTCAGCTCCGCGAATACCGGAAAGAAGATTTTGAGCGGCTGTGGGCGATTGACCAGGCGTGCTTTCCGGCGGGGATTTCCTACTCCCGTTTTGCATTGATGGCGTATATCAAGCGCTCCCAGTCTATTACCCTGGTGGGGGAGCGCGAGGGCGGGGCGACGTCGGAGATCGGCGGTTTCATCGTCGCGGAAGTGGAGCGCCATCAGATCGGGCACATCATTACCATTGATGTCGCCGAGGCGGCGCGCGGAACCGGGCTGGGTTCAAGGCTGCTCGAGGCAGCAGAGGAGCGGTTGCGTAAGCGCGCTTGCCGGATGGTGTACCTCGAGGCCGCAGTGGATAATCGGGGGGCACTGAGTTTCTACAAGAAACACCAATACTTCGTGCTGAGAACGATTCCGCGCTATTACTCGAATGGTGTGGACGCATTTGTGCTGAAAAAGAACCTGCCGGAAGGATAAGGTAAGCGATACGGACGCTCGCGACGCGCCGCCAGCGGGTTCGGACGACCTTAAACGGCGAGAAGGGGACAGGACGGGCGGTGAGCGCAAGATGCCACGGATTCGGCGCATGAAGGTTGCAATTCAGGGGGAAGCGGGGGCGTTCAGCCACGAGGCGGCACTGCGCATGGTGCCGCGCTCGAGCATCGTGCCCTGCGTGCGCTCGGCCGAAGTATTCGACCGGGTGGAGCGGGGATCGGTGGCGGCGGCCGTCATTCCCATTGAAAACTCGCTGGCCGGTTCGGTGGCCGAGCACTTTGACCTGCTGCTGAGCCGGAACGTCTTCATTCAGGCAGAGTTTCCGCTGCGCATCGTGCATAACCTGATCGTGGCTCCGGGAGTGAAGTTCCGGGATCTGCGGCGGGTGTACTCGCACCCGGTGGCGCTCGACCAGTGCCGGGATTTCTTCCGCCGGTACCCCAAGATCGAAGCGGTGGCGTTCTATGACACCGCGGGCAGTGTGAAACATGTGCTGGAGGCGGACCTGCGCGACGCCGCCGGGATCGCCGGCAGGCAGGCGGCACGGGTGTACGGAGGAACCATCCTTAAGGCCGGGATTGAGGATGACAAGCGGAACTTTACCCGCTTCTTCCTGGTCCGCAAGAGGCGGCGGGCGGTGGCCGGGGCGAACAAGACGTCGCTGGCCTTCAGCGTAAAAAATGTTCCCGGGGCGTTGTTCAAGGCGCTGAGCGTGTTCGCGCTGCGGGATATCAGCCTGAGCAAGATCGAGTCCCGGCCGCTGCGGGGACGGCCGTGGGAATACGTATTCTATGTGGACATCCTGCGGGGCGACGATGAAGCGGCGCGCAACGCGCTGCGACACCTGGGGGAAGTGGCGGACCTGGTGAAGGTGCTGGGAGTTTACAGAGCGGCATGAGTTAGACCGCGATCGGGGGTAGAGACAGGATGAACCTCATCCGTTACGAATCGAAGGAGTTAATAAGTGGGCCAATTGGTGTGGAGAGACGGCTGAATTCGAAGGGAAAGTGGGAAAGTCAGAAGACATGGTATGTGAGCGCACGCGGGGTCCTGAGGCCAGGTTCTTGAGGCCTGGTTCTCGCCAGGGCGTGAGTAGCGGACCACTTGGGGATCAACGACCGTCACATCGGGACGTGAGGGTAAACACGGCAGGTTCTCCGCCTGGGCTCTATGCTGAGAGTGGTTTCTGGAGAGACGATTCGGGAAGGAGAACTTATGCGCTCATATACCATTCTGGTGCTGGCCGTCGCGGGTGCGCTGGCCCTGGGTGTTCTGGCGACGGCGGAGAACAACAAGTACGGTGTTGCCGACGTCACGAAGATCACCTTCACCGCCCCGGTGCGGATCGGGGATGCACCGCTGCCGGCGGGCGATTATGAAGTGCGCCACACCATGGAAGGCGAAAACCACATCATGGTGTTCCGCCAGCTGCATGTGACCAATCCAGCCGAAGCCCATGTGAAGTGCACGCTGGTGCCCCTGTCCGAGAAGGCAACACGGACGGCGACGACTTACACCGTGAATGCCTCCAATGAGCAGGTGGTGCAGGAAATTGTGTTCCGCGGCGACACCGCGAAACACGTTTTCTAGGCTAAGAACAAAGCTGAGAAGCCGTCCCGACACCCTGGTTGCCGGGACGGCTCGGCTGTGGAATCTTGGTTCTGCATGAGGGCGGGCTGGCACACTGCTCACGACCGCTGTGGGGCGAAGTCTATTCTAATTTAGGTGCGGCACCTCCTCTCGGGTAACCGGCCTGTCCGCAGCCGAATGAGACGCAGCTGCGTCAGGAGTCACCCGCGATCGTGGCGCCCGGTCCGCAAATCCGGAAGGGCCACGGTACCCCCGTAACCGGGGGATGCACAAACGACAGGATGCAAAACCCGGAGAAAGGTCTACAATCCAACGCGCTCCTGCGGGTAAGCACCCGCGCGGCCTGCATCTTTTTGGGACCCATGAACATCTAAAGTTGAGCGAGATACACTCAAGGAATAACATGGCACAGCAGTCGCGCTCTGAGCGCCCCAAGCCCAAGGAAACACAGGAAGAACGGTCGCTACCCCTGCTTCCTGTAAGGGACACGGTGCTATTTCCCCACGCGGTTCTGCCGCTCACCGTGGGCCGGGAAAGCTCGGTCCAGCTGATCAATTCCCTAGGTGAGGACAAGACGATCATCGTGGTCGCGCAGCGGGAAGCGCGGGTCGATTCCCCGCAACCGAGCGACCTGTATACCGTGGGCACCCTCGCCGTGGTGCACAAGGTCGTCAAAATGCCGAACCAAAGCCTGTTCGTGTTCGCCGAAGGCTTGGAGCGGGTGAAGCTCACCGAATTTACCCAACTGACGCCCTTCATGCGGGCGCAGGTGGCGACCATCGCCGAATCGATTCCCACCAAGAGCGCCGAGATCGAGGCGCTGCAACGCAATGTGCTGACCCTGTTCCAGCAGATCGTGGCGGGATCGCCGACGCTTTCCGATGAACTCTCCACGGTAGCGATGAATATCGAGGAGCCGGGACGGCTGGTGGACTTCATCGCGTCTTCGTTGCCGTCGCTTTCGACCGCGGACAAGCAGGACACGCTCGAAACCACGGACGTGAACGTGCGGCTGGAGAAAATCAACCAGCACCTGGCCAAGGAGTTGGAAGTCCAGCAACTGCGCAACAAGATCCAGTCGGAAGTGCAGGACAAGGTGCAGCAGACGCAGCGCGAGTATTACCTGCGCGAGCAGATGAAGGCCATCCAGAAAGAACTGGGAGAGCAGGATGAAGGGCAGCGCGACGTCGAGGAGCTCAAGCAGAAGATCGAAGCGGCCGGCATGCCGGATGAAGTGAAGAAGGAAGCTTTGAAGGAATTGGGCCGGCTCTCGCGCATGTCGCCGATGGCGGCCGACTACTCGGTCACGCGAAATTACATCGAGTGGCTGGCGGTGCTTCCCTGGCAGAAGACGTCAGGCGTGGAAGTGGACATTATCAAGGCCAAGGAGACGCTGGATACCGACCACTACGACCTGAAGAAGGTGAAAGACCGCATCCTCGACTATTTGTCGGTGCGGCGCTTGAAGCCGAGCATGAAAGGCCCGATCCTGTGCTTTGTCGGGCCGCCGGGCGTGGGTAAGACGTCGCTGGGCAAGTCCATTGCGCGGGCCTTGGGCCGTAAGTTTGTGCGCTTGTCGCTGGGCGGCGTGCACGACGAGGCGGAGATCCGCGGACACCGGCGCACCTATATAGGGGCGCTGCCGGGGCAGATCATCCAGGGCATCCGGCGGGCCGAGACCAAGGATCCGGTGTTCATGCTGGACGAGATTGACAAGGTAGGGCGCGACTTCCGGGGCGACCCGGGATCGGCTCTGCTGGAAGCGCTCGATCCGGAGCAGAACTCGACCTTCCGCGACAACTACCTGGACGTGCCCTTCGACTTGTCGAAGGTGCTGTTCATCACCACCGCCAACATGCTGGATCCGATTGCCGAGCCGCTGCGCGACCGCATGGAGATCATCGAGCTGCAGGGCTATACCGAGGAGGAGAAGGTCCACATCGCGTTCCAGTACCTGATTCCGCGGCAGCGGGAAGAGAACGGGGTAACGGCGGAACAGATCGAATTTCCCGAGGACGCGGTTCAGCAGATTATCCGGCACTACACCCGGGAAGCCGGGGTACGCAATCTGGAGCGCAACATCGGAACCATCTGCCGCAAGCAGGCGCGGCGGCTGGCGGAAGGCAAGACCGAGAAGCTGGTCGTGACCAAGGAGATCGTCCAGGAATTTCTGGGCGGGATCAAGATCCGCAGCGAAGGCGAGATTGCCGAGCGCACGCAACGTGCAGGCGTGGTGGTGGGACTGGCCTGGACCCCATCGGGGGGAGACATCCTGTTTGTGGAAGCCAGCACCATGAAGGGCAAAGGCGGATTCACGATTACCGGCCAGATTCAGGACGTGATGAGGGAATCGATGCAAGCCGCCCTGAGCTGGGTGCGCTCCAACGCCGCGCAACTTGGCATTGGCGAGGACTTCTTCGAGAAGCACGACATTCACATCCACGTGCCGGCGGGGGCCATTCCCAAGGACGGCCCGTCGGCCGGTGTGACCATCGTGACCGCGCTGGTCTCGTTGCTTAGCAGCCGCCCGGTTCGTCCGCTGCTGGCTATGACCGGAGAAATCACCCTGAGCGGCAACGTGTTGCCGATCGGAGGGGTGAAGGAAAAAGTGCTGGCGGCCAAGCGGGCGGGGGTACGCGATGTGATCCTGCCGGCGGAGAACAAGACCAACCTGGATGAGGATCTTACGCCTGAGCAACTGGAGAACGTCAACATCCACTACGTAAAGCTGATCGAGGAAGTACTGGAGATCGCGCTGCCCTCGAGCCCCCGAGAAGAGAAGTTGGATGCCGAGGAGCGGGAGAAGGTGCTAAGCGGGCAGCCCGCGTAATCGTCGTTCCGTCATCCCCCATCCGTCGTCAGCGCCAGATCCTTGCGGGTCTGGCGTTGCTTTTTTAGGGCGAGGGCACCCGCGCCACCTCAGGGTCTTAGGATACTATGACAAGTCGTCCGGGGGCAGACAGTGAACGACGGTGGATCCGAGCCATGTTGCCCCACGCCTGGAGGCGGCAGGATTCTCGGGAATCGAAGTCAAGGAGAAGCGGAAGCGGTTCCGCTTCGTGGCGCGACGTGCTTAAGGAAGATCGATGCGGGTGCGCGTGCTTTTTTTCGGGGTGCTCAAGGACCTGGCGGGGGGCGGGTCCGACGTGCTCGAGCTGCGCGATGGCGCCACCCTGTCGGACGTGCTGGACCACTATGAAGCCCGCTTTCCGCAGCTGAAGAATTTCCTCCCCTCGCTAGCCATGTCGGTGAACCAGGAGTATGCGGAACCGCAATCGCGGCTCAAGGCCGACGATGAAGTGGCGCTGCTGCCTCCCGTAAGCGGGGGCGCGCCGCACGCGGCCATCGTGCGGGACCGGATCGACAGCCAAAGCCTGCTGGCTGCCCTCAAGCAGCCGGAAGACGGAGCGGCCGTGGTTTTCGAAGGCGTTGTCCGCAACCATACGCGCGGGCGGCCGACGCTCTACCTGGACTACGAGGCCTACGAGGAGATGGCGCTGAAAAAGATGGAGGAACTGGCGGCGGAGGCGCTGCGGCAATTCCCGGTGCGGGAGGTAGCGCTGATTCACCGCCTGGGAAGGCTCGACATCGGCGACACCAGCGTGTTGATCGTCGTGGCCTCGGCCCACCGGGGGGCGGCGTTTGAAGCCTGCCGCTGGCTCATCGACACGCTTAAGCGCACCGTCCCCATCTGGAAAAAGGAGCATTTCTCCGATGGCGCCGTCTGGGCGGACGGCGAGCCCTTTCCCCCCGATATTCCCCGGGCCGAAGGCAGCCCGGGCGGGCGGGCGGCATCTAAGTGAGCGAAGCTCCCATCATGCGCTGGTTTTCCCTGTTGCCGGTGCTCATTGCCTGTGTTGGTCACGCCCAGGAGCCGGTCTCGACCGTTAAGGTCGATGTGAACCTGGTGAACGTGTACGTCACCGTCACCGATGCGCGTGGAGCGCCCGTGGGCCAACTGATCAAGGACAATTTCCAGGTCAGCGAAGACGGGGAGCCGCAGAAAATTGCGGTGTTCGACAAGGAAGCGGCTTTGCCGCTTTCCATCGTACTGGCCATCGACACCAGCCTGAGCACGCGGCGGGACCTTCCGCTGGAACTGGCCTCGGCGCGGCGCTTTGCCCACGCCATCCTGCGGCCGGTGGATTCGATGAGCGTGTACCAGTTCAGCGAGGTAGTCGGCGAGGTTGTGCCCTTCACCTCTGACCTGAAGACCATCGACCGGGGCATTGACCGGATCCGGCTAGGCTCGGCGACGGCGCTGTATGACGCGATGTACCTGGGGGCGCGCGCGCTCGAGAAGCGGCAGGGCAGGAAAGTAATGGTGGTGATCACCGACGGAGGCGACACGGCCAGCAAAGTCGATTACAAGGAAGCCCTGCGAGCGGAGCAGGAATCCGACGCGCTGGTTTACAGCATCATCGTCGTTCCGGTGGAAGCCAGCGCGGGGCGGGACACGGGCGGCGAACACGCGCTGATCCAGCTTTCGGAAGACACCGGGGGGAAGTACTACTATGCCAGTTCGCTGGCCCAACTCGACGACGCCTTCCACATGGTGAGCGACGAACTGCGCACGCAGTACCTGCTGGCCTACTATCCCGCGCAGAGGCTGTCCGACTCCGACTTCCGGCGCATCCAGGTTCACATCAGCGGGGTTCCGGGCGAGTTCAGCGTTCGGCACCGGACTGGCTATTACACTACGAAGTCCAGTTTCTAGGAGTCCAGAAGTCACCTTGCCGGTGGCGGAAGTGCCGGCGGCGGGTGCGTCAACCGAGGCTGAGGAATCTTTGGCGAGCTCAGCATGCCCGCTTCGACTGCGCCCCGAGGCAGGCTGGCCGGCGGGACGACCGCCCTTCGAGTCCTAGGACAGAGGGACGAGCAGATCCGCCGTCCGTCTAGTAAGATGTCTGTTTCCACCGTGGAAGACGGAAGCAACCATTCGCGCGGGCCGCGATTCCATCTGGCAAAACCCGCATTTCCAGGCTGGGGAGGAGAAAGCGTTTGTCGAGATTGCGCGCTGTCAGGAGTTTTCTGGAACGAAAGCCCTATCTGATTCTCGCCATCTGGATCTTCACCCTGGGTCTTAGCCTGGTCTCCGCACAGGAAGAAGTGGTCGAAGACCCTTCCAAGGGGAAGATTGCGGGTAGCGTGGTGGACAACGCCGGAGCTCCGGTTTCGGGAGCCAAGGTCGAAATCAGTTCGCGAACCACCGATACCTTGCTCAACCGCAGCACCGATCAAAATGGCAAGTATGAATCCAGCCTGCTGCAGCCCGGGCAGTACATGGTGCGGATCGAGGCCAAGAATTTCCGCGTGGATCGCTCGTACGTGACGGTGAAGGCGGGGGCGTTTACCAAAGTGGAGCGCAAAATGGTTCCCATCAATCCCGGGGCGCCGACGCTGCTGGGCAAGATAGCGCCAGAGGAGATTGCTGAGTTGCCGATCAATGGCAGAAACGCGCTGAATACGGCACAGTTCCAGCCGGAAGTCCTGGTACAGGATGGGCGGACGCTCGATCCGACCAAAAGCGGCAGTTTTGCCCTTTCGGTTGACAAGGTGAGCGGGCTGGCGTCGCGCTACATCCTGGACGGGATTGACATCAACGACCAAAGCCACGGAGCTGCGACCCAAAACGTCGCCCTGAGCGCCATCGACCAGATGACGGTCAGCCGGGCGACGGCCGATGTCTCAACCGGTCTCACCACGGCAGGGGCGGTAAGTTTGAAAACCTACTCCGGGGCGAACCCGTTTCACGGGGAGGCCTTCGGATTCTTTCGCGACCATAGCATCGGGTTCGCCAACCAGGCCGGCGGGCAGGATCTTCCCTTCACCCGCAGTGGGTTTGGCGGCAAGGTCGGAGGAGCGCTGAGCAAGGACAAGGCGTTCTTCTTTCTGGATGCGGAGCGGGTGAACCAGAATGCCAGCCAGGCGGTGTCTGTTCCCCCGCCATTTCAGGCGTTGACCGGTCGGTTCTCAGCTCCGTATCGCAACACTGCGGCCAGCGCCCGACTGGACTGGCAAGTCAAGCCGCAGGTGCATGCGTTCTACCGCTTTGCCTATGACTGGAACAGCAGCGTCGATAACTTCGGAGACAGCTATTCGATCTACAGCAACCGCAACAACTCTCCAGCGCATGCCGGGGGCGTGGATTTCACCAAGGAAAATTCCACGAACAGTTTCCGCTTCGGTTATCTCCATTATCACAACACCCTGGCCGATGCGACGGCGGGAGCCAACCTGCCTCAGCCTGTGCCGGGAGCCAGCCTGGAATTCAGCGACCTGTTCGGGGGGAAAGTGCAGTTCGGACCGAGCATCTTTGCGCCCCAGGAGACGCTCGAAAGCAACCTGGAAGGCCGCTATGACGGCACCCGGGTGCGGGAGCGGCACACCTACCAATTCGGAGGCAGCGTAAACCGCATCACGGCGGGCGGCTACGCGATTCCCAGCCACGCGGGGCCTTTGCTGACAGCGGCGGTCTCCGGCGGGGTGGATACCAATCCCCTGGACTACCCGCTGCTTTTCGCGACCCTCGGAGATGGGCAGGGAGCGGCTTCGGAGAAGTCGGGGTTCGGCTTCCCGCAGGGGGGGCAGTCCGATCTGCGCTTCCAGGCATACTTCGGCGACGCGTTTCGCTTCCGTCCGAATCTGACCCTGACGTACGGCATCCGCTACGTATATGACACGGGCCTCACCAACAGTGATCTGGGAGCGGTGCCTTGCTCGGCGATCGACACCACCATAGTGCCCAGCGGTCTGCTGCCGTGCACGGGGAGCACCGGTCTGCTGAACGAGTTCGGGGTGCCCTCGGGGCAGGGCAACCAAGTGCGGCGGCCATACTTCAATTTTGCTCCGCAGTTTGGGTTCGCCTGGGACCCCTACCGGAACGGACGGACCCTGTTGCGCGGGGGCATCGGCATTTACTACGACGACGCGCTTCTTCTCAACGCCCAGCTGGACCGCAGCGTGCGTCTGGACCAGGGCCTGTACCGGGCGACCACGGGGCTGGCGTGCGCCCCGGGCGCAGCAGCGGGGACGGTGGCGGTGAATTTCCCGAACGCGGGGGCGTTGCCCACCGCAGTGACCGCGGTGAACGGGTTGGATCTGGCGACACAGGTCTGCGGGCAACCGGTCGGCGCCGTAGCCGGCGCGGTCGAACAGTTACAGTCGGAATATCAGGCCGCGGTCGGGGCGGCGGGGGCCGCCGGGAATCCTTATTTTGTCGGGCGAACCCTCGCGGCGAGCTATCCGGTAAACGGACTGGCCCCGTTCGACGCGAACTATTACACTCCCCGCTCCTACCAGATCAACATCGGCGTGCGGCGCGAGGCCTGGAAGGGCGGGATCCTCACGGCCGATTACCTGCGCAACGTCAGCCAGCGCTTCTCCCTGATCATGGATGAAAACCACGTGGGCGATTTCAACTACCTCTACAAGGATCCCGTGAGCGGGGAACCGACGGCGGCGCTGAACGCGGTGACGCGAACCCTGATCCAGAAGGCACCGGCCTGTCTCACCGTACCCCTGAGCGCAGGAGCGATCGTGCAGGATGCCGTTTCCTGTTACATCGCGAGCGTGCCCAACGCCAGCATCAACGATTTCGCGGTCAACGGCCTGGACTCGGGAGCGGCCTACCTTGGGGGAGAAGCACCGTCGGCAGCGCGCGGGGTGGGTCCGGCATTTGGTGCGGCGTTTGCGGGGTTCAATCCTACGGTCGGTCAGGGCACATTCCAGACCTCGGCTGGGCACTCCGTGTATGACGGTCTGCAGACCTCGTATCGCCAGAATTTTGTGTACCACGGCTACGGTTTGGTGGCCGAGAGCCTCCAGGTCACCTACACGTTTTCCCAATTCACTACCGACGGGGGTGACGTACCCACGGCAAACGCGCTGGCTTACGACTTCCGCTACGGGGCCAAGTATCGGGGGCGCTCGCCACTCGACCGCCACCATCAGATAGCGTTTGGCGGCAGCTTGGACACCAAGTGGGGCCCCCGGCTGACCTTTGCCGGACATTTTGCTTCGAGCGCCCCCAGCAACCTTACGCTGGCCGTACCCACGGGCAATCCCCTGGCGACGCCGGGGGAGATCTTTCGCACCGATTTTACCGGGGACGGGACCCCGGGCGACCTGTTTCCACCGCCCACCAGCGCCGGTCCGTTCAGTACGCCTTCCGGCAGCAGCCTGATGACGGCCATCAGTAAGTACAACGCCACCCAGTCCGGTATGCTGACCCCGGCCGGGCAGGAATTAGTGACGGCCCAGGTCATGACCGCGGCGCAACTGGCGAGTCTGCACGCGACCACGCCCTTCATCGTTCAGCCTCCCGCCGACCAGGTGAGCAACCCGTGGTTCAAGTCCGTGGATCTGTCTTTGAGTTGGCCGGTTCGGGTAGCGGATCGATTCCGGCTGGAGCCCAGCGTAAGTCTGTACAACCTGCTCAACTTCCCGAATTTTGCGTCCCTGTCGGGGCAATTGGCGTACTACTACCCGGGAGCGGGGACGCCACCTACGGCGGGAGCGGGCTCCGTCAGCGGGACACCTTCGGGACCCCCGAGAGATGTGACCCGGATCGGTCCGGGCTCCGGCGTGTTTGGGGCGGGCGCAGCGCGTCAGATGGAGTTTGGCGTGAAGATCACGTTCTAGATGCCCGCGCGCTGGGTGACTGGGGGCGGCAGCACGATTCAGTCCGGGCAGCGTCCGTGTACAATGCCCGTATGCCTTTCCATCCGCAAAGTACTCCTGGATCCTTCCGGCGGGGAGGGAAAACCCCGCCGCCGGAGGAGACGTTCGAAGAAGCGAAGTTTCTGAAAGCCGCCGGCGAGAAGCAGCGGCCCGTGAGCATCAAGCTGGCCGACGGAGAGATTGTCCGCGGCTGGATCGAGTACTACGACAAGAACATGGTGCGCGTGACCCGCGAGGGCGAGCCGAACCTGTTCATCTTCAAGCACGATATCGTGTACATCGCCGAAGACTCTGCCAAACGCAAGTAGCCCGGCCGTGGTTCCGGGGACGGTCAACGGCCGCGTTCGCCCGGATTGCGCGAAGAGCGCCGGCTGATTCCAGCCTTCCCCATCGGATCTACTGCCGCCGCATGCCCTGATGTCCAGTTCTGATGCTCATTTCGAGTTCGTGCCCGCGATGGAGGGGATGGCCCGCGAAGCGGGCGCCCTGCTGATGGACTACTTCCGGCAGAGGGTCAAAATCGAGTACAAGGGTGAGGCGGACCTGGTGACGGAGGCGGACCGGGCCTCCGAGAAGCTCATCCTGGAGCGCATCCGACAGGAGTGGCCTTCGCACGACGTAGTGGGGGAAGAAGGCACGCGGGTCGAGACCGGCAGTGACTACCGCTGGTATGTCGATCCGCTGGACGGGACGACCAACTTTGCCCACGGATTTCCCGTGTTCTGTGTGTCGCTGGCGTTGACCTTTCAAAATCGGCGCAAGGCGGCACTGCTGTACGATCCGACGCGGAACGAGCTGTTTGCAGCGGAACAGGGGAGCGGTGCCTATCTGAACGGGCAGAAGATCCAGGTGTCAAAGATTGCCCAGTTACCTCAATGCCTGGTGGCGACTGGCTTCCCCAGCCACAAGCGGCACAAGAATCCCAACATTTATTTCTATCACCAGCTTACGCTGCACACGCATGGGGTGCGGCGGGCGGGATCGGCAGCGCTGGACTTGGCGTCGGTGGCCTGCGGGCGGTTTGACGGATTCTGGGAGTTCAATCTCAATGCCTGGGATACGGCGGCGGGAATCCTGCTGGTGGAAGAGGCCGGAGGCCAGGTAACCGACTTTGCGGGAAAGCCAGTTGCCATCACCGGGCGCAACCTGGTGGCCTCGAACGGGCTGGTGCATGCGGACCTGCTGCGGGAGTTCGAGGAGATTTTTGCAGGGCGGGGGCTGGAGCCGTTGCCGGACCCGCGGGAGTTTCGCCGGTGAGGGTGCCCAAGGCAGGTCTACTCGGGGGCGTGCTGGCCACGGCGATGAGCCTGGGTGGGGTCTGGGCGCAGTCAGCGCGGCCCGCCCCGTTGGATGCGGCCTATCGTGAGCGGTTCGAAACGTGGAGAGCGGAACTGGTGGAGGATCGCCGGGAGAACTGGCTGACCCTGGTGGGATTGTTCTGGCTGAAGTCGGGCGAGAACAGCTTTGGGACCGATCCGGGCAACGCGCTCGTATTTCCGGCTGGATCGACCACGCCACGCTCGGGATCGTTACGTCTCGAGGGCAGGGACGTGCATGCGACTTTTCTCCCCGGCAGCAACGCGATGATCGAGGGGAAGACGGTGACGAATGCCCAGCTGGCTCCGGACATCTCGGGACATCCGACGGTGGTGAAGCTGGGGAGCCTGCGCTTCTACGTAATTCAGCGGGGGGAGAGAGTCGGGGTTCGCGTAAAGGATCTGACAAGCGACGCCGCGAAGCAATATCGGGGCGCGATCTTCTATCCGCTGGATCCGGCGTTTCGCATTGAGGCCGCCTGGGTGCCGGGCGACGGTTCGAGGACGGTTGACGTGCCGAATGTCCTGGGGGACGTGACCCACACCAAGGTGGTGGGAGAGGCGCGCTTCCGTGTGAACGGCCAGGAGATCCACCTGTCGGCGCTGGGCGGCGATCCCGCCGAGCAACTGTCGTTCATCTTCAGTGATGCCACCCGCAAGACGGAGACTTATCCGGCGGGAAGGTTCCTGGAGTCAGGGCCGGTCAAGGACGGCAAGGTCACGCTCGACTTCAACTACGCTTACAATCCACCCTGCTCAGTCACTCCCTATGCGACTTGCCCCCTTCCGCCCAAAGAAGACCAGTTGACGGTGGCGATTCCGGCGGGGGAGAAATACACCGAAAGGCGCCACTGACGGGCTGAGATTCAGGGGGGCCGTCAAGCGGAGGCCCGGAGCTCCATCGCACCGGCAGGAATACGTCTCCCTAAACCGTCACGCGTTCGGAGTCTTGCGAAGGCGGGCGCTGGGGGGACCCCAGGCGTTAGAATACAGACAGTGGGGAGTGATCCGGCGCGAAGCGGCGTCTACGGTTTCCGGCGGGTTCGAAAACACAACGGGCTGAATTTGTGATCCAAGCCTTACTGGAACGCAAGATCGAAAAACGTCCTGAGAAAGTACGCCTGCTCGGGCGGATTCTGTTTCTAACGGAAGATCCAGATCTCATCCGGCGCCAGCTGGCGGGCGAAGACCTGCCCTGGGATACAAAGAATCCTGCCCACAACCCCAAGCTGCGCGATGACATTTCCACCGACGAGATCACCCCGGCGCATTACTGTTTTTATTTCGATGAGACGCTGGGAGAGATTCCATACCTGGGGTTGAAAGCCGGAACCGTGCATCCGATTGGGCGTTCCGAGGTGAAAAGGGGCAGATTCGTCTGCTCGGTGAGCGGGAAGCGGCGCGGAAAAGGATCGAGCCGGGAGCAGTCGCCCTACGCGGAGATGTGCGCCGGCATCCAATTGGTCATCGCCGAGAACATTGAACGCATTTACCGGCAGAACTGCCAGAACCTGGGGTTGCTGACCTCGACCAACTTTTGCCTGATCGACCAGATCCGCGCCGGAGAGGAAATCGCGCTCCGCGAATTCACGGCTGGCGAGGATGACGTCACCCGACAGGTCATCGAGTACGGCGGGCTGTTTCCCTTCAACGTCGCGCGCTTGCAGAGAAAGGTGTTTCTGCCACCCATCAAGACCGCCCCGCAACCGATGACCCTGGCGGAAAAGATCTTCGCCCGGCACCTGATGACTCCGGACGGGGAGGTCGGAGTCGCGGCGGTCCAGCCCGGAGACACCGGGTTCTGCCGGGTCGATCTCCGCTTCAGCCACGAGTACGTTACGCCGATGGCGGCGATCTTTTTCGAGCATTACGTGGGGAAAGAGGCGAAGGTCAAGGATCCCTCTTCGATCCGCTTCTTCCGCGATCATCTCACGTTCCTGGACGAGGTGATCTCGGAGGAAAAGAAGAAGATGGGCCTGCTCGATCTGGCCACGCTCCTGAAGCGCAAGCAGGAGACCTTTGCCCGGGCGCAGGGGATCAAGCTGCATGGGGAACTGGCCGACCGGAAGGGAGCCGAGGGCATCTGCCACTCCGTGATGCTGGAAACTTACGCCTTGCCGGGACAGGTGAACGTGGGCTCGGACTCGCATACTCCGCACGTGGGCGCGATCGGTTGCGTGGCTTTCGGGATCGGCACTACCGACGTTTTCAATTCCTGGATCACCCAGGATGTGCGGGTGAAGGTGCCGGAGTCGGTGAAAATCGTGATCCGCGGCAAGAAGCGGGCGAACGTCACAGCCAAGGACTTCATTTTGAAGATCCTGGCGCTTGATGACGTGCGCTCCGGCAGGGCGCTCGCCAAGGTGATGGAGTACGCCGGGGAAGCGGTGGAGGCTCTGAGCGTCGACGAACGGGCCACCATGACCAACATGGCGGCGGAGATCGGCGGGTTCACCGGGATCGTGGCGCCGGACGCGAAGGTGGTGGACTTCCTGGTGGAGCGGCGCGGGATGGAGCGGGGCGAGGCCGAGGCGATGATCCGCGGGCTGGACAGCGATCCCGGGGCCGAGTACGCGCAGGTGATCGAACTGGATGCGGCGCAGATTGCGCCCATGGTGGCGACTCCGGGCGATCCGGGGAACGGGAAATACGTCCGCGAGCTCAATACGCCGGTGCTGATTGAGATTGCCTACGGCGGGACCTGCACGGCCGGCAAGAACGAAGACATGGACATGTACGCCGAAGTGCTGGCCGAGGCCCTGCGGCGCGGCCGGCGGGTGGCGGAATCGGTCCAGTTCTATATCCAATTCGGCTCGCAGGAGACGCGCGAATACTGCGTGCGGAAAGGCTACCTGGAGGTATTCCGGCGGGCGGGGGCGCGGGTGATCGAGCCGAGTTGTGGAGCCTGCATCAACGCCGGGCCGGGGGTGTCGACGCGTCCCGAGCAGGTGGTGATCAGTGCCCAGAACCGCAACTTTCCCGGCCGCAGCGGCCCGGGACAGATGTATTTGGCTTCGCCTCTGACCGTCGCGGCCAGTGCGGTGGCGGGGTACATCGTCGAGTATCAGCCTTCGGAGAAGCCAGAACCAGTTTCGGCGTAGAAGGAATTGGGGGTTGGTGCGAAGGCTGCGGATTCTTGCTAGAATGTGCGGTTTCGTAGAGCTTTCGTCGAGACCTCAGGAGAGAGAAAGACTATGGCATACATAATCGCGGAACCCTGCATCGGCACCAAGGACACCGCCTGCGTCGATGCCTGCCCGGTGGACTGCATCCATCCCAAGAAGGACGAACCGGCCTACGCGACCGAAGAGATGCTGTACATCGACCCGGTGGAATGCATTGACTGCGGGGCCTGCGTGCCGGTGTGTCCGGTGTCAGCCATTTTTGCACTGGACGACCTGCCGGAGAAGTGGAAGGCGTTCACGGAACGGAACTCGAAGTATTACGGGCGGTGAGGTTTTCGCCCCTACGTTTTTGACGGCGCACATCCGCTGAGGGTGTGCGCCGTTGGTTTTAGCGCCGGAGCCTTCGACCATCGCAGGTTTTGTTACCCTTGCTTTCCATCTCTCTCCCCCTTCGTTACAATCAAGGTTTACGCTGGCCGTGGCGAGCGCGCAGGAGTCCCTTGGGCTGCGTGGTTCGGTGCGGCGCGAAGCCGTCCATGCCGCTTAAGGAGTCGGAAGCGATCGTCCTCCGGACCTACCCGTTGCGAGAGGCCGACCTGCTGGTCACCCTTTTCACGCGGAGCGAAGGCAAAGTCCGTGGAGTCGCCCGCTCGGCCAAGAAGTCGAAGAAGCGATTCGGCGGGGCGCTCGAACCTCTGACCTACGTGCGGGCCTTCTACGAGGATCGCGAGGGGCAGGAGCTGGCGCGCCTGAATTCGCTCGAAGTACTGGAATCTCCGCTGGCCAGCGAGGTCACGTATCCAAGGGCCACGGCGCTGGCGCACGTGGCCGAGCTGCTGGACGAGTTGCTGCCCGACCGCGAGCCCAACGACGCCGTGTTCCGGCTGGCGTTGTCGGTGCTGGGCAACCTGCGTGGGGGCAAGATCTGGGGGCCGGTGACCTATTTTGAGCTGTGGCTAAGCCGGCTGACAGGGTTCCTGCCTGATCTCTCGCAGTGCATGGTGTGTGGCGAGGTGCTCAACGGGAACCGTGCCTTCTACCACGCCCTGGCCGACGGGCTCGTGTGCGCTGCCGACAAGAGGCTGGCGTCGTCGGAGATGTCGGGCGAGTCGCGCCTCCTGGCGGCCCAGATGTTTCGCGCTCCTCTCGAGACCTTCGCGCCTGCAGAGTGGCCCAAGGCGAGGGGCGCGGACCTGCGGAAGTTTCTGATCCAGACGCTCGAGCGGCATATAGAGAAGAAGCTGGTGACGGCGGGAATGCTGGAGAAGGTGGGCTCTTAGCGGCTCAATCTTGGCCGCTGGCTCTGCCCGGGAACAGGGTTATGGGCGAATGAGGAATGACCGCAGCCAAGGGCTTCGGAACAGAATGGTGAGTTCAGCGAAATCCAATCCGCCGACGTTTCAGGAACTCGTGCTCAAGCTGCAGAGCTTCTGGGCAGAGCGGGGGTGTGTCCTGGAGCAGCCCTACGATGTTGAGGTGGGAGCCGGGACCATGGCTCCCGAGACCTTCCTGCGCGTGCTGGGGCCGCAGCCCTGCAAAGTGGCTTACGTGCAACCTTCGCGGCGGCCAGCGGACGGACGTTACGGCGACAATCCGAACCGGCTGTTCCGGCACATGCAGTTGCAGGTCGTCCTGAAGCCTCCGCCGGACCATGTGCAGGAGCTTTACCTGGAGTCGCTGGGGGCGCTCGGGATCGATCTGCGCCAGCACGATCTGAAATTCGAGGAAGATAATTGGGAGTCGCCGACGCTGGGCGCCTGGGGCATCGGATGGCAAGTGATGCTCGACGGTTTGGAGATCACACAGTTCACCTATTTCCAGCAATGTGGCGGCATGGATCTGCTGCCGATTTCGGCGGAATTGACCTACGGGCTGGAGCGGATCACGGCCTTTCTGCAGGATGTGGACTCGATTTATGACATCGTGTGGGCGCGCGATCCGGAAAGCGGCGCGGCCACGACTTACGGAGACGTGCGGCTGGCGGAGGAGCTGCAGTTTTCGGTCTACAACTTCCAAGCGGCGGACGTGGAGAAGACCTGGAAGCATTTCGAACTGTACGAGGCGGAGGGCAAGGCTCTGATCGACGGCTATGCGCGTCTTAGTTTGGACAAGAAAGTGTCCGCGACGGCGAAGCTCCGGTATCCTTTGTTGGCCGCGTACGACCTGTGCCTGAAGTGCTCGCACCTGTTCAACATTTTGGATGCGCGGGGAGCGATCTCCGTGACCGAGCGCGTGGGGGTGATTGCGCGGGTGCGCGCGCTGGCGGTGGGGATCGCGAAGGCATACCTGACGCAAGCAGCGAGCGCTCCCGATGTCGAGGAACACCCCGTGGCTGAGACAAAGACCCAGAAGCCAGTAAAGGTGCCCCGCCCCCGGAAGGAAAAGGCACCGGTGGCGTAGAGGTTCCGCTCATAGCCTGCAGCTCGGTGTGACGGTACTGACATTCAGGGTGGGTTGATGCTGAGAGGATGAAGTGATTGCCTGATGCCTGACTTCCTGCTTGAAATCGGCTGCGAAGAAATTCCCGCGCGGATGATCGATGCGGCGTCTGAGGAACTGGGGAAGCGGGTGGAAGATCTGCTGCGCCGTGAGCGGCTGGCGGGCCAGACGGTTTCCAGGTTTGACACTCCGCGACGGCTGGCGGTACAGGTGGCCGGGATTCCGGCGGAGCAGCCCGACGTGACGGAGCAGATCACTGGTCCCGCGATGCAGGTTGCTTTCAAAGATGGACAGCCAACTCCAGCCGCGTTCGCGTTCGCGAAAAAGGCGAGCGTGCAGGTCTCCCAGCTGGAAAAGGTCATCACCGCCAGGGGTGAGTATCTCTCCGCCAAGGTGACTAGGAAAGGCCGCGCCGCACGCGAACTTCTGGCTGAGCTTCTGCCCAAGGAAATCAGCGCCATCTACTGGCCGAAAAACATGTACTGGCGCAAACCCGGGGAGCGCTTTGTCCGCCCAGTGCGCTGGGTCGTGGCGTTGCTCGACCGCGAAGTGATTCCGCTCGAGTTCGACGGCATTGGCGCCGGCCGGGAGTCGCGCGGCCACCGCATTCTGGCGGACGCGTCGGTCGCCATCCCTTGCGCCGGGGCGGCTTACAGGGAAGCGCTGGCGAGAGCCAAGGTCCTGGGCAGGAGCGAGCGCGAGAAGCAGATCCGGAAATCCCTGGACGCGGCTGTCCGCACCATTTCCGGAGCGCGCTGGCGCGAGGACGGAGCTCTCGTCGACACGGTGGTCAACCTGACCGAATATCCCTCGGCGATCCTGGGCAGCTTCGATTCCGAATTTCTGGAGTTGCCGGAAGAAGTGCTGGTGACGGTCATGCGTGATCACCAGAAATACTTCGCGGTCGAGGATGCGAGCGGCAAACTGCTGCCCCATTTCCTGGCCGTGCTCAACACCGACGGGGACCGCGACGGCATCATCCGGCACGGCAACGAGCGGGTGCTGCGGGCCCGCTTCAACGACGCCCGCTTCTTCTGGCAGACCGATCAGAAACGCACGCTGCGGCAGCGCGTGGAGTTGCTCAAGCACGTCACCTTCCATAAGGATCTGGGGAGTTACTACGAAAAAACCATGCGCATGCAGCGCCTGGCCAGCTCTTTGTCGGAAACCGTCAGGCAACGCGGCACCCCGATACGTCCGGGCATCGTGCACAAGGCGGCGTTGCTGTCAAAGACCGACCTGACGACCGAGCTGGTCAAGGAGTTCACCGAACTGCAGGGCATCGTGGGTGGACTCTACGCCGAAGTGCAGCACCTGGACGACGATCTGAAGCCGGAGCCCCAAGCCGAGGTGGCAAAGGCGGTTTACGATCACTATAGACCGGAGTCGACGGAAGATGCGGTGCCTCGCAGCCTCGAGGGTGCGATGGTCTCGATTGCCGACAAGGCCGACAGCCTTGCCGGCATGTTCGCCCTGGGCCTGGTGCCCAGCGGATCGAAAGATCCGTTCGGCCTGCGCCGGCAGGCCAACGGCATCGTGAAGACGATCGCGGAGTGCAAGCTGCCCTTGAAGCTGGATGAGGTAATGCGCGACGCTCGTGCGCGCTACCACGGCTCGGAGGCGGAGAAAAAGTTTCCCGCGAACCTTGACTTGGCGGAAGTGACCCGGATGTTCTTCCGCGAGCGACTGGAGTTCTACCTGCGTGAGGTGCGTGGCTTCGCCTACGACGTGGTGAATGCGGTACTGGCAGCCGACGCCAATGACGTGGCGGACGCGCTGGCCAGGGCCGAGGCCGTGGCCAAGGTGCGGCCTTCGTCGGATTTCGCATCCATTTCCGTGGCATTCAAGCGCATGAAGAATATTTTGCGCCAGGCCGCCGAGACCGGCAAGGAAATGGCCACGCATGTTCAGCCGGAGGCGTTGCAGGATCCGGTGGAGAAGGAACTGGCAGCCCAGGTGCCGGAAACCGCGCATCGCGTGGAAGCTCTCCGCCGGACAAAGAACTACGAAGGGGCGCTGCTGGAGATCGCGAAGTTGCGGCCCCTGGTTGACCGCTTTTTCGACAAAGTCATGGTGATGGTCGACGAAGCGCGGCTGCGGGCCAACCGGCTGGCTTTGCTGCACAGCTTGCTCAGAGAATTTTCGACGATCGCGGATTTTTCCGAGATCGTGACCGAAGGCAAAAATTCCAAAGAATACTCAGAATCGTAAAGGACTCCATATGGCAACGACGACGCTCCCCGAACGCGAAGTAGAAAAAGTCACCCCCAAAAGCGAAGTGAAGTACGTGTACTTCTTCGGCCGCGGCAAAGCCGACGGCAACGGCAAGATGAAGGACGTGCTGGGCGGCAAGGGCGCCGGATTGGCCGAGATGACCAATGCCGGCCTTCCCGTGCCTCCGGGTTTCACCATCCAGACCGAGGCCTGCCGGGAGTACATGCGACGCGGTGCGGTTTCGCCGGAGGTAGACCACGAGATGGAGGAGGCCCTGGCGCGGCTGGAGCAATTGCAGGGGCAAAAGCTCGGGCAGGGGGACAATCCGTTGCTAGTGAGCGTGCGCTCGGGGGCGAAGTTCTCCATGCCCGGGATGATGGATACCATCCTGAACCTCGGCCTGAACGACAAGAGCGTGGAAGCAATGGCCAAGCGCAGGAACAACCCGCGCTTTGCGTACGACTCCTATCGCCGCCTGATCCAGATGTTCGGCAACGTCGTGCTCGACATCGAGAAGTCGGCATTTGATAAAGTGTTTGAGGCAAAGAAGAAACAGAAGAAGGCGAAGCTGGACACGGATCTCGAAGCAAAAGCCCTGAAGGAAGTGGTTGAAGAGTATAAGAAAGTTGTCAAGAAACACGCCAAGCTGGATTTTCCACAGGACCCGCACGAACAGCTGATCATGGCGCGAGATGCTGTGTTCCGCTCCTGGAACAACGAGCGAGCCAGGCACTATCGCCGCATCAACAATATCTCCGACGATCTGGGTACAGCAGTTAACGTGCAGATCATGGTATACGGCAATCTCAGCGACACCAGTGGCACGGGTGTCGGATTCACGCGCAACCCCGCAAATGGAGCCAAGGAGTTCTACGGGGAATTCCTGATGAATGCCCAGGGCGAGGACGTGGTTTCGGGTGTGCGCACGCCCGTTCCGATCCTCGAACTCCAGAAGATCATGCCCGAGGTTTACAACCAGCTGCGCGATATCACCACGCGCCTGGAAAAACACTACAAGGACATGCAGGACTTCGAGTTCACCATCGAGGATGGAAAGCTCTGGATGCTGCAGACCCGGAACGGCAAGCGCACGGGGCTGGCAGCGGTAAGGGTGGCTCTCCAGATGGTGGAGGAGGGACTGATCACGAAGGAAGAAGCGATTTTCCGCGTCGAACCGAACCAGTTGTACGACTTTCTGGTGCCCCGGTTGGACGAGAAGGGAGTGAAGGTGGAGGTTCTGGCCAAGGGGCTTCCCGCCTCGCCTGGAGCGGCCGTCGGGCAGATCGTTTTCACCGCCGATGAAGCCGTGGAACAGGCGGGGCACGGCAAGAAAGCATCGGTCATCCTGGCGCGAGCAGAAACGACGCCCGAGGACATTCACGGCATGGAGGTTGCGGTGGGGATTCTGACGTCTCGCGGCGGGATGACCAGCCACGCTGCGGTAGTCACGCGCGGTATGGGCAAGTGTTGCGTGGCCGGCGCCGGGGATATCGAAGTCGATGAGAAGGCACGCGTGATGCGGGTGAAAGGGCAAGTCTTCAAGGCGGGGGACTGGATTTCGTTAGACGGAACTACGGGTCGGGTTATCAAGGGCCGGCTCAACACCCTGCCGCCGTCCCCTGACGACCCGGAGATGCTCAAATTCATGGGCTGGGCAGACCCGCACCGTCGGCTGCGCGTGCGTGCCAACGCTGACATTCCGCGCGATGCCATCCAGGCGCGGGCCTTTGGCGCCGAGGGCATCGGACTGTGTCGAACCGAGCACATGTTTTTTGCCCCGGATCGCATTCGACACATGCGGGCAATGATTCTGGCCACGAATGAAAAGGACCGCCGGGCCGCCCTGAAGAAGCTGCTGCCCATGCAGCGCAAGGACTTCATCGGGGTGTTTGAAGCGATGGACGGCCTTCCGGTCACCATCCGCACCCTGGATCCGCCACTGCACGAGTTCCTGCCACGGCGCGAGGATCTCATGGTGGACATTGAGACGCTTCCCTATGCCGACGCCAAGAAAAAGAGCTCGCTCGTTAAGAAGTATCAGGACTATTTGGTGAAAGGGGCCGGAGACCTAAAGAAGCAGCTGCGCGAACTGCTCAAGCGGGTGGAAGAACTGCACGAATTCAACCCGATGCTGGGACATCGCGGTTGCCGCCTGGGGATCACCTACCCCGAGATCACGGAGATGCAGGCGCGTGCCATTTTCGAAGCCGCCGTCGAGGTCTCAAAGAAGGGCGTGAAGGTCTATCCCGAAGTTATGATTCCGCTGACCGCTACTTTGAAGGAAATGGCCAACCAGGGAGAGATCGTGCACCGGGTTGCCACCGAGGTGTTCAAGGAGAAGGGAACCAAGGTCGAATACCTGGTGGGCACGATGATTGAGTTGCCGCGTGCCGCGCTGGTGGCCGATGAAATCGCCCAGGAGGCGCAGTTCTTCTCCTTCGGCACGAATGATCTTACGCAGACCACGTTCGGCTTCTCCCGCGACGACGTGAACAAGATTCTGCCCACCTACCTGGAAGAGGGCATCCTCAAGCAGGACCCATTCGCAGCACTGGACCAGGACGGCGTCGGGCAACTGGTGAAGATGGCGACCGAACGCGGGCGCAAGACTCGGTCAAACCTCAAGGTGGGAATCTGCGGAGAGCACGGGGGGGAACCCTCGTCGGTTGAGTTCTGCCACAAGGTGGGGTTGAACTACGTCTCCTGCTCGCCGTTCCGCGTGCTTACGGCGCGACTGGCGGCGGCGCAGGCGGCGGCTACGGAGACGCTGAAGGTGGAAGGCGGAAGGACGAAGTAGCTCCTTTACTGCGAGAACACGGCCGCGGAGAGGGCGGTGCAGGCTCCGTGGCCGGACTTTTTTCGAGGGCTCTACTGCACTTTCTGGAGGCGGGCGATGAGTTTCTGGGCCAGATTGTCTTCGGAGTCGGACCAAAGCAAGCGGCCGCCGGCGTGGGCGTTCTTTTCCACCTTGTTGGTGAAGTCAACCAGCTTGTGAATGTTGGAACGCACGTGCGCTTCCGCCTCAGCATCCAACGCGACCTCCTCCTGGAGAAACGGAGTATCCAGTCCGAAGTCAACTTCGATGTGCCCGGTGCCCTCCGCAGCTCCCTCATCGAACTCGGCACCCTGCGCGATCAACTGGACACGTTGCGGCACCAGGGACCACTGCTTTCCGGTGGCGTCGGTGGACCACAAATCCCAGAAGGCCTCGAACAGGAAGGCATAGTCTTCGTGCACGAGGTCGGAGGCAATGGTCGCCGCCTCTTCGGGCGAGATGCCCGGCTGGAATCGCCTCTCGAGGATAGTGGGTTCGTTCCAGGAGACGGGATGGACGGCCAGGTAGGAAATGCCGGGCAGCTGTTGGGAGTAAGGGAATTGGCGCAGCACGGACAGGACGTGCAGCATTATGTCTTGAACCCTGAAGCTGGGAAACCAGAGACTGAGATAGAGTGGGTCGGCCACAACTTCGCTCTCTACAAAGACACACCGCAGAGAGATTGTATATCCAGCGCCGCCCGCACCGACAGGATTTGAACCCGTGACACTGCAGCTTGGCCCGCTGGTTCCAAAGTCGTTAGCGAGCGCCAAGCACTGAATTTAGCTCCTGAAAGGGTAGCTTTGCGGCGAAACGTCTTCTGGCCAAATACCTGACTGGTGAGCGCAAATGTTCCGTCACGATGTCGGCTCTTATACCCGAGAGAGTATGCCCGCTTCGAAGCTTCGCGCTGTCGACGGTCCCGCTAGTAGCGAACTGCTGCGGGGCTTGGAACAGCAAGAAATGGATGTAATCTTAGCGGCGGCGAGATCCCGCCGGTTCTCCGCCAAATCAGTGATGACGCACCAAGGTGAACCTGCCGACCAACTCTTATTGTTGTGGAAGGGGCGGGCGCGTTATTTCTTTGATACGCCCAATGGGAAAAAGCTCAACCTGATATGGGTTACTCCGGGCCATACTTTCGGTGGAACTGCGCTGACCTCGCGACCGTGCACTTATCTAGTCAGCACGGAAGCAGTGCGGTGCTCGCTTGGGATCGCCCCACCATTCGCGGCCTCGCACAACGGTTTCCTCAACTCCTGGAAAATGTATCCCTCAGTGCTTTAGATTATCTCTCTTGGTATGTTGCTGCCCACGCTGCTCTAACTTCGCAAACTGCGCGGGACAGGCTTGCCTATGTGGTTTTGGGATACGCACCCAGTATCGGCCAAGAAGTTTCCGCAGGCATTGAACTCGATATGACCAACGAAGAGTTGGCCAACGCAGCCAATATCAGCCCTTACACGACGAGCCGCCTAATCAGCGAATGGCAAAGGACCGGCGCGATTCGCAAACAGCGCGGGAAGATCCTTCTGCGCTCAGCCAAAAGACTCTTCCTTCACGCTGTTTGAAACGGAACATTGCCATGGGGGCGGGTAAGCTCGGATGAGGCCCATGTCAAACGACCGGCTTAAGGTTTGGCCTGTTGGTTTTAGCACATCGGGTACGCGCCATTGCGGAAGGATCGTGATTGTGCCTCGCCTTCGTCAGTCTTCTCCGGCTTGGCAATTGAGCCAGTGTCCTATTTCAACATCGTCGCTCTTTGCATTGGAGCAGCCCAAGTTGCTTCAGCGCAACGAACGAGCCCCTCGCATATGTAATCCTCTAGAGTCATAGGCTCAACCCCGCCTGTCAGTGATCCGGGCGTGAACTGTGACAGGCGGAGGCTGCTTGGAGAGATCAACCATTCGGGTTCTCGTGGTAGATGACTACGAGCCCTGGCATCGCCTCGTCCGTTCGACCCTTCAGACACAGCCGGGCTTAAAGATCGTCGGCGAAGCATCGGATGGACTGGAGGCGGTTCAGAAAGCGGAAGAACTGCAACCGGACCTGATCTTGCTGGACGTCGGCCTCCCGAAGCTGGATGGAATCGAGGCTGCCCGTCGAATCCGCAGGCTCTCTCCCCACTCCGCAATACTGTTCGTAAGCCTACAAGCCTCTGCCGATGTAGTGCGAGTGGCCCTGGAGACGGGCGCAAGGGGTTACGTTTTCAAAACGGATGCCGGAAGAGAGCTCTTGAGCGCTGTGAACGCGGTTCTGCGGGGCGACCAATTTGTCAGCAGCAGATTTGCGAGTCACGATTTCACCAGGGCTTCAGGCACACGAGATCCCCAGAAAGTCCAAGCCAATACGGTCTCCGCGCTCTCGCCGCACAACATGGAAATCGCCCGCCGCCACGTGGTTGGCTTTTATTCCAATGATCGCCGTCTTCTAGATGACCTTACGCAGTTCATCGGGGCTGCTCTCAAGGCTGGGAAGGGTGCTATCGTCGTCGCGACCGAGTCTCACCGGGAGAGCCTGCTTCCACGATTGCAGGCACAGGGCTGGGATATGGGTGCTGCGATGGAGCAAGGCAGATACATCGCGTTGGATGCCGCTGAGACGCTATCGACAGTCATGCGGAATGGCATGCCCGATCCAGTTCGATTTTTCAGACTCTTGGGTGATCTTGTTGTGACAGCGGCTGAGGCCGCCGAGGGAGAACGGGCCGACGTTGCAATTTTCGGAGAATGTGTTCATCTCCTGTGGGCGCAAGGTAACGCAGAGGGGGCGATTCTGTTGGAAAAGCTCGGCAACCAGCTAGCCAAGACATACGACGTAGATATTCTGTGTGGGTATTCTCTAGGCAGTTTTCGGGGCGGGATAGGTAGCCACATATTCGAGAAAATCTGTGCAGAGCATTCCGCCGCTTATTCCCGGTGAAGACAACTGTCAGGCAGCAGGCTTTCGTACCACGACAGGTTATAACCCTCGCCTCTCCCATCTTAGGCCAGTGTTTCAGAACGGACCTCGCCGTCATTTAGTACCCGTCCGTCAGAACACCGCCACCCAGTTTGCATTCCCGGTTGTGCTCTTCGGCATGCAAAGAATCTCGACCGCGTCGTCGACTGCCGAGATGCACATCACACGCGTCAGCCCGGTACGCTCCAACACTTCGCAGAGGAAGGTGGACGGATTCACGAGCTTCAGCTGAATTGCGTTCCCGCGAGCCCAACCATACAGAAATACCAGCTCACCGAGCCCACCGCCGTCAATGGTCTCCACTCGTGACACGTCCAGCACGATAATTCGCGCTTGTTTCAAACTAGTGACGGCCTGATGGAGAAAATGGAGAGCTCTACCGCGCACCATTCTTCCGGCGCACTGCAATACGGCCACGTCTGCGGTTTGTTCGATTGTGATATGCAATGGCATAACGCCCTCTTCTGGGGGAAGACGGTGGTTATGGGGTAGTCTTCGTCGGGAGGTCAAGGTCAATCTCCAGTTTAGAGTCAGTTGAACTAACAGACAGGTTAGCGCTCCCGCCCTGACATTTTGTCAGGTGCTTGTCAAAGAGACGTCAATTGTTATGTATCGGGCAGATCCGCTTCGGATCCGCTTGTTTTCGTCAGTGATGGAAGGACTTGGCGTGGGCTAGATTGTGTGCGCTAATGTTGCTATTCGGGCTGCCGTCGACAACCGGCACCAGGGCTGTCGATGATAGAATGACAAGTGCTTGATTCTTAAAGCGTCCCCGTCGTCTAGCCCGGCCTAGGACATCGCCCTTTCACGGCGGTAACACGGGTTCAAATCCCGTCGGGGACGCCAACAAAATAAAAGACTTGCTGGAAACCCCATTTTTCGCCGGGGACACAGCGGGGACACACAACTTTTAGCCTGACTTCTCCTGAAGGTCATTGCGTAACCTTATACTGCGGCGCCTCACCGTCGGCGATGTTCGGCGGCGAGTGAGGATGAAGTTGTGGTAATTGTTTTCGCTTCTGCGAGATGTAATAAAGAACCGGCACCGCCATGCGAGACAGCACGGTGGATGCAACCTCACCCGCCATGAGCGAGAGTGCCAGTCCCTGAAAGATCGGATCAAAGAGGATGACGCTGGCACCCACGACAACCGCGGCGGCGGTCAAAAGCATTGGACGGAATCGCACTGCACCAGCGTCCACGACAGCTTCTTCCAAAGGCATCCCTTGCGAGCGGCGTAGTTCGATAAAGTCAACAAGAATGATGGAATTGCGCACGATAATGCCGGCCCCGGCAATGAACCCAATCATCGACGTGGCGGTAAAAAACGCTCCCATCATGGCGTGAGCCGGGAGAATACCGACCAGAGTCAACGGGATCGGCGCCATGATCACCAGTGGGGTGATAAACGACCGGAACCAACCGACGACTAGAACATAGATGAGAACGAGCACGGCTGCGAAGGCCAGGCCAAGATCGCGGAAGACCTCCACCGTGATATGCCACTCACCGTCCCACTTCATGGAGTAGCGGTCGGTCCGTTCGGGCATAGCTGTGCCCTTGTATTGTTTGACCGTGTAGCCGTCAGGGAGCTTGATTTTGTCGATCGCATCACTAATCTTGCCGATGGCGTATACGGGGCTTTCTTCTTCCCCGGCGACATCTCCTGTGACATATACCACCCGCTGCAGATTCTTCCGGTACACGCTCGTATCAATTGTTGTTTGATTCAGGCTGGTCACTTCCTGCAATGCGATCTGGCCACCGTTGGGAGCAGGCAGTTTCAGGCTTGCCAAGTCCTGTATTCCAGAGCGATCCGGACGGGACAACCGCACATGAATGGGTATGTCTTCGCGGGACTGTGGATCGTGTAGCAGACCCGCATCGGCACCGCCAAGGCCGATCTGCAACGTGCGGGTCACGTCTGCCGCCGAGATACCATGCAGCGCTGCCTTGTCGAGATCCACCTTGAGGTCGTACTTGGTTTGTGGATCCTCCACGTACCAGTCCACGTCCACCACACCCGGCGTCTGTTGGAAGGCTTGCCTGATTTGTGAGGCGAGCTGAATCTGCCCTTTGTAGTCGGGGCCATAGACTTCAGCGACCAGTGTCTCAAGTACGGGAGGCCCGGGTGGAACCTCGGCTACCTTAATGCGGGCACCAAAAAGCTGAGCAAGCTTCACGAGTTCGGAACGCAAACGTCGGGCGATTTCATGGCTCTGCGCTTTGCGATCGTGACGCGAGAGTAGATTCACCTGTATGTCAGCTTGATTTGGCTGACGCCGCAGGAAGTAGTGCCGCACCAGGCCGTTGAAGTTGTACGGGCCTGATGTGCCGGAGTAGATCTGGTAATTCGCAACCTCGGGCTGCTGCGCGAGATATTGTCCCAGGGTTTGTGCGACGCGAGTGGTTTGCTCCAGGGGAGTTCCATCGGGCATGTCAATGATGACCTGGAACTCACTCTTGTTATCGAACGGCAGCATTTTCACGCGAACCCATTTCAGGGGGACAAAGGCCATGGCGGTGAGTAAGAGAACAACCACGCCAGCGAGAAACAGCCAGCGCCGCTTCGCATCGAGGACCAACGGGTTCATCACCTTGCGGTAGAAGCGCGTAGTCCATCCTTCTGATTCATGATGTTCTCCTCCGCGGTCGCCAGCATAGTGGCGCAACAGCCGGAGCGCGGCCCAGGGTGACACCACAAACGCGACGATTAGGGAGAACAACATAGCCGCCGAGGCGCCGACAGGAATCGGGCGCATGTACGGACCCATGAGCCCGCGCACAAAAGCCATGGGCAAAATCGCCGCAATCACGGCGAAGGTCGCAAGGATGGTCGGGTTGCCAACTTCATCGACCGCTTCGACAGCGACATCGACGAGCGAGCGTCCACGGCTGCTTGGTAGGCGGAAATGTCGAACAATATTCTCGACGACAACGATGGCATCGTCCACAAGAATACCGATGGAAAAAATCAGCGCAAAGAGCGTGACCCGGTTCAGGGTATAGCCGAACAGATAGAAGATCGCTAACGTCAGAGCCAAGGTCACAGGCACGGCCAGCAAAACCACGCCCGATTCCCGCCAGCCTAACGCCAAAGCGATCAGCAAAGTCACCGAAAGAGTTGCGATGAATAGGTGCTTGAGCAGTTCGTCGGACTTGTCCTTTGCCGTCTCGCCATAGTTTCGTGTGACGGTGATATTCAAATCCTGCGGCAGCATGGAGCCACGCAAGTCGGTCACTGTCTGCAACACATTTTCGGCGATCACGCTGGCATTCGTGCCCTTGCGCTTGGCCAGAGTGATGGTCACCGCTGGATATTCGGGATTTGCAGTTTGACCAGTGGTTCCCTTGGCGCTTGCAAACAGAACATAGTTGTCGGGCTCCGCCGAGCCGTCTTCGATCTTTTCGACTACGTCGCGTAGATACACGGGCCGTCCTGTATGAACTCCCACCACAATTTGGTTGAGATCGTCGGCCTGGGTGAAGAACAAGCCTGCTTCTACTTGAAACTCGCGATTGTCCCGTGCAAAGCTGCCGGCCTGCCCCCTGGTGTTTGCTCCTTGCAGTTGGGTGATCACCTCTCCCGGTGTCAGGCCATAGGCTACAAGCCTCTGAGTATCGAGCACGACGCGCACCTGTCTCGGTTGGCCGCCTATTATGGTTGTTTCCGAAATGTCATCCAGCTTTTTCAGCGAGTTTTCCAGCTCTCCGGCGACGCGACGCAGTCGGTAGGAATCGTAGTTCTGCCCCCACAGCGTCAGCGCCATAATTGGAACGTTGTCGATAGATCGAACCTTGATGAGGGGTTGTGAAACACCGGGCGGGATGCGGTCAAAATTGGAGTAGAGCTTGTTATAGGTCTGGATGATCGCATCTTCTTCTTTTGTTCCAACGTAGAAGCGCACGATCACCACGCTCATGCCGGGATGGCTGATGGAGTAGATGTATTCGACGCCAGGTACTTCGCGCAGCAACTTTTCCATCGGTAAACTGACACGCTGGGCGACTTCCTCGGACGACGCACCCGGCATCTGGACAAAGACGTCGAGCATGGGAACCACGATCTGTGGTTCCTCTTCGCGCGGGGTTTTGAGAACGGCGAAGGCTCCCAGCAGCAGCGCGGCAACGATGACCAGCGGAGTCAGTTTCGAGTCAATGAAAGCATGGGCGACTTGCCCTGCCAGACCCTGTCTTGTCGAGCCAGGAGCGGGGGACGCAGCGTTTGTCGGTTTCGACTTGTTGTTGTCAGCGCTCATTCCTGGCTCCTAACGAGGCTCGATCTTCTTTCCGCTCAATTCGCGGCTGCCCGGATCAGCAATCAAACTCTCCCCGGACTGGAGACCCGCTAGTACCTCCACCTGCTGCGCCGACGGTTTCCCCAGAGTGATGTACCGCAACCCGGCGATTCGATTTTGATCCAGCACGTAAATGCCTTGAAGTTGGCCCCGCCTCACGATCGCTGCGCGGGGGATCATCAGCGCCGCCCGTTCTCCTCGGGTGAATTGGGCGCGACCGAAGAGACCGGACCGCAGCGCTGGATCTGAGGGCAACTCGATTTTCACGAGAAAACTACGACTTCCGGGATCTGCTGCTGGAACAATCTCAATGACTTTCCCCTTGAGTTCTCGGTCCCCGAGGGCATCGATCGAGACTGACACTTGTTGTCCCTGACGCACGTAGCGCAAGTCAGTCTCGTTTACCGCAGCCTCCAGCCTGTAGCGCCGCAGATCCTCAACGGTGAAGATCGGCATCCCGGGACTGGAGAGCATTCCTACGTCAGCTTTCTTTTCAGTCACCAGACCATCGAACGGAGCCACAATACGCGTGTAGCCCAGGGCCGTACGAGCTTGTTGCAATGCGGCCTTGGTCTGGGCCTGTCCGGCGCGAGCCATTTCGCGGCGCGCCTGCGCCGCTTCATAGCGGGCTTTAATCTCATCGAACTCCTGCGGGCTGACGGACTTTCTGTCATACAGCGTCTGATAGCGTTTGAAGGTTGCTTCGGCGAGTGTGAAATCGGACTCAGAAGCCGAAATCTCCTGTTGAGCAACTAGATCAGCCGCCATTGCGCGGTCGAGAGCAGCGCGCGGCTGGGATTCATCAATAACTGCCAGTACCTGCCCGCGCTGTACGTGGTCGCCTTCGCGTACACGGAGCTCAACGATATTTCCCATCATCTGCGCGGCGAGTTGGCTGGTTTGTGCGGCGCGGAGCGTCCCAACGGCCTCGACGACATCAGGAATATTCGCTGTCTGAGCTGACACGACGGAAACGTTGCTCACAGCTTCCGGTGGGGCGCTCACGCTTTGCCGTTCGCCGGAACAGCCGACAAAAACCAGACTCAGAAAGGTGAAAGCTAAGGTTGCACCTCCGAAGGCGAAGGTTGACCGTTTCAGTGTGTCAGGAAGAGTGTGATTCATGGCATAAGCACCGGAGACTGCAGATTCAAGGTTCCGCAGGCCAACTCCAGGTTGGCGTAGCTGATGTGAAACTGATAGATCGCCTGCAAGTAATCAGTCTGTGTACGACGCGCCGCTTCCTCCGCGCCCAAAAGATCGGTGATGGTCAGCAGGCCGCCATCGTAGCGATCCTGATCGATGCGCAGGCTCTCCAGCGCCTGAGTAATGGCACTTCGCGCCACCTCTACCTGCTGCCGGCTCGCGTCCTGATCGTAGTAAGCCTGCCGGACCTCCAGCCGTACTGCATTGCTTGCCGCCTGTTTTAACGCCGTGATCTTCTCTGCGTTGGCGCGTTCGCGCGACAGCGCAGCTCGTTTTGCGCCACCCTGGAAAAGATCAATCTGTAGTTCAATTCCTCCCAGCCAGCTATTGCCACCCCCTCCGGCAAGGAAGGTAGGATTGTCCATTTCCCAACCGGCAAAGGCGTTCAGCCGCGGACCGAACGACGACTTGGCAATCGCTACACTTAGTTCTTGCGCCGTTTGTTGCGCTTCGATCCGCTTGAGATCGGGGCGAGTCGTGAGAGCCTTTTGCTCCAAGTCCGGTAGCGAACTCACTGGCAGATTTCGCTCAGCGAGTGGATCTACGGGCTGATATGGCGTATCGACCGACACGCCCATTCCCGTGTTGAGTTGGGCTTGGGCAAATTCTAGGTTGTTTCGCGCACGAATCAGTTCTTGCTCGCGGCTGGCCAGACGAACCTTGGCGCTGAGCAGATCGGACTCGACCACCAACCCTGCGTCGTAGCGGACCTGGCTACGGTCCATGATCGACTTCGCCGTCTTCTGCGAATGCTCAGCGACCTCCAACTGCTTCATTGCTAGAAAAACTCCGTAGTAGGACTGCACGACTCGGAAGAGGATTTCCTGATCGGTACGTTCGAGTTGATGACTGGCTGCGATATTCATTTCCTTCGCGCGATTGACTCCGTGCCACGAAGCAAATGAATCGAACAAATTCCAGGTTCCGCCAAAGCGGGTGGAGAAATTGCCGTACGGCAAAGGAGTGTTCAGTTGGTTCAGGAAGAAATCGTCGGTAGTAAATCGCTGCTGCCGTAACTTGCTACCGAACACATACACAGGATCATTGCCGCGTGTTGCTTGTTCCGAAAAACTCACATGCGGCATAAGGAATGACTGTGCTTCCCGCACCCCAGCCGAGGCTGCCTTCGTATCCGCCAACGCCGCCTTGCGGAGGGGATTCTTTTCCAGGGCGATGCTTGCCGCATCGTGCAGTGTCAGAGGAGCAGCAGAACTCTGCGCCAAGGTTGTGCCAACAAGCATCGCGCTGGCGGCGAGGGCAATGGCGAGGTGGCGAGTGAGGCTCAACGCTCGACTCCTGCTGGCTCAGCCGCATGGAGCCAAGAGGTATTGTCCTCGACGATTTCGTGTGTCGTATGGAACGTGGCCGTCTTCTGCACCATCGCACCCACCGAGCAGTACTTTTCTTCTGACAGGCGGATAGCTTCCACAAGTGCTGCGTCGTCGATTCCAATCCCGGTGACGGTGTGATGGATTCGAACCGTAGTGAAGACCTGCGGCGGTCGCTCGGCCTGATCGGCCTCGACACGCACTTGGTACCCGGTGACCTTCTGGTGGTATTTCTGCCGAAGCACCGTGATGACATCGAAGGCAGTGCATCCGGCCAAACCGACGGCAACCAGCTCAATTGGTTTGGGGCCGGTTCCACCTGCCGCATCGTCCAGAATCAGATTGTGGCCACTTCCAGTCCGGGCCGCAAACTGCCGCTGCTGTCTAAGTGCTTGTGTGAGCTCGACTTGCGCTGCAATCATGAGTACCTCCTGCAGAATTCATCGATCAGGAACAACGAATAAATGCAGAAGATAGGAATTTGTTACAACGAAAGTTTCTGGGATTGTTTTGGAAGCGGAGGAGCTAGGAATTCGATCTGATTGCGGCGTTGACCTGCTGATACTTCTCCATTAACTCTTGCCGGAGCTTGGCGGCCTTGGGGGAGCACTCTCCTCCCGACCTTCGACACTGCTCGATAGTGGCTTCTAAAGTAGCTACAAACGCCTGGCATGGCTCGCACCCGGTCATGTGCCGTTCCAGCTTTTCGCAAAGAGAATCGTCCAGTTGCTCGTCGAGATAATCCGACAGCTCCGCGAACATCGCCTTGCAACGCGCGGGTCGGCTCTCTTTACTGGGGTGTCTCTGAGCATGAACTCTTGTACCGTTTCGCGGCATCCATGTCCGCATCAGTTCTTTTCTGACGAACAAGCGTGCTCGGTGCAGCCGTACGCGCACCGTTCCCGCGCGAACGCCCGTGATTTCTGCCACCTCATCGTCGGTCAGCCCTTCCATGTCGCGAAGCACCAGGACGATTCGATACGGCGGAGGCAGCCTCTTCACGGCCTCTCGCAGACGAGAGGCCTGCTCACTATGGATTGCGAAGGATTCCGGGTTGACTCTGCCGTCGGCGGTGAGTTGCTCCAGTTCTTTACGATCCGGCATCAACTCTTCGAGCGACAGTTCATGCGCCGGAGCGAATTTGCTCTTGCGCCGATTCATCAGGCAGCGATTCTTCGCAACCTTGTACAACCACACTAGAAGTGCTTTGGGGCTGTCGAATCTGGGCAGGTGCGGAACGGACTTCAGCAGAACCTCCTGCATTGTGTCTTCGGCATCCTCCCTTTGCCCACACACGCGCATGCTGAACGAAAAAACCGTGTTTTGCAGCAATGCAAGTGCCTGTTCCACATTGGCATCATCTCCGTCGCGCAATAGTTCGACAGCTCTTTCGATTTCCGCACGCATCGCCTAAACATATCACGCAGGTCGGCAGCGGCCGGAGGACAAGGTGGCCGGTTCGATCGTCAGAAGCAACTCGGGAGTGTGTCGGTCCCAACAACAACGGGAGACCTGGGCTTAACCGGCTAAGAGATCTCCCGCCGCCCAGACGTTCTTGTTCGAGGAATTCTCAAGGGTACAGCGTCAGGCTGCTGCTGATCGCGTGTTACCACCACCTTTCTCGAACCGATTGCTTCGCGTTAAGAGCGCTTGACAGTCCAACTATATTTCTGCAATGATCGAAATATGCCTACTGCTCCGACTAAGAAGAGTCTGGAACAAGTGAACAGGTACGCCGACATGTTCTCGGCGATGGGAACCGAGGCGCGACTGCGGATCATGCAGCTTCTGCTGTCAGCTCACCCGGAAGGTCTCGTAGTTGGAGAGATTCAGGAAGAACTGGACATCCCGAACTCGACCTTGTCCCATCATCTCGACAAACTCAGGAACGAAGGACTGGTGCAAGTTCAGCGGGAAAGCACCTTCCTCCGCTACACCGCCAATACAGAAGCCCTTCAGGAATTGCTGCAATTCCTCTATGCCGAGTGCTGCACACGAAACAAGGCACTCAGACCCCAAGACATTGTTCAGATTTGCAAATAGGAGACCCCATGAGCACCACGGACATCAAGGAAGTCGTCAAGGAAAAATACGGTCAAGCTGCCCTTCGCGTGAAGACAGGTGGAAGCAGTTGTTGCGGCGCAGCTCCGGCGAGCGGACTCTCCTGCGATCCGATTACTTCGAATCTCTACGACAGTTCCCAGACTTCGCAGATACCCGAAGAAGCGATGCTCGCCTCGCTGGGATGCGGGAATCCCACGGCGCTCGCCAAGCTGAATCCGGGTGAAGTCGTGCTCGACCTGGGCTCGGGCGGTGGCATTGACGTTCTTCTCTCGGCTCGCAGGGTGGGACCGACCGGTAAAGCCTATGGCCTCGATATGACGGATGAGATGCTCGCGCTGGCCAACGAGAACAAGCGCAAAGCTGGAGCGGAGAACGCCGAGTTTTTGAAAGGTGAGATCGAAAAGATTCCGCTCCCCGATAATTCGGTGGATGTCATCATTTCCAACTGCGTCATCAATCTTTCCGCCGATAAGGACCGTGTCCTACGCGAGGCGTTCCGTGTTTTGAAGCCCGGCGGACGATTTGCCGTTTCCGACGTGGTAACGCGCGGCGCCATTCCTGATGAAATCCGCCAGAAGGTTCTGCTCTGGGTAGGTTGCATTGCGGGGGCACTCGATGAGACCGAATACCGGTCGAAGCTGAAAACAGCCGGCTTTGAGCAGATCGAGGTCGAACCGACTCGGATTTACCGTGTCGACGACGCGAGGGAGTTCCTCGCTTCGGCTGGTGTCAACGTGGACGCCATCGCGCCACAGGTGGACGAGAAATTCATGAGCGCCTTTGTTCGTGCAGTCAAACCTACGGCTGCCCCGTCCGAGGCTTGTTGCGGGCCGACCTGTTGCAACTAGCGGCCTAGTGGAGAGAGCAGATGACAGGTCACTACAACGTTCTGTTTCTGTGTACCGGCAACTCGGCACGCTCGATCATGGCAGAAGGCATTCTGAATTTCAAAGGCCGACCGAACTTTACCGCTTATAGCGCGGGCAGCCATCCGTCCGGAGCAGTTCGGCCCGAAGCACTGCGGCAGCTCGAAATGGCGCACATTCCCATCACGGGACTACGAAGCAAGGCCTGGGATGAATTCTCCCTGCCAGGCTCGCCGAAGCTCGATTTTGTCTTTACCGTTTGTGACAATGCCGCGAAGGAGGTCTGTCCCGTGTGGCCGGGGCAGCCTTTGACCGCCCATTGGGGTGTTCCCGATCCAGCAGCTGTTCGGGGCAGTGAGGCAGACATCGAGCGCGCCTTTCGCGATGCCTTCTTCCTTCTGGATCGCCGAATCAGTCTGTTTCTCTGCCTCCCGTTCAAGGCTCTCGACAGTCTCGCGCTGAAGAGAGAGCTCGACAACATTGGACAGTCGACCTCGCCAGTCGCACAGGACAAGTAATTACAGGAATGTCCCATGAAGACAAGTAGCCGTCTCAAATTCCTCGACCGCTACCTCACGGCGTGGATCTTCTTAGCGATGGCGCTAGGGGTGGGTCTCGGCTGGCTCCTGCCCGGAGTCGTGCCATTTCTGAATCGCTTCAGCGTCGGCACAACCTCTATTCCAATCGCAGTCGGATTGATCGTCATGATGTACCCACCGTTCACCAAGGTGCGGTACGAAGACTTACCCGAAGTCTTTCGGAATAGAAAGGTACTCGGTCTGTCGCTCGTGCAGAACTGGGTGGTCGGCCCCATTCTGATGTTCATCCTGGCCGTTGTCTTTCTGCGCGGGTACCCGGAATATATGGCCGGCTTGATCATGATCGGGCTGGCACGGTGCATCGCCATGGTGATTGTATGGAATGAACTGGCCAAAGGCGACACTGAATACGCTGCTGGGTTGGTAGCCTTCAATTCGCTTTTCCAAGTCTTCTTCTACTCGATATATGCATGGGTCTTCATCACCGTGCTCCCGGTCAAGTTCGGGCTCCGTGGCGCAGTTGTTGACGTCTCCATCGCGGACATAGCAAAGAGCGTGTTTGTGTATCTCGGCATCCCTTGCCTCGCGGGGTTCGCAACTCGCGCAATCTTCCTACGCACCAAAGGGCAGGAGTGGTATGAACACTATTTCATTCCTCGCGTAAGCCCACTGACGCTGGTTGCACTGTTGTTCACGATCGTCGTGATGTTCTCGCTAAAAGGACAATACATCGTTCGCTTGCCGCTGGACGTTCTGCGAATCGCGGTTCCTCTGTTGATCTACTTTTTGTTGATGTTCTTGGTGTCGTTCTACATGGGGAGAAGGCTGGGAGCGGACTACTCCAAGACGACGACCTTGTCGTTTACGGCCGCCTCGAACAACTTCGAGCTAGCCATCGCGGTCGCTGTTTCTGTTTTCGGAATTGACTCGGGCGCCGCGTTCGCGGCGGTGATTGGTCCGTTGGTCGAGGTGCCGGTGATGATTGCCCTTGTTAACGTTGCGTTCTACTTCCGGCGTCGTTATTTTGAGGACGCACAATTACCCGAGATTCAGCCTGTGTCCGTCTCAGCGGTGAAATAGAGTGTTCTTTTCTGAGCACGTTGTGAACGAAGGCGCCTCGCCCAGAAAGGTGTGCCGCAGAATGTGCCGTACGCTTCGAGCCCATGTGCGCCAATACGGGCTTTTTCGCTACTTTCGACAGAGTGCTTCCGTGCGGGCTAGGTTGTGGGTAAGTAATTGATTTCAGATGGTGTTTGTTGCTGTTCAACCTGCTCAGGTGCGACAACTCTTAATCAGTAGGCCTATTGCGGAACACGACTGAAGGGGCCCGCTGTGACCGAAGCTAATTGTTCTGTTTGCGGGCGGAGCCCATTCTTGAATTCAATTCTGCTCTAGGATTTCCTAGTAAAACGTCCGCCGAAATCGCCCCAGATCACCGGAAGTCGTCCGAAGCCGATCTTGGTCTAACGAGGAAAGATAGTGCGCAAACCCGCATCAATATTGCACTTTCCCTGTATTGGGGGTATTTTCCAGCAGCCCTTGGAAATGGTGGCCGGCACCAGCAGCTTGGCGATAAAGAAGTTACGGTCGTTAGGACCTCTCCACCGCCGACGAAGAGCGGGACGTGGCCATGTCTTACTTGGCGTGGATCAGGAGGCGAAGTGGGCTGAGCGTAGTGACCGGAAAGATCTCGTATGTCATCAGGTCATTCGCAACGAGTGGGAGCTCGGCTAGTGACTCCTTAGCTTGTTCGACCGACTCGACGTTCATGAGAAAGATCGGCCCGAGCTTCTCACGAAACCAAAACTGCTCAATCGTGCCGTCGAGATAGTGTTGGAGGGTGGCCGAAACTTCGGCCGGCATGTACTGCTGAAGCCTGTCGGGCGTGAGGGCAGGTTTCGATGTTGCGATAGCGAAGACTTTCATAACTGCTCTCCCTTTCTGCTCTTCACTTGAGGTAAGTACAAACCGGATTTTCTTCGGCGCGGCAACAATACCCAGAGAGCAATGAAAGACTAGTACTCTCCCACCGGAATGTGCCGCGACTACTTCGCAAGAGGACCAGCCACAATACCGTTCGCAGATGAGAATGATGAGCCCACACCGGCAACGACTGCCGTTTGACGGTTCAGCCCCAACTTGGTCCTCAATTGATACGTGGCTTCGAATGAGCTGCCAGCAGATTCGCTACGTGATATTCCCGAAGCTTGGTAGCCGTCCAGTCCACAACGTCATCGCTCGCGCCGAACAGGTGCAGCCCTCCGATGATTCCGAAGATCGGCCTATTCCCGTAATTCTTTTCAACTGCGGTCATTATGTTCACGATGCCGGCATGTCCGCAGCCCGTGAGGATCACCAATCCTTTTCGTGTATCGAGAACAACTGATGAGTCCTCTAGGACGTTGTCCTCTACGAGCCCGGCAGGCGTCAGAAGCCTGCCCGACCCGCTCCAATTGTGCTCCGGATAAACGCGTTGAACTGGACCGGTGAAGTAAATTCCAGGTGTCAATTCCGCACCGGACGGGTGCAAAACGCAGTTTCCACCTGTCGCCTCATAGTCTTTGCGAATCGCGATCATCGGATTGCCCTCGCCCGTTGGCGACGGTCGGCTATCAAAGATACCGACGGGCACATGCACTACTGAAAGCGCGTCAGGATTGCGTTTCATGAGCTCACGCCGAAGCGTGAGAAGGCCGCTAACATGATCCCAGTGAGAATGCGTCAGGACGACTTCGTGCACGCCAGACAAGTCGACATTCAATTCCTGCGTATTTTTCAAGACTGTGTCCGGTCGAGCGCCTGTGTCGACGAGCATACGGTGATCGCCGACTTCGACAACAGCGGCGAAACCCCACTCGCCAATGCCTCGTGGTTCGCCCACGAGCATCGTCGAGAGAACAGTGATCGTGAAATTTTCGAGTGAACCTTGAGTAGTCTTATTCATGCGAAACCTTCCATCGAACGGGGATACATGGCAGAGTGGAATCTGTTCTCGCTCTAGCTGAGAACAATCCGATCGAGGTCGATGGAGATAATCAACGGTTCGGGAGCGGAATGTCCGTCCGGTTGCCGACGGAAAACTCGCCTTTTCGTCGGGAAGACGATGCCCGAAAACTCTTTGTGATCGTAGACGTAGTGCGCCGCTCCTGCGGTGCCATCGACTTCGACGGTGTAGTCCTGCCTCCTCAACAATCCTTGCTCATCGAGGTAGAGTGTCTGCTCTGTGCTGTGGGTCGCGATATCAGCGGGGAAATGGACTTTTAGACGACGCCAGGTTTCGCCCGACTCTTGCCACGGCTCCACTTCTTCTGACTCAACGCCGGGTCTGGCGAGCAGAAACGGAATGTTCAGATAAGTCCACATTGCGTATCCCGCGAAGTACGCGAGCTGCAAATCGCTCCAGAGGGCAGCGTGTCCCTTGAATGAGGCGCGAGGTTGAAGGAGTTCTTCAAGGACATTGCCCTCCGCGTCTTCGATCGCGACCCGTTGCGGCTCGAAACGCGACCTTCGATCAGGAGAACCAAAAGGCCAGTGCGAGGCCTTCTCGTCGCGAAGGTCGACAGTAACCGTAGGGTCAACCAGGATTCCCGCTTTGCCCTTCGCAGCCCAGAGGGCGCCCCCTTGGATCAGGTGCGCTGAAAGCGTGTTGAAATGGCTCCAACGTTCAAGGCCGCCGTGAGCATCGATTGTCTGCTTTGCGAGTGTATTCATTGTTTTTCTCTCTGGCTCACTAATTGCGCATTTCCGACATCGGGCAAAACGTCTCGATGATTGCCTCCGCGATCGCGTCGGCATACTCGTCGAGCACGAAGTGGCCTCCATCGAAATAGCGCAGATCGGCCGTCGGCACAATCTGCTTCACAAATTCCGGTGCCGTCGGCAGGAAGAGAGGGTCATTTCGCCCCCACACAATGAGAATTTTCGGCTGCCGGCTCTTCAGATATGCAGCCCATTGCGGGTAGAGCTGGATGTTCGTCGCGAGGGTCATGAACAGTCTCGACATGAAAATGCGACTCGCCGGAATCGAAAACGTATAAGTGTCGATCGCCCAATAGTCTGGATTCAGAGCGTCGGGCCGGCGTGCGCCCCTCTTGTGAAGAAACATGTCGCGTTCCACCGTAGTAAATTGCTCTACCTCGGCAAGACTCTCTGGGGTTTCAGGACCGCCGAGCCGCTCGTAGACCTTTAGGCGCTCGGGATTCCACCCGTCGATTGAAATGGTGAAGTTCTGAAAGATAAGGCCGGCAATCCGGTCAGGGTGGGCCGTCGCGATCCGCATCCCGATCGTACCTCCGATGTCATGCATATAAAGAATGACTGGCCCGGGGGCGCACTGCGCGATAAACGCGTCGATGGCTCCGACCATGTCGTCGAAGGTGGGTCGCAGCACGGTCGGAGCCGGTGCCTCGCTATACCCCATACCGGGGTAGTCGGGCGCGATGACGTGAAACTGATCGGCCAAACGCGGAATGAGGTCGTGGAATGAGTACGAGGACGAGGGAAATCCGTGCAACAGGACGATGTTCGGTTTCGAAGGATCTCCGGCCTCGCGGTAGAAGATCTTGAGGCCGGCAACGTCGGCAGTCTCGGAATTCATAAAGATCCTTCTCCTCAGTCGTTGACGAAGATCGCTGCCACTTTCGCAGCTTTCATCGCGCTTTCGCTCGTGACTCAATCAGGCGCAAACTGTGGGTCTGCGGCAAGGAAGGCGGTCGCCTGGCTCGTGAAGACCTCGTGAAACAGCCTTATTTCTGCTGGGGAGCGGGCACCGTAAAATCCACCACTTTGCTGCAATCAGGGATTGGCCGATGGATTGTGTCCGCCAATTCGAGGCGAACTTTGTGCGGTCCTGGCGGCAATCCCACAAACACCACTGTTTCTCCGCTTGTATCGACGGTGGGCCAGGATTGATCGTCCAAGTAATAGTGCAGATGGCCAATCCGTGGCGACACTTCCAACGCAGCTTTGCCGAATACCGGCAGAATGCGCAGGTTCTCCGTCCGGTACTGAATGAAGACACGGCCCAGAGCCAGTTGTTCCGGGATCGGTGGATCGACAATCAGTTTAGCGGGGGCCTCATTCTGGATCGCGACTAGCGGTGTTGCGCCTTTGACGTCCTTAGCAGTCTGCGCCAAAGCTGAGAACGCGATCAGCACAACCGTTATGCCAATCACGGCGGCCCTGGCCTTGGCGTCTGCCTTGATATTGGTGTCGTTCGATGTAGTGAACATTGGAACCCTCCATTGTGATGAGTTCTTCGCTGCATGCATTGCGTTTGCGAAGATACGAAGCTGAACTGCGTGAATACTCTCGCGGGCGCGGCAATCGCGCCATTGGACGATGGTATCGACCCATACTTAGGTAGCACTTACCCGCCGCGCTCGATCAATATTTCTCATAACGCTGCGTGATGCACTACCTCTTGTGTGACTTGCAGAGGACGGAGCGAAGCCCCAATACCAAGGTCCAATTGCACGATGCAAAGAAGCGGTGCATTGTCGTTTGCTATGAAACACCTAAGAGCGCGAGCTGCAGACGTGAAAGGAGGAACAGTGAAGATTGCGGTTCTACCAGCGTTGCTGATAGCTGCAGGGTTTATCGCATTTTCAGCTCAGCTATACGGGCACGCCGATGAGGATGCCTCTCCAGTCTATGGAGTCACCGTCCCGCCGGGATACCGCGATTGGAAGCTGATCTCCGTGACCCTCGAAGAAGGCGACTTCAACCAGTTGCGCGCTGAGTTGGGCAACGATGCAGCGATCAAGGCCTATCGCGAGGGAACGCTTCCGTTCCCGGATGGCGCAGTCATTGTTGCGCTGCATTGGAAGCGTGCTCCTTCGGATGAAGACAATAGAGTCTTTGGCCACGTCCAAGCTTTTGTTGCCGGATCCCCCGTGAATATGCAGGTCATGGTCAAGGACTCAACGAAGTACGCCGAGTCTGGCGGTTGGGGGTTCGCTGACTTCACGGACGGCAAGGCTGCCGACGAGGCGAAGCACAAAACCTGTTTCGGCTGCCACGAACCTGCCAAAGATCACGACTTTGTTTTTACCCGTTACGCACCTTAAGACCTTGTTCTGATTCAAGGAAATTCAAACACCTACATTCACAAAAGGAGAATCCCAATGTCAGACTTTACAAATAGTGGGGAGAGAGTTGAAGGGGCAAGCGGCCTAAGAATTTTCTTTCGGTCGCTGCGTCCAAAACAAAAGCCTCGCGCTGTGGTCATCATTGTTCCGGGCTTTAACGCCCACAGTGGCTATTACGAGTGGGTGGCCGAACAATTGGTTGCAACAGGCTTAGCCGTGTACGCCGTAGATTTGCGCGGCCGCGGCAATTCTGATGGCGAGCGTTTCTACGTTGATAATTTTGAAGATTACGTCAGCGACGTCGAAGCCGTGGTTAAGGTGGCAAGATCGCGAGAATCGAACTTGCCCTTTTTCCTCCTCGGTCATAGCGCAGGCGGGGTTGTCTCGTGCCTCTATACGCTTGATCACCAACCCGAACTCGCTGGATTGATCTGCGAAAGCTTCGCCCATGAATTGCCTGCGCCCGATTTCGCCCTAGCGGTTTTCAAAGGGCTGGGCCACCTTGCTCCGCATGCCCATATCCTCCACCTTCCGAACGAGAGATTCTCGCGCGACCCGAAGGCTGTGGAAGCCATGAACGAGGATCCGTTGATTGCACATGAAACTCAACCGACGCGAACCATGGCCGCGTTGGTTCGTGCTGACGAGCGACTCAAGAAGGAATTCTCTCTGATTACCCTCCCGCTCCTGATTCTTCACGGCACTCTCGACAAGAACACGAAGCCCAGCGGCAGCCAGCGCTTTTATGACATGGCGGGCTCCCCGGACAAAACATTGAAGCTTTATGAAGGAGGGTTTCACGATCTTCTCAACGATCTCGACAAGCGCGTGGTCATGCAGGACATCCAAGACTGGGTCGGTGCACGGCTTCCAGCCTCATTGGAAGCGCCGACACAGGCACGTGGCGCAGCATAACGGCGAATTACCAAAGTACACAAGGATAGCGATTAACTTGCCTTGGCAGACCGCGGAGTCAACAGGCGGTCTGCCGAGTTGCCAAGAAGTTCGAACTGATCACGTGCGAAAAGCAGAAATCCCATGACCAGCAAGCTAAGTTCAGACATTTACCACCGACGTTTCCTCGCATGGACAAACAATACTGCTCGTGCCGGCTAGTGGCGGCACTAAATCCAACACTCAACAGTGGGATCGCACGAAAGGAAGAACATGACGAACCGAAACGACATTGCAACGCGCCGTGAAGCATGAGTGAGGACTCCAACTCTGCTGCAGAAAGAGGATGTTCAGAACATCACAGCAGAACTCAATGTCCTACTCGCCGATGTCTTCGCTCTTTACCTGAAGACAAAGAATTTCCATTGGCATATCAGTGGTCCTCATTTCCGTGACTACCACTTGTTGCTCGATGAGCATGCAGATCAGCTGTTCGCAATAACCGATGATATCGCCGAAAGAGTTCGCAAACTGGGTGGAACGACAATTCGCTCAATTGCACATGTGGCTCGTCTCAAACACGTCGCCGACAACGATGCGGACTACGTGGAAGCTTTGGATATGCTTGGTGAACTGCGCGAAGACAATCAAGCGTTAATCGCACGCATGATTGAAATCCATGACCTTTGCGATGAGGCAAACGATGTTGCAACCGCAAGCTTCTTAGAGAACTGGATCGACCAGGCGCAGCGCCGGGTTTGGTTTTTGTTCGAGACGAGCCGGGCAGGAGTAAAGGGCTAGAGCTTGCTCTGTTTTAGTTGTTTCGAAGTGTATTGGATCGATCTGTCGAGACTCCCAGGAATGGAACTGATTCAAAAGACCGACTTGCGTGACGCGTTGGCGGCTGAACGCACATTCCTTGCCTGGATCCGCACAGGTTTGGCGCTGATGGGATTTGGCTTCGTTGTTGCGCGCTTTGGCCTCTTCCTCACGCAGTTCGCACCGATTCAGCACGCGCGCTCAGTGCCGTCTTATGGTCTGTCCCTCTGGTTTGGGACCGCGTTGATAACAGTAGGAGTGTTCGTCTTCGTTTTCTCAGCATGGCACCACATTCGTCTTGTCCGCGAGTTGAATCGCGGAGGCGTTCCGCCTTCCCGTCCATCCACGCAAGCTGTCGCAATAGCGCTGTTCCTGGCCATGGTCGGATTGGCGATGGCAATTTACTTGGTTTCCGTGCGGGACTCCAGCAATACCCATGTGCAAGATAAGCAGGAGGTTTCAATGACACCAACAACCGCAATCACAGGAATCGTCGATAAACCGAGCAATCATTCTGTTGACGAGACGGTGGATCGACTCAAAAATATTCTTCAATCCAAGGGAGTGACACTCTTTGCTCTGGTGGATCACAGTGGCGAGGCGGAAAAAGCGGGCATGATAATGCCTGGCTACAAAGTTATTGATCTTTGGCAATCCAAAGGCCGGTACTCCGCTGATGCTCGCCGTACCCAGCATCGCCATTGATCTCCCGCTAAAAATATTGGTCTGGGAGGATGCGCACAAGAACACCTGGATAAGTTACAACAGCTCGACCTATCTCCAAGAGAGGCACAATTTGCCAACAGAGCTACTTCAAAACATTGCCCTGGTTGAAACGCTGGCTGCGAAGGCCGCGGAATAGTCTTATGGTCGCCAGCAACCGGTCAAGAGACCTGTCGCGAAATGGCGAAGTCTTCCGTGCATCTTCTGTAACCGCTTGGAATGCTGACGGAATTTCAGTGAAGTAGTTCGGACCTTGCACCTTGAGTTTACGCTCTCGTTGCAGAGGTGATACCCAATCGCGCTGACATTTTCACCAGCGAGGCAAGGGAGTCAGCTTTCATCTTGTGCATCACCTGACCGCGGTGCGCTTTAACCGTGATCTCGCTGATCCCCAACTCTCCGCCGATCTGTTTGTTCAACAGTCCGGAGACCACCAGCGCCATAACCTCCCGTTCGCGAGGGGTGAGCGAGGCGTAACACTCCCGGAGTTGCTGCATCTCCGCTTTGCTGGCCAGAGCGATGCGACTGCGTTTTAGTGCTTGGCGAATGGCATTGAGTAGAACTTCATCACTCAAAGGTTTCGTTAGGAATTCAACGGCGCCGGCTTTCATCGCTCGGACTGTCATCGGGATGTCGGCATGACCCGTGATGAAGATAATCGGCATCTCGGTCCGCTCAGGACTTATCCGTTGCTGTAGCTCTAAGCCGTTGAGACCAGGAAGAGAGATATCGAGAATGAGGCAGCTCGGAGCTAGAATTCGAGGTCGATCTAGAAATTCCTGGGCGGAAGGGAAAGTTTCGATCTGCCAGCCTTCGTTTTCGATCAATAATTCGAGTGACTCCCGCACTGAGACATCGTCATCGATGACGAATACTATGTCTGATGCGGGCGGCATTGGCGCTGACCCCAGCTCACGGTAGAGTGCTTGCGCGAGGCTCATAGTATATCTCCTAGAGTACTGAAGGTCTCAGGCGATTCACTTCATGGGCACAGCCACATTCAATGCCTCAAGCAAGGCCGTGTCGCTGAACGGCTTGTACAGGAACTTCACGGCCCCTTGTCTAAACGCTTGCTCCCGAATGGCGGCGTCCTTCTGAGCGCTGATGAATATGACGGGGATCTCATGCCCGCCATGCATCAATTCTTGCTGAAGCTCAAGCCCTGTCATCCCTGGCATCGCCACATCCAGGATCAAGCATTTGGTTTTGCCGAGGCTGTCAGACGACAGGAATTCCTGTGCGGATGAGAAAGCATGCACTGCGAAACCGAACTCCTTGAGCAAGTCAGGCAGCGACTCTCGCACGGACTCGTCATCATCAACTACGGATACAAGGGGATGTTCCATCACGCTCTTTCCCTGATGGGACTCCATAGGGGAACAATGCGCCAGTCCAGGAAGGGCGTCTATTGTACCTTGGTATTGCTTCACTCCGCTTGTGCAACAGCGAGATTAGACCGTTCTCACCGATACCTTCGTCTGATTGTTCTCAACTCGCAACTCTGCTTCCATGGGCAAGGTCGGCACCCGATCCACAAGTTGCATCAGAAAGGACGAAGGTATGCAGAACTTCGACTATGACGTCGTAATCATCGGCTCGGGGTTCGGTGGGAGTGTTGCCGCGCTTCGCGCCGCGGAGAAGGGCTACCGGGTCGGTGTGATGGAGTCCGGCAAGCGTTGGAAAGACGAAGCCATTCCAAAGAGTCAGTGGGATCTGCCGCACTTCTTGTGGCTGCCGGCAGCTGAGTTGTATGGAATCCAAAGAATGGAGTACCTCGACAATGTGCTCGTACTCTCCGGAGCGGGCGTGGGCGGCGGCTCACACGTCTATGGCAACACCTTGTATGTCCCTCCGAAGAAATTCTTCGATGCTCCAGGGTGGGCGGGGATCACCGACTGGGCCGACGAACTGGCCCCCTGTATCGATCAGGCAACCCGCATGCTCGGCGTCGTGCGCTACCCGTACATGCCAACCGACGTCGATCGGGCCCTTCAACAGGTCGCGATCGAGATAGGAAGAGGGGAAACGTTCAACAAGGCTCCGGTGGGCGTCTACTTCGGTAACCCAGGTGTCGAGGCCGACGATCCATACTTCGGCGGCGTCGGACCGAGGCGCAGCGGCTGTATCTCGTGTGGCAATTGCTGTATCGGGTGCGGCCACAACGCCAAGAACAAGCTGACCACGAACTATCTTTATCTTGCGGAGAAGCTCGGCGCCGAGATCCATGAACTGCATGAGGTTTACGATCTCGTTCCGCTCGCTGGAGGCGGCTTCGAAGTGCATGCCCGTCATCCTGGCTGGGCGCAGAGGGCGACGCATGTCAAGCATCATATTTACATCGCCGAGCAGGTGATCGTGGCTGCGCATGCGTATGGCTCGTCGAAGCTGCTCCTTCACATGCAGCACAAGGGCAGTCTGCCCGGTCTTTCGAGCCAGCTTGGGCAACGGGCGCGGACGAACTCCGAACAGCTTCTATATGTCACGCGAACTCACGGACAATGGAAGGACGATCCGGAGAAGGTCCATCTCCAGCCGGGGTCGGTAGCGATCACCTCCGGCGTGTGGCCGGACCCGGTGACGAGCATCGAGCCCACCTATTGGGGAGTGGGAAGCAACGTATTTGCGTTGCTCGGAACCTACCACCAGCATGGCGAGCAGAATCATCCGTTTGAGTCCTGGCTGAAGCAACTAGTGCAACATCCTAACGAGGTGCTCAGTTTCGATGACCCGCGCCACTGGTCCGAGAGATCCTTCGTCGCACTGTGCATGCAGACGGCTGACACGTCGATCGATCTGTATTGGAAGGACGGGCTGCTAAGAAGCCGGCCAGGTCAGGGCACACCTCCGTCGGTGCACATCCCGGTCGTCGAAAACTTTGTCGACCGGCTCGCAAAAAAGCTGGACAGTGGTGAGGGGGCGTTGCTCACGGAAGTCATCAATCGCAACGCCTCCGCGCACTTCGTGGGTGGGATTCCTATCGGCGAGAGCAGTGAAAGCGGCGCCATCGACCCATACCAGCGGGTGTTTGGGCAGCCTGGCCTTCACGTTATGGATGGGAGTGTCATGCCGGCTAACCCGGGCGTGAACCCGTCACTCATGATCACGGCCTTGGCAGAGCGCGCAATGTCACTTTGGCCGAACAAAGGAGACGCGGACGGACGGCCCCCCTTGGGTTCGGGATACGATCGCATTGATCCGGTTATGCCACATCATCCAATGGTGCCCGCAGGCGCGCTCGGCGAACTGCGACTCGACGCGAAGAAGTCGGACGTCATTCCGGAATACCCATATTGACGATCGTAATATCAGGAGAAGCCATGACCGAGTTCGCCACTCAAGCCGCTACTGAGACTTTCCGGACCATCGGGCGAAGCGAAGCCATTCCCAACGAGTTCGTTGTCCCTTACTACCTCGAAGATCGTAAGCTGCGGATCTCAATCGCACGGGTCAAAAACCGCCTTTACGCTTTCGACGATCTCTGTACGTGCTCCCCTGCGGCGTGCCCACTCTCGGCAGGCTTGCTTGCAGGAATGACGATCATGTGTCAATGCCACGGCTCACGATTCGATCTCGCCACCGGGGCGGTGATGAACGGCCCGGCGACCAAGGCGCTTAAGGTGTATGAAGTGGAAGAGATTGAGGGAAGCGTTCGAATCCGAGCTTGATCTTTCGGCGGACCAAGTTATAACTCACAGATGCCCACTAGATTCCTGAGTCGACCCGATCCGAAACGCCCGTTATGGTCGCACTATGTCGTTGGGTAGTCCCAAACATCGGGAGGCAGCTTATCCTTGAGCGCTGCATACATGGCATCGCGGAATAGTTTCAGAGCCGGATACGGCCGCAGGGCAATAGTGCGTTCCGCAATCAGCCCCTGCTCGTTGTCGACGATGATCTCCATGCTCTCGAACTTGTGGCCATCCATGGTCCCCACCCAGCGCAAGAAGGTGGTGCGCTCATCGAGCTTAAACTCGGCTGTGTAAGTACCGGAACCACGCGTATTGCTCGACTGAGTGAAAATCGGCGCGATGAGTTCTCGCCCCTGGATCGGCCGTGCCAGGATCGGGCTGTTGAATACGATGTTTTCGGCAAGCAGTTCGCTGATCTGGGCGAGCGTAGGTTTACCGGATTCCCTTAGTTTGCGTAAAGGATGCATTGTAATTCCTCTCCTATCCTGGGCTGTTTCCGAATCGGATGGGACTATCAGAACAGAGGTCTTGGATTCGAACAATTGAACGATAGTATTGCTCACACTTCGTTATGAAGTTGGCAGCGTTCATGCGTTTCAGTGCGTTTGGCTACGTGTGCAGAAAGCCCGATCACGCCGCGTCGCTTACCGGATCCCGACCACCATTGGCATCGGCGCCTGAAGAACCTTTAGATTGACAAGGGATCGAAAACGAAAATGTGGCTCCAGGTCCACTGTTCGCCGTTGCCCAGAGACGCCCCTGATGAGCGTCGATAATGGAGCGGCTGATCGATAGCCCTATTCCCATTCCATCACTCTTCGTCGTAAAGAAAGCATCAAAAAGTTTGTCCAAAACTTGGGGTTCGAAACCGACTCCGACATCTTTGACGCTAAGGCGCACTCGGTTTCCCTCTTCTAGTTCGGTTCTGATCAGCAACTCTCTCGGGCGGTCAACTGTGCTCATAGCCTCTGAAGCATTCCGAAGAAGGTTCATGATCACCTGTTGAAGCTGGATACGATCACCTATGACGGCTGGGAGATCTTCCGCAAGTTCCTGGCGAAGCACTACGCGGTTTTGTTGTAGTTCACTCACGGACAACGACGTGACCTCTCGGGCAGTTTCACTCAAGTCCATTAATTCCAGTTGAGGATCCTTCTTACTGTAAAGAGTCCGCAATCGGGTGATTACGTCGGACGCGCGATTGCCATCGCGAATGGTACGTCGAGCGGTTTCGCGAGCGCCATCAACATTGGGGGGCTCGGCCGAGAGCATGCGCAGGCACGTGCTGGCATTGGTAATGATGCCCGAGAGAGGCTGGTTTACTTCGTGCGCAATCGACGCGGTCAACACCCCGAGGCTGGTAACTCTGGCAACTTTCGCAAGTTCTGACCTGGCCCCAGCCAGCGCTTTTTCCGAGAGATAACGTGCTGTCACATCCTGAACCGCGGCGATGTACTCTAGCTGATCATCCCGGTCCCGAGTAGCATGAGCAACTGCGTGCAGATACTTGATCGAATCATCTGGCATCTTCAAGCGCCAGTGCCATTCAAAATCCTTCGCGCCTTCAGACTGCGCGACCATCTTCATCTTCTCTATCAAGCCGATGTCTTCCGGATGGAGTCGAGCGCGGATGAGCTCGAGTGTCACGGGAATACCTACATCAAAGTCGTATATGCGATAGAGTTGTTCGGACCACGTGATTTCATCGGTCGCCACCTTCCAAGAGTAGCTGCCAGTTAAGGTTAGCCGTTGACCTTCTGCGAGGAAGTCCTCACTCCGTCGAAGTTTCTCTTCTGCGCGTTTGCGATCCTCGATGTCTAGACAGGTGCCGTACCATTTGAGGATGTTGCCCGATTCATCCTTCAGCGGATTGGCGCGAATAAGGAACCATCGATATGCAGCGTCGAAACCGCGAATACGAGCTTCTGTGTCGACCGGTGTGCCTGCAACGAGCGACGATTGCCACTCCTCGACAAGTTTCTTGCGGTCGTCTGGGTGAATGGCTTCCGACCACCCCCAGCCCTGCGCTTGCGCCGCAGTCATGCCCGCGTAATCGAGCCATACTTGATTGAGGAAGTCGCAGTAGCCGTCCGGACGAGTAGTCCATGCCGCCGTGGGAATGGTATTGATGATTCCAGCAAGATTGCGCTCGCTTGACTGAAGGGCCTCTTCAGTTTTTTTCAGTTCCCTCGCGGCTTGACGCACTTTCTCTTCCGCATGTTTGCGGCCAGTTACCTGGGTCAGGATTTGTATCTCCTGAAACGCTCTCTCCAGGTGGTTATCGGTTGCAACCGCCTGCGCGCCGTGGCTGGGAGCCACGGCTTTCAGATTCTCCCGCAAACGGCGCAGCGAAACGTGGGTTTCGATTCGCCATAAGACCTCTTGAGGATCGAAGGGATCGGTTACATAATCAACCGCCCCGCTGACCAATGCTTTCGCCTGATTGATAGGACGATCTATCCAACCGATAAAGATCACCGGAATCGCTCGCGTTGCTGGGTCGTTCTTCAAACTCGCGCATACCCGGTAGCCATCGAGGCCCGGTTTCCTGACGTCTATTAACACCACATCGGGCATCGTGTTGATGGAGAACGGCAACTGTGACCTCAGATCCAGTTGCCATTCGTGTACGGCGTAGCCGTCTTCAGTCAGAATAGCGAAGAGCGACTTGAGACTTGTACACTCGTCTGCTATGACGAGAACGCTGCCCCTGTGCTTACGTTCTGGGGAAGCACTCGGGACAACCTCCGAGATCACTGAATCTGTGACGTCGGCTTGCGATAATGTATGAAGTGGCAACGGTGCTGCTTGGCCGCCAGCAGGCGCTCCTATGATTTTGAAGGGTTCTGTGCCGGAGATAACTCCGTCGGGGAGAGGCGAATCTGGCGATTCACGAGACAAGTCTGTCTCGCACGCCAAGAAACGCAGGAATGGACGCCGCTGTTGCGAAACGGGATCTCGCATCGTGCCGACTAGCATTGGGTAGCAAGCCTCCAGCCGGTCGAGCACCGAACGCTGAGTGGCCTCACTCTCGACCTCGATCGTTACCTCATCGTTGACCTTAGCCAAAGTTCGCAGATGGGTTGGAAGTTGGACTCGAATCATGGCAAAGTCTGGACTTCGACGGAAAGGACCGCCGGAAGGTTTTGGGCAACAAGCGTCCAGCTGTCCCCGCCGTTCGCGGACGCGTACACATGACCACCGGTCGTGCCGAAGTATACGCCACACGAATCTAGCGAATCCATGGCCATGGCATCGCGTAACACATTGACATAGCAGTTACTTTGCGGCAAGCCTTCCGTAAGCGCCTCCCACTCGTGTCCGCCAGTACGACTTCGGTACACGCGCAGCTTTCCATCGGGTGGAAAGTGTTCGGAGTCACTCGTGATCGGGACGACGTACACGGTGTCCGGCTCGTGTGCATGGACGTCGATCGCAAATCCGAAGTCGCTCGGCAGATTGCCGCTGATTTCGTGCCACGTTTCACGAGTGGCATCGCTGCGCATGACGTCCCAGTGCTTCTGCATAAACAGCACGCCCTTACCCGAGCGATGCGTCGCGATTCGATGAACGCAGTGGCCGACCTCGGCAGTCGGATCAGGAATGTATTGCGACCTCAGTCCGCGGTTGATCGGACGCCACGTCCGGCCCGCATCATCCGTACGGAAGACACCCGCGGAGGAGATGGCGATGAATATCCGGTTAGGGTCGCTGGGATCCAAGAGAATGGTGTGCAGGCACAGTCCACCGGCGCCAGGTGTCCAACGCGGCCCTGAGGCGTGACCGCGCAATCCAGAAAGCTCCTGCCAAGTCAGTCCCCCATCACTCGAGCGGAATAAAGCAGCATCTTCAACGCCGGCGTAGACCGTATCGGGGTCGCTCAGTGATGGCTCGAGATGCCAGACTCGCTTGAATTCCCAGGGATGCGGCGTGCCGTCGTACCACTCGTGGGTGCTTGAGAGGCCGTTGTGCACGAATTTGTTACCGACTGGCCCCCAAGTTTTGCCCCCGTCATTGGAACGCTGTATCAGTTGCCCAAACCAAGCGCTGTACTGGGAGGCATAAAGCCGGTCTGGGTCAGCAGGAGATGCCTTCAGATGGAATATCTCCCAGCCAGGAAACTGCGGACCATGAATTTCCCACTGCTTGCGCATCGCATCCGAAGCCAGAACGAATGCGCCCTTGCGCGTCCCCACCAGCACCCGTACACTTGCCATCTCTCACCTCTGGCTGGGAACTGCCCCAGAAAAAGCCGGCCCTCTTCTCTGCATTTACCGTGGTCCCAAGAACTGTTTACGGATTATCCTCCATCGCGAGGCTTTGAGCCACTCTCAAGCCAGCCGATGCTGACTTGGCGCAGGCCAAGACACAGCTGTGGGGGGGCCAGAATGCCCGGCTTTCCGCGCAATTGCCAGTTGATACCTTCGTATCGGTCGATACCTTCGTCTAATGGACTCATCTGAGTTCATCTGGCTTAATCAACACCAAACTCGGACGGAACGCCGCCCTCACGGGCGCAACCTATGACATTGACGGCGGACAGCAGTTCTTGGCCGCCTAGCTAAGAAGGCAGTATCAGCAGTTCGGACCGAAGCAATCAAAACTAGACCCAGAATCCCGGATGTCGGGAAGCGAAAGGGCCACGCATGTCCACCATCCATATGCACCAGACAACTACCTCAACGCCTGAGCAGTACATTGCCGGGCTCACCGACTTTGGCCCAGGCCGCGCGAAGCTTTTTGGCAACAGCACCGACGAGTACATGAAGGTGCATAGCCGCGGGTCCACGCAGGCCGACGTCACGGAGGGCTCGAGCGGCATTTGGGAACGACTGCACTACGACTGGTCCGATCCCAACCACGTCGTCCTAAAGACGACCGACTCCAACACGTGGGGGGGGGCGTCCGGCCACACCTATACCTTTACGCGCCGTCCCGACGGCTTGACCGACATTGACCTAGTCACCGTACGCGATGGCAAGAACCTCAAGGGATGGCTGGTCGGCCTGGTGGTTGGGACGATCGGAAAGGGAGTTTTGGAGAAGGCGTTCAAGAACTCTGTAAAAGCCATCGAAGCGCGAAACGGCGTGGCAAGAGGGTGAGCGCAGCGTAGACCCGGTCCGCGTACCCGACGGGTCTTCTTGTCGAACAAATCGCCTCTGTCATCGCTAAAGGCGCGTCACAAGCGGTCCGAATTAGTAGAATCATTAGGAGGAAAAATGGCTACTTTGACACAACAAATCAATAGTAGTGACACCGGTGCCACGAACATCGCCAAAATAGACCAGAAGATCGAGGTCACCATCGTCGCTGTAGCGGACGTCGATCGCGCGAAGGAGTTCTACCTGAAACTTGGATGGCGGCTTGACGCTGACTTTAACTTCCCCAGTTTCCGCGTCGTCCAAGTCACGCCGCATGGCTCGACGTGCTCGCTGCAATTCGGCAGAAACCTGACTTCTGCCGTGCCCGGTTCGGGCAAGGGTTACATCATCGTGTCCGATATTGTTACCGCCCGCAATGCGCTGAGTGCCGCGGGTGTTCAGGTGAGCGATTTCTTTCACCTTGGCGAGAACGGCCCAGCGCCTGGGCTGGATCCGGAGCGTCGGACTTATCGCTCGCGTGCCGAGTTTAAAGATCCCGATGGAAACAGCTGGGTGCTGCAAGAGATCACCAGCCGTCTGCCGGGCCGTGTCGAGCCTGGCCCGACTTCATTCGCTTCGGCAAGCGATCTTGCCAGTGCACTGAAGCGCGCCGCGCTCGCGCATGGTCAGCACGAGGCACGCATCGGACAACGGGATGAGAACTGGCCCGATTGGTATGCCGAGTACATGGTGAGCGAGCAAGCAGGGACAGAGCTACCTAGGTAAGGGACGCGCCATGCGGTCCCATTTAAGGAGTCCAGGCATGCGCTCGGATATTGTGCCCGGAGGAGTGTTTCCGGATTACGAACTGCCCGATCATACGAGCACACCGCGCAGGCTCAGTGACCTGCAGGGTGATGACCCGATGATCCTCACACTCGCACGTGGCCATTATTGCCCCAAGGAGCACCAGCAGCACTTGGAGCTCGCGGCGTTCTATCCAAAGATCGCAGTCGCATACACTCAGGTCGCTACAATTTCCACCGACGACCACCACACGCTCCAGGAGTTCCGCGCCTCCGTCGGGGCCCAGTGGACTTTCCTCTCCGACCCTGACCGGAAAGTGCAGAAGGATCTCGATATTCAGGAGTACACCGACCCCAAGCACAACCCAATGATCCCGCACACGCTTGTGCTTAAGCCGGGTCTGGTGATCTACCGCATCTACAACGGTTATTGGTTCTGGGGCCGCCCATCAATGGTGGACCTCTGGCACGATCTGCGCGCCGTGAGCAGCGAGATTCGCCCCGACTGGGATCTCAGCACACCTGGGCTGCGCGATGCTTGGAACGCGGGTGAGTTGTCGCGCTTTCACGGCTGGAATAAGAGGGCTGATGCCAAACCGCCCTCTGCGTGCACGAGTGGAGGACCGTAACAGCCGGAGCCGTTCGAAATCGAATTTCTCGATTCAGGCGTCGAAGCTTTCTCCTTCACCTTCGGCTGGTCGATCCATGAGACAAATTCTTAGGAGGATTTATGGCAACGCTAAGAGTCACACCGAAACCAGCAGTAGCAACCATGAAAGTCGCTCAGATCTCCAAACCTGGATCAGCTTTCGAGATTGTCGACCGTGAGATTCCTGAACCCGATGCAGGGCAGGTGCGCATTAAAGTCAAGGCTTGTGGCATCTGCCACAGCGATGTGCTCGTGAAAGAAGGATTGTTGCCGGGCATTCAGTATCCGCGCGTTCCGGGACACGAAGTCGCGGGCGTCGTTGATGAAGTTGGCACGGGCGTGACTACGTGGAAGAAAGGCCAGCGTGTGGGCGTCGGCTGGCACGGTGGCCACGACAATACCTGCCGCGAATGCCGCCGCGGTGATTTTCGTAATTGTCGCAATGTCAAGATTAGCGGCGTCAGCTACGACGGGGGATATCAGCAATACATGGTGGCTCCCGTAGAAGCATTGGTGCCTATCCCCGATGGCCTTACTGACGTCGAAGCCGCGCCACTGCTCGACGCTGGAATAACCACCTACAACGCTCTCCGCAACAGCGGCGCAATGCCCGGCGACCTTGTCGCCGTCCAGGGCATCGGCGGCTTGGGTCACCTGGGCGTCCAGTTCGCCAACAAATTTGGTTATAACGTGGCGGCCATCGGGCGCGGTTCCGAAATCGCAGTGCTGGCCAGAAAGCTGGGAGCACACGTCTACATTGACAGCCAGGCCACGAATGCCGCCGAGGAGTTACAAAAACTAGGCGGGGCACGCGTCATTCTTTCCACTGCTCCCAACTCGAAGGCGATGTCCGCAATGATTGACGGTCTCGGGCCGAATGGCAAACTGGTTGTGGTCGGTGCGGGACCGGACCCCATTGAGGCCACGCCGGCTCAGCTTATTTTTGGCAGCAAAACAATCCAAGGATGGGCTGCGGGAACGCCTTCTGCTTCAGAAGACACTCTGAATTTCTGTGTACTAACTGGTATTCGCCCCATGATCGAAACCTATCCGCTTGAAAGGACGGCTGAAGCCTACGCACGGATGCTGAGCGGCAAGGCAGAGTTCCGCGTGGTCCTAACCATGTGAAACTCGCAAACGATCAAAGCACACCGAGTGCGTGGATCAGACAGGTTGGATGTGACGACAGACAAGGGCTTTCTCTGCTCAGCCCTGGGCCAACAATGCGCCTGGTCTTTCTTCCCAATCCACCGACGAGGAGCGATACCTTCGTCTAATAGATTCCATCCATTACTTCTGGCCTAATCAGGATCTCAAAGCAGGGCTTTTCGTCACGAATGGGAGGGTTGCGTGATTCATGCCGGGGCGTCACTGCGTGCATTATTCGCGAGAGCCCTCATGTGTGTGGCGGTGACGTGTCACACGCAAACGTACTCGACAGCGCAGAGCGCGCCGACAACAACGTCAGCGAACCCTTTCGCCGGTAGCGTGCCGACGAAGCTCGTACCAGGGCGCATGTCGCTATCTTTGCAAGACGCAATCAATCTAGGCCTGAAACACAATCTCGGATTACTATTTTCCCGCGCTGACACTCGCGCGGCCCGCGGACAACGCTGGCAGGAATTGAGTGCATTGCTCCCGCATGTCGCCGCCGCTCCTTACGTGGCGGATTCGAAGATCAATCTCGCCCAGGTGGGGTTAGGGAACGCCGCTGCGAACGTCTTCCACATTTCTCCGGCGGTCGGGCCGTTTTCTTATTTCGATGCTCGGGCGGCTGTGAGCCAGACATTATTCGATTGGAAATCCATCAATGCGGCGCGTGCTGCAAACCAGGATGTGAAATCCGCCGATTACACGCTTTTGGACGCGCGGGACTTGGTCATCCTAGCAGTCGGAAACGTCTATTTCCAGGCCGTCGCTGACGAAGCGCGCATCGCAACCGACGAGGCTCAGGTCCAGGCTGCACAAACGGTTTTCGATCAAGCCACTGATCAGGTGAATGCTGGAACGGCCGCTGATATCGATGCACTGCGGAGCAAGGTCGAGCTCCAGACCCGACAACAACAACTGATCCAGGCAAAAAATGATTTCGCAATTCAGAAAATCGCCGTATCGCGCGTCATCGGATTGGCACCAAGCCAGGAGTTCGACCTTACGGACAAATCGCTGTACCAAGCACTGGAAATCGTCAGGCTCGACGAGGCTCTCAGCAGTGCCTACTCTTCACGCTCAGACTATCTTGCTGCCATGAGCGACGTTCGCGCGGCGGAGTTGTCGCGAAAAGCGGCGGTCGCTGGCTATTTCCCGTCGCTGTCCTTCGAGGCCGACTACGGTACGGGCGGCGCCCATCCATCGAATTCCACGCGGGTATACGACCTGCGCGGGACGCTTTCGATTCCGATTTTCACAGGCAATAAGGTTCACGGTGACATCCAGCAAGCTGACGCGATGCTTGAACGAGCCCGGGAGCACCTCGACAACTTGCACGCACAAATCGAGGCTGATGTGCGCACAGCAGTACTCAATCTGCAGTCTTCTGGCGAGCAGGTGAATGTTGCACGCAGCAACGTCGACTTGGCCGATCAAACATTGACGCAGTCGCGAGATCGCTTCAGTGCGGGAGTCACAGACACCGTAGAAGTCGTGCAGTCACAAGAGGCAGTCGCCAGCGCACATGAGCAATACATTTCTAGTTTGTACAGCTACAACTTCGCGAAGGTTTCCCTTATTCGTGCCTTGGGCAAAGGCGAGCAGGGTGTAAAGGAATACTTTCAAGGAAAATAACATGGCTGACGAAAACTCATCTTCCCCGGTGCACGAAAGCGGAGCGTCCGTCTATTCAACGCCGCCGCCGGAAAAGAAGTATTCACCTGAACAGCGACGTAAGCGCCGCAGAAACCTCATTGTAATCCTCGCTGCAGTGGTGTTGGTTGTTGGCGGATTGCTGTTGTGGCGCTACTTAAGCAGCTATGAATCAACGGATGACGCGCAAGCGGATGTACATCTCTATCCCGTCAGCGCACGTATCTCGGGATACGTGATTCGCGTCAACGTAAACGATAACCAATGGGTGAACAAGGGCGATGTTCTCGTCGAAATTGACCCGACAGACTATCAGGTCGCGTTAGCACAGGCGCAGGCGAATCTAGCGAATGCCGAAGCCACTGCGAAATCTCTGAACATCACTGTGCCCATCACGTCCGTGAACACCACTAGTCAATTGCAATTCACCGCTTCGGGAATCGAGGATGCACGTGCTGCAATCACCGCAGCTGAGAAGCAACTTGCCGCCGCACATCAACAGGTAGAAGCCGCCCAGGCGAACGACGTTAAAGCCCAAGATGATCTGCGTCGATACAAACTGCTCGTTGATAAGCACGAAGTGTCCCCACAAATCTATGATCAGTCGCTTGCGTCCGCCAAAGCGAGCACCGCGAACGTCGCTGCCGCTCAGGCTAGCGAATCTGCCGCTGAGCAATTTGTGCAGCAAGCCCAAAGTCGTCTAGCGCAAGCCACCGCCAATCACGCGTACGCACAAACAGGTCCACAACAGGTGTCATCCACTAAAGCGCGGGTACAGGCCGCGGTTGCCGATGTTCAGCAGAAGCGGGCGATACTGCAGCAGGCGGAATTGAATCTGCAATATACGAAGGTGGTTGCTCCAGTCAGCGGCGAGATCAACAAAAGCGTCGTCGTTGGTTTGAACGTAGAACCCGGGCAGCAACTACTCACTGTTGTTCCTCTCGATGAAGTCTGGGTAACCGCGAATTTCAAAGAAACACAACTCAAGCACATGCAGCTCGGACAGAAAGCTGATATTCACGTGGATTCAAGCGGCGTGACTCTGCATGGTCACGTGGACAGCATTGCCGGCGCAACTGGGCCACTGTTCAGTTTGCTTCCGCCTGAAAATGCCACCGGGAACTACGTGAAGATCGTGCAGCGACTGCCGGTAAAAATTGCCCTTGAGAATGGAGAGAATCACGACCGGAAGCTTCGACCAGGGATGAATGTAGTTCCGGACGTCTACCTCAGATGACCACTGCTGCGCTGACACTCGATCAGGAAGTCTGGCGGCCCCGCTACAACCCTTGGCTGATCGCGGTGGTTGTCGCGCTTGCCGCGTTCATGGAAGTCCTCGACACGAGCATTGCCAACGTTGCTCTGCCATACATGGCCGGAAACCTGGGAGCGAGCAATGACCAGAGCACGTGGGTTTTAACCTCTTACCTGGTTTCAAACGCCATCATTCTTCCGATGACTGGTTGGCTTGCCGGTGCACTCGGCCGCAAGCGATTTTTCATGAGTTGCCTCACTGTTTTTACGGTTAGTTCACTGCTGTGCGGCTTCGCGCCAAGTCTCAGCTTTCTTCTTCTCTTCCGAGTCATGCAAGGCGCAGGTGGAGGCGGGTTGCAGCCTATGGCACAGGCAATCCTCGCGGACACCTTCCCACCCGAAAAGCGCGGTCTCGCATTCGCAGCGTATGGCATCACCGCAATCATGGCGCCGACAATCGGCCCGACCTTGGGTGGATGGATAACGTTCAACTACTCCTGGCGCTGGATTTTCTTCATCAACATCCCGGTGGGCGCAATAGCCTGGCTATTGGTGCGGCGTTTCGTCGAAGACCCTCCCTATTTGAAACGGCTAAGAGGCGCTGGAGTCAAATTGGATTATGTCGGAATCGCTCTGTTGACCGTCGGAGTTGGTGCGCTGCAAATTCTCCTTGATAAAGGTCAGGAAGACGATTGGTTCGGATCGCACTTCATCACGACACTCGTGGTGCTTTCAGTTGTTTGCCTGGTGTCGCTGGTTGTTTGGGAGTGGTTCGAAAAAGCTCCGATTATAGACGTTCGTATGTTCAAAAACTTCAACTTCGCGAGCGCAAGTCTGATGCTGTTTATGTTAGGCGTCCTGTTGTTCAGCAGTCTGGTTCTGATGCCGCAGTTCCTCCAAACCCTATTGGGGTACACCTCAGAGCTTGCTGGCCTGGCACTCTCCGCAGGAGGTCTTGTCTTACTCATAGAAACACCAATCACGGGGCAGCTGACAACGAAGTTTCAAGCGCGACGCATAATTGCTTTCGGCTGGCTGGCGCTCTCGCTGGCGATGTTCTATTCCACCCGCCGAATCGATCTTGAGATGAGTTTTAGTGCCGCCACATGGCTTCGCATTGCTCAGGTCGTGGGTCTCGGGTTCCTCTTTGTCCCAATTACGCTGGTTGCATACGTCGGTGTTCCCGCTGAGAAGAACAACTCCGTAGCCGGAATCGCTAACTTTATGCGCAATATGGGCAGCAGTGTGGGGACATCCCTCGTTACTACCGTCATCGCTCGACGCTCCCAATTTCACCAGCTCAGGCTAGTTGAGACGGCCCGGGTCGATAATCCAAACTTTGCAAACGCCGCGCACGGCATGGCACAGCACTTTGTGAAAGCTGGTCTGGGGAGGCATGAAGCTCTCGGAACTGCCTACGTCCGGATTTACGAGTCTCTGCAAAGACAGGCCGGAGCCCTCGCGTACATCGACACCTTCATGGTGCTTTCGATTGCCGCAGCCATTATGTTCTGTTTGAGTTTTCTCCTGAAGAAAAATGATCCGGGCGGTGGTGTGCACGTCGCCGAGTAGTCTTGTTGGGGGTCACGTCTAGGAGCTCGCGGTTCTACTTAGTCGTCACGAAGGCAATTCGAGTTCATGATCAACATCATCACCATCGAACGTGAGTACGGATGCGGGGGTGGCGAGATCGCTCAGCTTGTAGCAACCCGGCTCGGCTGGAAGCTGTGGGACCAAAAGCTGACGGAAGAGATCTCCAGACTAGCGCACTGTCCTAAATCTGTTGTCGAAGCGCACGAAGAGAAGAATGATCCGCTCTACTATCGTCTTTTCAAATCTTTCATGCGGGGAAGCTACGAAGGGGCGATTAACGCACCCAAGCTCAATCTGGTAGATAGCGAGACAATACTTCGGATCACCCGGCGTGTGGTTGAGCACGCTGCCGAGAAGGGTAATTGCGTCATCGTCGGCAGAGGCTCCCAACAGTTTCTTAAAAACCGACAGGATACATTACGTGTATTTCTTTATGCTCCTCGACAGAATAAGGTGGATCGCCTAATAAAGCGCGGCAAGAGCGAAAAGGATGCTGAAGAATTGGTCGATAGCGTGGATCGTGAACGTGCTGACTTTATTCAAAAATACTTTAGCGTCGACTGGCCTGACCGACCCATTTATCACGCGCTTCTGAATACGGCGATTGGCGATGAGTGTGCCACGAATATGATTCTGAGTCTGGCACATACTTATCAAACGGGGTGCACTCCATGACGACTCTCCAGGAGTACCGGTGTGAGATTTGCGGCCGTATCACTAATACTCCAAATCACTGGTTCGTGATCCGATGCAGTGACGCTGAGCTCACCGTCCAGAAGTGGAACTCGAATGCTGCTAGAGCATCTGGAGCTCGTCACTTCTGCGGAGAGGCGCATGCTCAGGTCTACATTAGCCGGTGGTTCGAGTCGATTTTCTCGCCGCCGAGACCCGACTTTGCGACACCTACTTCGATAGAGTCCTAGCGTGTGTGCTCTGCAAGGAATTCAACTGTCGGTGGCGTACAAGGATACCTGCACTTGGTGTCGCGTCAGTGCAAGGCAACCGTTCTTCACTCGACAGTCCTGACCCGAAATCAGTAGGTCAAAGTGATAAAGAGGTGTGCCGCAGAATATGCCGTACGCTTCGAGCCGGTATCCGCCAATACTGGCTTTTCGCTCCTTTGACAAAGTGCTTCTGTGCGGGCTAGGTTGTGGGCAAGTGGTTGATTTCACATGGTGATCGTCGCGGGCACACCTGCTGAGGTGCGACAACTCTTAATCAGTAGGTCTAGCAGCAATAGCATGCCGGTTTTGCTTGGGGCGCCACGGCGTACCGGTTCGCCCATAAGACCGCCGGCAGCCTAGTGACGAAGGGTGTTTGTGTTTTGGAGCAGCTGAACCGACTCAACCTTTGCACTGAGTTCAGGGGCCATCCATGATTTGCAAAACAAGAGGATGAGGAATTGAAGCGCATGTCCAACCGTGACGCCGCCGCACGGCCTATGTTCGATTGGTACAAAAAAACAAGCCCGTCGTTGCGACGGGCCGAATGATTCAACGCGGCAAGGTTTTCTAGTCCACCTATCGCGAAGCAGAGTTCTGGGGGCGTTCCAACAACGTACCAGAAAGGGTCAACGTCAAGCATCCTCTGATCTGACAACTACTTTCCAAACCACTCGATCAGAGCGCGATTTACAGCCTCGGGCTCTTCGTGTTGCAACCAATGGCTCGCCTCAGGAAAGTATGTCAGCTCCGCTGAATCGCAGTAGCGAACGCTCGCCTCGGCCATCTCCGGCAGCAGAAATTTATCGCGCTTGCCCCAGAGTATGGACACAGGCACATGCACCTGCAGGTCTCTTACCGCCGGCCGGTGCCGATAGAATGCGCGATACCAGTTGATCATGGCCGTCACTGTGCCGGGATGAGACCACGCTTCGCGATAGCGGTCGAGATCTTCAGCAGCAAAGGTGCCTGGTCGGCTGCTGCCCAGCAGTGCTCGCACCCCATCCCTGAAGTTGTTTCGGGAGAAGCGCCACTCCGGAAGCGCCGGCAGCTGAAAGAATGCCACGTACCAGCTGCGCAACATCTGTCGCGGATTGCGACTCACCGTCCGCAGAAATACCTCTGGATGCGGCACATTCAGAATCGCCAGCTTGCGCAGTCGCTCCGGATGCAACACCGCCGTGGCCCACGCTACCGCGGCTCCCCAATCGTGCCCCGCAAGAAAAAAGCGCTCTGCGCCAAGCTGGTCTGCGATGGCCACGACGTCAGATACAAGGTACGGCACGGAGTAGTCGGCGATCCTAAGCGGCTTGCTACTCACGTTGTAGCCGCGCTGGTCAGGGACAATCACGCGGAATCCTGCAGCAGCCAGTGGAAAAATCTGGTGACGCCACGAGTACCAGAACTCTGGGAATCCATGCAGCAGAATGACGAGCGGTGTATTCACTGGACCGGCGGCAACAGAGTGCAGGTGAACGTCTCCCACTTCGAAGTTGAGGTGCTCGAGCGGGCTCTCATCCACGCAAGTTGCCGTTTCCAGTCTCGAATTTCAAGTTCATGTTGCAGAATACCGAGCCGAATCTCGATGTGAATCCGAAATTCCCGTTCTAAGTCAGAAGCCGGCCATTCCGCCTGTTGATGAAAGAGACTTGGAATCGGCCAGCAAGGATCGGCACTACTGTTTTACCATCAGCCGTTGAGCTGGTAATCCAAGCTGCTGCATCGCCGCCATTGGCGGGAGCACGTTCGACTACTCCTCACACAGCAACTCCGCGAACTTCGCTATTGCAGCCTCTAGGCGCGATACCATGGAACAAGAAAACCGACTTCCTTTTCCTAAATAGCGGCTCTTGGGAAACCAACGAGTCAGACAGCAATTCGCGGGAAACAGCCTCGTCTTCCCGCCACGGGAGATGAAATGAACCAACGTAGTGAGATTCTATCGCAATCTGAACTGGATGCTCTTAAGCGCCGAGAGGCGCGTGAGAAAAAGCCCCTGCGAGAATGGACAGCCGAGGAACGCCGCGAGGCATTCCATGAGGGGCGCGAGGCGGCGCGCCGCAAAACCGAATCTGGCGTCTTGGATGAATGGGACTTGTGCGACGAATGCCACGAATACAGACGCGAGCGGGGTTCGTTTTGGTGCCGCGAGTGCATCGACCGCGGTCGTCAATTTGCAGATTGACGCTGGCGCACTTCTCTGTGCAGAAATCCAGAGCACAATCTAACCAATAGTCACACACTGCCCCCCAGAAGCCACTTCTATCAGCGCGTCCGTCGGCAGTTCAAAGACGCAGGGACATCCAGCATCTCTAAAAGTCCGGGGACACATCGGGGACACAATAAGCTGTTACTTCCTGCTCCTAGAACCTAGAACGCCATCCAGTGCGTCCACGTCCCTGTAGTTTGTTAGGGTTCCGTTTAGCCATCCCGCTTTCACGGCGGTAACACGGGTTCAAATCCCGTCGGGGACGCCAAGCATTTTCAATCATTTGCGGCATTGTCTATCGGAAGCTGTGGAACGGCGGTGACGCCAAGGTGACGCGGAAGACCGAAAACGGCGTCCAAACGTGACACTGCATCCGCCAGAGAAGTAGGTGACAGGTGCTGGTATCTAGCAGCCATCCGCAGGTCCTTGTGACCCAGCAATTGCGCCACTGTGTGAATATCAGCGCCCTGCATTCGCAGCCAACTCGCAGCGGTATGCCGAAGATCGTGGAATCGAAAATCCAGAATCTTTAGGCTGCGGCAGAGTCGGGCAAATGCGACGCTTACCTGCTCAGGGCTCACGTGCTGAAAAACTCGGTCAGTCGGCAGCCATTCTCTGGCAGGATAGATTGAATAGAATGCGGAAAGCGCAGATTGGTTGAGGTATACGACGCGCGCATCACCGTTCTTCGTCTGCGGAAGCAATACCCGTCCGCTGAGAAGGTCAACATCCAGCCATCGAAGACCGAGCATTTCTGAACGTCGCATGCCCGTAGAAACGGCGATGGTGATAATCGGCCTAAGCCATTCAGGGGCCTCAGTGACTAAAGCTCGAAGTTCCGTCGGCTGCAAATATCGCACTCGGCCTGCCGGAACGCGAGGTGACTTCACAGCAAGGGCCGGACTGAAAGGAATTATCTCCCATTCAACCGCAAGGCGAAGAAGGTGTTTCAGGACATGCAACTCCTTCTGAATCGAATGAGCCGAGACTTCAGAGGCTCGTTGTGTGACATATCGCTGAACATCCACACGCCGAATTGAAGCGACTAGCCCGGAAAACGAGGCTTTCAGGTGACCGTTCACGATCCCGGCCTCGCGCTCATAGGCCTTTGCAGTAAGGCGGGATTTCTGATGCGCTAAGAAACGTGAACATACGTCCGCGAACGTCTCTGGGACCGGAGGCGCAAATCCAATAGCCCTTTGCCGCTCGACTCGGACAAGTTCAGCTGCGCGGGCATCACGAGCTTGCTTCAGGGTACGGGCGTGGGTCATGCGTCGTTTGCGTTTTCCTTGGGCGTCGTTCCAGGTGATCCAGTAGCCTGGCCGGTCTTTGCGGGCGTAGACGCCATCGCGATCACGCACCTTGCGTTTGGGCATGGCTCAACTCCTTTGCTCTTTCACGAATTTCTTGCCAGTGGCGTGTGACCCACTTGACCTCGATTTGCTGGCGTGTTCGTTTAGGATCTTTCGCGATGCACTGATTTACTTTTGCGACCAGCCGTTTTTTGATTCGCTCTGTAGACACTTTTGCTTTGCGTATTTTGAGCAATTAGCGGGCCGCCGCCTCTAACATGCGGTCTGTAGCGCCACTCCGTAGGTCTGCCATTCCTCGCATCGCGGATTCAGTCCGATTATGTTCGGTGCAGCAGAAAAGGCCCTTCGTATAAGGTTTCGTCCTGGGAGGGGTTAAGAGGAAGTAGCGACCACACTTTCGATACCGGCATTTAGCGATTCGGAGCCGCAAATCGCTCAGCAAAATGGTTGCGATAGTCTGGCCCCATCGCTCCTTGGTCTCTATCACGTCGGTTAGCGGAGAATATTTCGGCAACAGTGACAGCTGTGGCAGCTCGCCTTGCCCCTGCCGCAATTCCAACCTAGCCCAGTGCTCTACGTGTGCCTTGGCCCCTTGCCAAGCATGAAGGCCGAAGGCGCTTCTTGGGTTGGTACATCAGGGTCTCTAATCTTCACCCAGCTCGTGCGCAGGGCGAGGTCGGGTAAACAGACGGTCCAGATTCCCAAAACGGGCATGAATCAGCTGGTTTGTGATCCGGCTCACCGGACTGAGCCCAAACACGGGGGTACCGTAAGGGGCGTGAGTGCGTCTCATCGCGCTCCAGCCTCGACAGAGCAGTTCCCTCTAGGACGGCCCCGCCTGGCTTAGGCCGAACCCTCAGGTAAGACGATTCCACAAAAGGAGTCACAAAAATGAAATTCAACAACCTCGCTTGGTGCTTAAGGTTTCTGCTTGTCGCAAGCGCCTTCTCACTGGCGCAGTCGAATCCTGTTCCTTTCGTGAATCAGCCACTCGTTCCAACGGCAGTGGCACCGGGTGCGCCCGATTTCACCCTCACGGTAAGCGGAGCAAATTTTGTTCCTAGTTCGGTCGTGAATTGGAATGGAACTGCTCTAGCGACCACATTCGTGAGCCAAGCCAAGTTGATCGCAACTGTTCCCGCTGCCAATGTCGCCAGCGAGACTACAGCGTCAGTTACGGTAAGCAGTCCTGCACCCGGTGGAGGCACGTCCAACGTGGCGTTTTTCATTGTTCACGACCCGACCTCTTCGCCTACTTTTACAGCAAACAACTTGCAAGTGCAGTCTCCTGTGAGCGTGGTAGCAGCGGACTTCAATAATGACGGTAAACTTGACTTAGCCGTGGTCAGCAAGGCGCCTGCGCCAACATGCAACTACTTTGGCGGCGTCGGCTCGATTGCCATCCTACTTGGCAACGGCGATGGCACCTTCACGCAGACGTCAACGCTCTGCTTTCTCAATTTCTTGGGTACCTTCCCCGAGGACTTCATGATCGCCGCGGACTATAACGGTGATGGCAGGATAGACCTAATTGCTGAGAGTACTGACATTCTAGGTGAAGACAACATTGCCGTCTATTTTGGAAATGGTGACGGGACTTTCAGTGCTCCAGAGGAAATCTTCGATCAACAGATTGTTTTGGATTTCGCACTTGGCGATTTTGATAGGATCGGCCAGCTAAGTTCAATCGTGTCGTTTTGTGATGATTTTGGTTTTTGTAGCATTGTGATCCTCCCCAGCTACTCGTTTTTGTTTTCCAGCTACCTTGTTCCAACTGCTCAAACGCTTGGGGTCGGCGGCTTCATTGCCGACGGCAGAATCGACGTTGCGGCCCCTCCACTGGGTGTTTTTCTCAACGATGGTAATGGAGCCTTTACCCTGGTGCCGGGTCTTTCACAAGCAGCGCAAATGGCAATTGCGGACTTCAACGGTGACGGGATTCTTGATGTTGCCGCAGCTGACTCCAACTCAATCTTGATCTACCTGGGAAACGGCGACGGTACTTTTACGCTAAAGAATGGTCAGCCAATCCTAAGTCAACCCGGCGTTCGGATCATCGCCGCCGATTTCAATGCGGACCGGCGATTGGATCTCGCGATAGGAGATTCAGCACACACCGTTTCCATATATCTTGGCAATGGTGATGGCACCTTCCAGCCGGGACTTGATACAAGCGGCCGCGGAGATAGTGCCCTTGCGTTTGGGGACTTCAACGGCGATGGCCTCATGGACCTGGTGGTAGCCAGTTCCACCAACAATGTCGTATCAGTCCTGTTGCAGAATGCACCACCACCTCTCGTTAGAGTCTTCGCTCACGTAAAGAAGCTGTGTCCTCCAAATGACAAGATGCTGCCCGTGATCGTTAGGGGCAGGATTATTGATACCGGCTCCGGCGTGAATGAAAGCAGTGCAGCATATGCCGTGATTGATGAATACGGGCAGGTGCAGCAGAGCGGCAGCATAACTCTTGGTCCGGGAGGACGTTATTCATTCATTATCTTGCTCCCGGCCTCTCGTGCTGAAACCGACAAGCATGATCGGCGATACACGGTTACCGTAAGTGCGAAAAACGATGCTGGCAATGTCGGATCGGCTTCGACAGTGGTTACGGTTCCCCACGATGAGGAACTGCGGCGAGAATGCCGCAAGTGTCACACTCATGCAGAGGCTTCAGACCATGAGGACAGACCTTGTGAAGACCGGGATGACGACCCTGGTGATCAGGACCAATTCCATGATCACGATTCCAGGTCGAATAGGTGAGGATTGTGCTGGACAGAACGGAGCCGCGAGCATGCGAGAAGCTGTTCCGCTAGGGCTCGTTTCCCACGGTGAAGCCGTGACGGGCGCGTGGAGGCAGGCCTAGGCGCTCGCGCTCCTTGGCATCGCGGCGCATTCGGGCGTTGGCACGGTGTACCTGGGTAGCCTTCTCAGTAGGATGATCCCTGCCCTCCATGAGATATCGGCGCTGCACAGCATAGCCGCCCCTCTTGGCGTTCATCCAGCGGCTCCACTCATGCGAAAGAATATTATTTGGCCCTTATTTCTCCTGTTGGCGCTAGCGTGCAATCGAACTGGCGCTGATGCCAAAGGTTCATTTACCGCCGACGCCGTGATGAACGGTGGCTTCCCCGGTTCGCCCACACTGACGGGGAAGCTCTATCTGAGCGACGGCCATCTTCGGATTGACTGGGGTCCGTTTGCCGACGTGTTCGATCTTAGACAGCGGAAAGGCTGGCGAATCGAACCGGAAGGGCACACCTACGCAGATCTGGCGGACAAGGATCTGTCGACCTATGCGCCAGAGATGACGAATGGATCAATCTGCCCACACGCCAACCTGCCGTCCGCTTGCAAACTGGTTGGCAAAGAAGAAATGAATGGACGGATGGCAAGCAAATGGGATGTCTTGAACCCTCGCGGCTTTCACGTTTATTTCTGGACCGACGACAAGTTGCAGGTCGCTCTACGGTGTGACATCGGGGTGCCCGTATACAACGTGACGAATCTTCGCGAGACGGCAGTCGACAAAACGGTCTTTGAGCTTCCCTCCGGGTACAAGCGAGTCGAAAGATGGTGGAAGCCCTAATACGCACTCAATGACCAGTGGTCAAAACGCGATAACGCCTGTTGACAGCACCTACGATTTAGAATCGCGGCACGGGAGACATCGATGAAGATCAGTCGGCTGGTGGTGGTCCTTTTCGCGTTGCTGGTAAACGGTCACACTCAAGGCTCCCCTGACTTTTACATTGCTTCGCTACAGATGCCGTGCTACCCGCCTCTAGCTCGTCAGGCAAAGGTGCAGGGACAGGTGAAAGTGAGGGTTGAAGTGGGGAAAGACGGCACAGTAACACTCGCCGATGCTCTTGAGGGGAACCCGATGCTTCAGGCTGCCGCTCTTCCCAATTCTCGAACATGGAAGTTCGGCGGTGGACAGGGCGCGGACCTGTCTACGCTAAAAACAACCATAGTTTTCGATTACAGGCTAGAGGGAGAAGCCGGCTGGGAAAGATGCGCGGCCCGCGTAATTTTCGATTCCTTCAACAAAGTGGAGATCATCGGGCATCCGCCCGTACCAATCAACGATTCGCCATAGAAACGGGTCTCGAAGTGCTTCGCATCGCGGCTACTGGCGTAACATCGCCTTCTCACAAGCTAGCGGTTTTGAGCGAAATCGCCGTTTACGCCAGTTTCGTCACAACCTATAATCCCACGGGGGCTGAACGCCACTTCTCATCCGCAGGCATTCCGGTTCGACACAAGGCCAATGGAGTGACCAATGAAGGTCAAGCTATGGCGAGTCGTCGCGCGGATGGCGAGCTACCTAATTCCTTCGCTTATCCCAGTTGTGATAGTCCTTGCGCCCGGATGCGCTCAGGGTTGGCACGACCCATCCAAACACAACGTCCAGTTCATCACGGTGGAGGACGGTGTCCGGTTGGAGGTACTCGATTGGGGCGGTTCGGGACGGCCCATCGTACTGTTGGCAGGACTCGGAACCACAGCGCACGTGTTCGACGGCTTCGCCGAGAAATTGGCCCAGTCCCATCACGTTTACGGAATCACGCGACGGGGATATGGAGCGTCCAGCCGCCCGCCATCCGGCTATTCTGAACAGCGTCGAGCAGAGGATGACCTGCGTGTTATCGATGCACTCAAGCTGGTAAAGCCTGTAATGGCGGGTCACTCCATTTCGGGGGATGAGTTGTCCCAACTGGGGATTTATCATTATGACCGAATTGGTGGACTCGTTTATCTGGAAGCGCTCAATGATGCCACGGATGACTACACGGAATACATTGCGCTCTGCCACAAACCACCCAAAGCCATGCAGAATGCGCCCTCACCTTCTGCCTCCGATTTAAAGTCGTTCCAAGCGTACCGCGATTGGCGAGCATCGAGTGGGCAAGTCGCAATTCCCGAGTCCGAGTTGCGCAACGAGTTCGCTGAGAATCGCGATGGAAGTGTCGGGGAATACAAGGTGCCGGGAGATGTACCCGCCGCCATGACCAAAGGCCGCGAGAGGCACGACTACTCACAGATTCGCGCGCCAGTACTGGCCCTTGTCGGATTTCCAAAGACTCCTGACGCGCAGATGAAGGAAAACCATGTAACCGATGAGGGTGAGCGCACCATCGTCGCTGCGGTTTATGGGATGTATGTGGGCATGACTAGACATCGGATAGACAGAATTAATCGCGCCGCAGGCGGAGCGCGTGTGGTGGAACTTTGGGGCGCCGACCATTATGTATTCCTGTCGAATCCAGAGGACGTGCTGCGTGAGATGCGAGTCTTCTTGGCCAGCTTGCAGTAACTGATGTCATAACGACAGTCGGCCTCCTTCGTCCCGAGCCTTGTTGGTTGGACACCGCAAAGTCTACTCGGTTCGTTGCGAGGCCGACTGTCGTTATGACATCAGTTACCCGCAACCGTCACTGGCGTGAGCGCAAAAAAGAGAAGCCGCCCAGACATTCGGGCGGCATAACTCAGGTTATCCTGCCGCGCGTGGCTTCCGGGTCCCTTCTTCTTTCAACTTCCAGATTCCTTCGAAGTTCACAAAGTAGGTTTCCACATTGACGTCCGGAAACTCCGATTGCACCATTTCCGCAGCTCGCTCCAATTCTGTCTTGTGATGGGCGGACTCAGCATGGCGATCTCCCTTGAACTGGGCCAGGCCGCCATAAGTGGCACAATCCGAGTGGCTCATGAGAATCACACGACAACAAGCGTGCAAACGGATGGAGAGCCGGATCTGTTCGAGGATGAAATCTCGTTCGAAATCATTACGTGGAGAGGCCAGCGTCTTGGCGCCGCCCGCAACCACGATCATATCGGGTTGAGTAATTGCGTTACGCTGCAAGAACTTGCGTACAGCCAAATTGATTCGATGATCAAAACAGCATAGAACAGCGGCTCCGGCCACATAAGGTTCCGATGCCGAATCGAAGTGGAAGACTTTGCGCATCGGGACATCTTACCAGCGTTACCGAATGCAATTCGGGTCCCCCGCAGGGCCCGATTCTTGCGATGGCGGGAAAGTTCGTGATACTCCGCCGAATCTGGAATGAGACACGGGAGAATCCGCATGGCCGAACTTGCGCAGGCCGCAGCTGTTCTCGCCGGGTTTGAGGACCGGACGCGGCACAAGATCGCGCTGCGTCTGCTGCCGTTTCTGTTCCTTCTGTACATCGTCAACTTTGTTGACGAACCTTGGGTTTGCCGCGATCGGGATGGCGCGCGACCGCGTGTTTGGTCTCGGGGCTGGGATTTTTGCCTCGTCTGGGAAATTTGTGGGTAATTGGTGGCTTCAGCGCTGAGGTTGACACAGGAAGCGATGGAGTTTGCGGCAAGTGGAGTCGAAAGAGCGTTGCTCCTCTTCCGAGCCGTTGTGGATCAGCGGGCCGCCGTCCTCGTGGATCACCTTGCGGAGAAGTCGGTCAGCAGCCATTTTCCTTAGAGAAGGGTCGTAGTTCAGGTCGCGGATGATTTCTCCCCCCAGCATCCAGAGGTTGTCCACGTGCCGGCGAATGGTCTTCGGGGAAAGACTCGATGAGGCCAGATGCTCAATGAATGGCCGGAGGCAAGCCACCAGTTCGGTCCCTGGCGGCAGATCTTTGTCGAGCCCCATCCAGGAACGCGGCCAGTTGTGCAGATCGCGGTAGGAGGCGGAAGCATCGGAGGATGGCGCCGAGGTAGCGGCGCGGTTTACTCGGGCAGTCTTCGCCTTGACAATCGACCGTGCCATGGAATTGATCACGATTTTAAACCACTGCCATCGCCATCGTGGATTCGTGTACCAACAGGCCCGCTTCGGCCCGGACAAGAAAAGCATCGAAGTGGACGTCCGTCCGCGGGAGGGCTCGGCGGCGGTCTGCTCCGGGTGCCACCGGCCGGCACCGGGTTACGATCATCTTCCCGAACGGTACTTTGAGTTCATTCCGCTGTGGGGTTTTCTGGTTTTCCTGCTGTACCGCATGCGACGGGTCGACTGCCGGAATTGTGGTGTAGTGGTCGAGCAGGTTCCCTGGGGCGAGGGTAAGCGCCCGTTGACCCGAGCCTATATGCTGTTTCTGGCCCGCTGGGCGCGCAAGCTCTCCTGGAAGGAAACTGCCGAGGCGTTCCATACTTCCTGGGACCAGGTGTGCGACGCCGTCGAGTATGTGGTCGGCTGGGGCCTGGAGCATCGCAGCCTGGAATCGATCCGCGCCATTGGTGTGGATGAAATCCAGTACGCCAAAGGCCACAAATACCTGACGCTGGTCTACCAGATCGACCAGGGACTCACCCGTTTGCTTTGGGTCGGCAAAGAACGCACCCTCGAATCCTTCCAAGGTTTCTTCACTGTGATCGGAGAGCAACTGGCTGCCGAGATCGAGTTTGTCTGCTCCGACATGTGGCAACCTTACCTGGATCTAATCCGCCAGAAATGTTCCCAGGCACTGCATATCCTCGATCGCTTCCACATCGTGGCCAAGATGAACAAAGCCTTGGACGAGGTCCGCGCCGCCGAGTCGCGCAAGATGGCCCAAGAGGGGCACCCGCCGCTGCTGAAGAAGTCGCGCTGGTGCGTGCTCAAGCGCAAACAGAATCTCACCGCTCAGCAGAAGTTTCGTCTGCGAGATCTGCTCCGCTACAATCTCCAGACCGTGCGTGCCTATCTCCTCAAAGAAGATTTTCAGCAGTTCTGGGAATACACCTCGCCTACCTGGGCCGGCATGTTCCTGGATTTTTGGTGCTATCAAACCATGCGAAGCCGTATCGAGCCGATGAAGAAAATCGCCCGTACCTTGCGCGCTCACCGCACCCTGCTGCTCAACTATTTCAAGGCCAGGAAGCAGTTTTCCAGCGGTGTGATCGAGGGGCTAAACAACAAGGCCAAAGTAACTATGAGAAGATCCTATGGCTTTCGCACCTTCCGCATTCTGGAACTCGCGCTCTATCACTCATTGGCAAATTACCTGAGCCCGAGCTTACCCATGAATTCTTCTGACGAGTCGGATTTTTAGGCTTCTACAAAGGGGTTTTTCTGCCGCAAAGCGGCTTCGTTCAACGCCTGTTTAGAACAGCTGACCATGTCTGCTTGAACAGTTAGCTGTGACGAAATTCCTTGAGGTGGATCGCTGGCAGGCCAACAATGTTTGGTGAATGGAGCCCTCCAATGCCCCCCAAAACCGATGCCAAAACTGTATTCTCCGGTCTGACCGTCTCGTTCCTTAGGTCGTGCCCACGAATTGTTGACAATGTGATTTGGGACACCGTCGACTACTACTTCAGAGTAGAGCGAGAAGGCGATTCCCGCGAAGTCGCGGTCGGAATCGATGGCGATTGGCAAGATCGACTCTCGAGTACCGAATTGCAGAAAATTGCAGAGACGTGGTTGCTCCACAGATTGGAACATTTCTACCAACCCTTTAGGGAACCACGCACCTACTCCAGAATGACGCACGTGCCATTCGACGTGGTAGATTTCTGGCTCGCACATCGAAGACTGCCCCATTGAGCATGTTCGTGCTATTTGGCCGCAGAACCGTCCAGAGACTATTGCAAAATCGCGATAGCGCGAATTAACCCCTTGACATTTGAGAACTGGCGAACAAATAGCACAAGCTTGTTACATCGCCTGATAGCGTCAGTGATCTCTTGAGGAGCCGAAAAATCGCTGCCTGCGCCAACAATGCCGGTCGCCTGTCGCTCGAGGGGCAACAAGAGATTCCTTCTTAGGCTTTGTACACCGGTGTAGAATCTGGCTGGCCCTGGGCCGTCACATCGGAAACGTCGGTTGGGAGGTTTCCCTATGAGCGCAACAGCAGCTTCCAATCTGGTCGAACAACTTCTCGGGCGTCGCCACACCCCTAAAACCTATGAAGAACGGTGCCAATATGCGCTCGACTTGGTCGACATGCACCTACACGAGGAGAACCCCGACGATATCGATGAGTGCATAAAGTTGTACGCCGACAATGCCGTATGGGAAGCGCCAGCCCGTGGCGTCATGTATACGGGGCGCGAGCGCATCAAGGAGATGTACCTGCGCATCTTCGATTCCGTCGAGGGCATCCGGTTTCAGCCGATCGAACGCTTCGCGTCGCCGGACCGGGTCTTCGATGACATGTGGGTGATATTTCGTCTGACAGGCAACGGCTTCGAGAACTGTCCACTACCGATCGGCACAAATGTAAAGGTCCGCCTGCTGCACAATTTCCACATCCGAGATGGGTTGATCGCCAAGGAAATCGGTTACGAGATCTGGCTCCGTGACGAATAAACATCTTTCGTGAGCTTTTTGTAGTAGACGCCGAAAGATGGTGCAAATCTCTCAGCGGTTGCTAAACCAATACCGACAATCCGGGATCGGGTTGTGCAAACGGCGGCAGTATTCGTTCTGGAACCTATCTTCGAGGCCGACCTGCAGCCGGAACAGTATGCCTATCGGGTGGACCGCAGCGCACTGGACGCAGTACAGCACGTCCACAAGCTGATCAATACCGGACACGGACAGATCGTTGATGCGGATCTCAGCAGCTACTTTGGTGCGCCCGGCTTGGCCTGGCGCACCGAAAAAGCTTCTGATGTCAGCGTCCAAAATGTAGTTCACCTTCTTGGAGGAGACGTCATCCGCTGGGGGGGCGCGGCGTGATCACTTCAACGCTTTCGTCTTAGTTGTTGGCATCGCGTCTTGGCTTCTTGTCACGATTGCTGGCTCTGCCGCCGTCAAATCGGGAGAGGATTTTGGAGAACCGTTTGTGATGTTTTTCGTCCCCGGCATTTATATTGCGGTGATGACGCTTGCTGGTCCCTGCAAGGATGTCTCAAAATTTTTCCGCGCGAACCACGCATGTAAGGACCTGTTAGTAGATTGCTCGTCGGGGACCTGCTCCGAATGAAAATCGCAAGATGGAGTTTTCAGCTATAACTGTGCTGTGCAATTTCCGTCGAGGTGCAACCCAATGTTCTCCAGAAGAGATTTCCTGAGGAATATGTCCGGGGCGGCACTTGCCGTATCCGCTGCGAGACCGCTTCTCTCTTGGGCGACGGATGCCCAGATTGGCATCCCCGGCAAAGAAGATTTGATCGTGCGGTCCTACCGGTTCTTCGATCTGGAAACGCCGGTCGAATACTTCCGTACCTGGCTCACGCCCGCGGAACATTTTTTCGTCCGCAACCACATGCACGAGCCCAGCACGATCGATCCCACTCAATGGAAGATCAGCTTAGGCGGGGAAGTTGAAAAGCCGTGCACGCTTACCCTCGCCGAACTCGGCCGCATGGAAACGCATTCTGTGGTGAATACGCTGGAGTGTGCTGGCAATGGCCGCGCCTATCACACGCCCAAGGTCCCGGGAGTGCAATGGGGAAAGGGCGCCGTGAGCACCGGCCGTTTCAGTGGCGCGCGTCTGCGCGATGTCGTCGAACGCGCAGGTGTCAAGAGCTCCGGCAAGCACGTGATGTTCCGTGGGCTTGACGAAGTTCCCGGGAAGGTCCCGCCATTTATTCGCAGCATCCCGATCGAAAAAGCCATGGATCCGGACACGCTCGTCGCCACGCACCTGAACGGGGCGCCGTTGCCGAAACACAACGGTTTCCCCGCACGCGCACTCACCCCGGGCTGGGTCGGCGCTGCCTCCTGCAAATGGCTGACCGAAATCAAGGTCCTCGACAAGGAATTCGAAGGTAACTTCATGAGCCCCGGTTACCGCATGCCCAACCAACCGGTGAAGCCCGGCGAAGCCGTAAAGCCGGAAGACACGCATCCGGTTACGGTTCTCAACGTGAAATCTTTAATCTCGAGCCCGCTGGATGGATCGACTTCGCGCTCGCCGAACGTCCACATTCAGGGTGTCGCCTGGGCCGGCGAGAGCGACGTGACTCGTGTCGAAGTCTCCATCGACGGCGGCAACTCCTGGCAGCCCGCCGAACTCGGTAAAGAGCGCGCCCATTATGCATGGCGCTTATTCAGTTATCAGTGGAAGGCGCCAAAATCCGGAGAATACACCATTCTCTCCCGCGCCACCGACAGCCAGGGCCGCACTCAGCCGCCTGAACCCGTGTGGAATCCCAGCGGTTATCTCAACAATGCCATCGATGTGGTGAAGATCCATGTGCAAGCGTAGCATTGCTATTTCTCTGTTCGTGGTCGCGTGCGTGCTGCCGCTCGTGTGGGCGCAGTCCTCTTCGGGCCCGGAATTACCCGCCGGACCCACGCAAGCCAAGGCCACGACCGCCTGCACCGAGTGTCACGACGCGCGCATCATCCTCCAGCAGCGCCTCAGCAAAGCAGCGTGGACGAAGGAAGTCGACAAGATGGTCAAGTGGGGAGCGCTGGTTGAGCCGCAAGATCACGATGCTCTGATCGACTACCTGAGCGCAAATTTTGGCGTGGACAAGGCGGAATACATCGCCGAACGCCCCCGCGGTTCGGCTGCAAAGAAAGAAAGGAAGTAAAACCCGGCCGACAGCAAAGCACTACCGACCCAGCGTCGCATGTGGGCCAGAGGACGCTACGATAGCGCTGCTCCTAACGAGTCCCTCTGAGAGAAATTCTAGGCTGGCGCTTCTGGTTCCTAGTTCCTCCTCGGGTTCGCCCCGGTTGCCTCCTTGCAGGAGATCACAACGAAGGGACGCGAAACGCAGGTCTACCACAAGGAAGACGGCGGTTGGCGAATCGTATCAGCGGTCGTCATAGATGCGCATTACGGCGGGCATTCGACGCCGGGCATTTGGGCAGGAATCCTCGGAATGCCGGGCGTTCTGGTTGGCGCGTGGATCCAAAATTATCAGACGGGACCGAGCAGGTTGGGTGACATTGCTGCATGGTAGGCAATGGCGGTGACAAACTGGTTGTTCTGGTTCGGCGTGGCGAGAACCATCACTGCGATTAGGCGCACGCTGTCTGGAACTTGAGTGTTAACGCCTTCCATGAGAAGGCCGGCCGGAGTCAAGTGAAATTATTTCCGTTTTTGTTTGACAAGGTTTTTTCTCCGCCGAGTAGCCACTGTCGCCATGCTTCCATCCGCACTCTCGAGGAGCGATTCTGTTTCGCTCGGTGCA
>DASPST010000006.1:0-110819 GCA_035623795.1 Terriglobales bacterium
CATGAATGCGGGATGGGTGTGGGAGTCGACAAATCCGGGGAGGACGACCTGGCATTCGCAGTCGATCTCAACGATCTTCTTGCGATTCTTTTTCAGCCAAGGATCGCGGAGGGCGTCTTTGGTTTTGCCGACGGAAACGATCTTTCCAGCCATGCAGAGCACGGCGGCGTCCTCGAGGATGCCAAGTTCCTTGAGATCCGGGCCACGACGGGGGCCGGGCTTCGGCGAGTGCAGCGTTAGGAGCTGGCCGATGTTGATGAGAACGAGTGGCTGGACCGTAGGCATTGCCATTCCAAGCGCGAAGAATCTGCCGAGCTGCGCTCGGCCTGGACGGGCGAGACGTCCGTCCCTACATGCGTAGCTAGCTACGACATGGGAATCTCTACGCCCTTTTTCTGCGCGAAATCCTTGGCTGCTTCGTAACCTGCGTCTACGTGGCGGATCACGCCCATGCCGGGATCGGTGGTCAGCACGCGCTCGATGCGCTTGGCCATCATCTCGGTCCCGTCGGCCAGGGTTACCTGTCCGGCGTGCAGCGAATACCCGATGCCCACGCCGCCGCCGTTGTGCACCGACACCCAGGACGCGCCCGCGGCGGTATTCAACAGCGCATTCAAGATGGGCCAGTCGGCCACCGCATCTGAGCCGTCTCTCATGTTTTCGGTCTCCCGGAAAGGCGACGCCACCGACCCGCAGTCCAGATGATCGCGTCCGATCACGATCGGAGCCTTGATCTTCCCTTTCTTCACCAGTTCGTTCATGGCCAGCCCAAACTGCGCGCGTTCGCCGTAGCCCAACCAGCAGATCCGGGCCGGCAGACCCTGGAACTTGATGCGCTTGCGCGCCAGCTCAATCCAGCGGCGCAAAATCCGGTTCTCGGGAAACAGCTCCAGCACCAACTCATCGGTGGCCGCGATATCCGACGGTTCCCCCGACAGCGCCACCCAGCGGAACGGCCCGCGGCCTTCGCAGAACAGCGGCCGGATGTAGGCGGGCACGAAACCAGGGAAGTCGTACGCGTGTTTCACCCCGCGCCCGAAGGCGAAGGTGCGGATGTTGTTGCCATAGTCGAACGCGACCGAGCCCATCTTTTGCAGGCGCAGCATGCCTTCGACGTGGCAGGCAATGGCATCAAGGGACTTCTCCTGGTAGGTGTTGGGATCGCGCCTTCGCAGTTCGAGCGCTGCTTCGAGACTCATGCCGTTGGGCACGTAGCCGTTCAGTGGATCGTGGGCTGAGGTCTGGTCGGTGAGAAGGTCCGGTACCACGCCGCGTTCGGCGAGTTCGGGAACGATGTCGGCGCAGTTCCCCACCAGCCCGACGGAGATGTTTTCTTTCTTGCGCACAGCGTTTTTCAGGATGCGCAGGGCCTCGTCCAGGTTCGTGACCATGAAGTCACAGTAGCCCGTTTTCAGGCGCTTCTTGATCCGTTCGGGATCGACCTCAATGCCGAGGAAGGCGGCTCCCGCCATGGTGGCAGCCAGGGGCTGAGCTCCACCCATGCCACCCATGCCGCCGGAGACGATCAATTTGCCGGCAAGATTGCCCCCGAAATGTTTTTCGCCGGCAGCAGCAAAGGTCTCGAAGGTTCCTTCGACGATGCCCTGCGAGCCTATGTAGATCCAGGAGCCCGCCGTCATCTGCCCGTACATCATCAGCCCAGCACGCTCCAGTTCGTTGAACTTCTCCCAGTTCGACCAGTGGCCGACCAGGTTGGCATTGGCGATCAGGACCCGCGGCGCGTAGTCGTGCGTGCGGAAGACGCCCACTGGCTTGCCGGATTGCACCAGCAAGGTCTCATCATTGGCCAGCGACTTCAGGGCCGCAATGATGGCGTGGTAGGCCTCCCAACTGCGGGCCGCGCGCCCGGTGCCGCCATACACCACGAGCTCCTGGGGGCGCTCGGCGACTTCCTCGTCGAGGTTGTTCATCAGCATGCGCATGGCGGCTTCTTGCTGCCAGCCTTTGCAGGAGAGGCTGGCGCCGCGGGGGGCGCGAACGGGCGTGTATGTAGCGCGCGAGATCTCAGTTTCGACCGGCATGTTTCCATGGTAGTGGGTTGGGGACGCAGGTGCAATGTTGGGGCAATCCGTCTTGGCTGTCAGCGGTTAGGTCGAGGGGAGACCTTTCATGGCCCATGGCGCGGTGATCCGTGGGATTTTCGGGCGGGAACTACCAACTGCTGTACGCTGGTCCGTATTTCGCTTTCAACTTCCCTTTCGGCAGGGTCTTCTGGAATTCGCGGCAAATAGCCGGCCCCAGCGAGGTCTGGCGGTTCAGCCTGCCCGCCAGGCAAAGCTTGACACGAAATCTGAAACCACAAATGCGAGACCGCTGTTCTACCAGGAGGAATACGCTGTACCTTCCTGCGAAGTGAGGTTGGAGGCGCTGTGCACGTCGACGATGCCAGGCTCGGTCTGGTCGACCGCCATGGTGGAGTCCTCCTGGTCGGTGGTCCAGTTGGACTCGCCGGTGAAGGGGTCCCTGGGAATCTGCTTCATGTAACCGGCCTGCACCAGGTCATCCAGGCTCTGGGGAGCCTTCTCCTTGTCGAGGGTGTATTGGGAGATGACCTGGCGCATGGTGAACAGGTCCTGACGCAACACCGCTTCCTTGGCGTGGAGGATGGAGCGGTTGTAGACGGGCAGGGCAATCGACACCAGAATGAGGATCAGGGACACGACAATCATCATTTCGATCAGGGTGAAGCCGCGCTGTCTGATTGGCCGTGTCATTTACCAATCCTTGTATTTGGTGCCGTCAAGCGCGCTGCCCTCGGACTTGCTGTAGACGTCGAAGACATTGTCGCCGCCCCAGGATTCGGAATCGGGGTCGTCCTGCATGGAGCGCATGCCCCATTCGGCTTTGCCGGTCATGGGATCAACCGGGATGCGTCGGAGAAAGCGCAGCTTTTTGCCCTGCACGTCAACGCCATTGACCAAGGTATCGAGGTCAGGGGGATAGCCTTCGCTGCCCACCTTGATTTGGAAGGCGCCGCGATCGGCGGCGTCTTTGTAGCGATCAATCGCGTCGCGCATCTGCCAGAGGTCGTAACGCAGTTCCTTTTCCTTTTCGCGCTTGATGGTGACCCGGGCCAGGGGAATGGCCATGGTGGTCAGTACGGCCATGATGATGGTGGCCACAATAAGCTCCATCAGGGTAAAGCCCGCCTCTCGGCGCAGTCGGCGAGGGGCAGGCGGGACCGCAGATACGGCAGCCTGGCTCTGGAACACGGTACTCATGAGGCTCACTGAATCGTTACCACGGCTTGCGCGCCGTTGACCGTGATGGGTTGCATACTAGGATCGCGGGCGCCGCCTCGGGTGATGGTGAGCGCGGCCTGCCCGGGGGCCTTAGCCAGAAACGTGAGTGTGACCACCGAACCCTGACCGGAGACCCCGCCAGAGTTGGGCGGGCGAGTGGCGGTGATCTGCACGGTTCCGGTGGCCTCATCCTCGCGGTGCACCAGGGCCACCGACTGCCCATCCTGGGATAGGAAACCGCCGTTAGAAATATTCACCAGCTGGATCTTGGCGGGATCATAGTTCAGCTGCAGCGGCACGGAGTAGACATTCTGGGCGCCGCCGATGTTGATGTTGATGGAGAAGGTCGAGTCCTTAGCCGCAGTCACGGTGGCCGGATCAAACAGGAAGCTGGTAGGTACGGCGGGACCCGGTGCGGGCGCGGGGGCGGGCTGGCCGGGACGCTCCGGAATTCCCTGAGGTGGTGCGGCAGCCGCCGTGGGCGGCCCGGGGGCCTGCACCACAGGCGGGGTGGCCGCCGCGATCACGCGGCGCAACTGGAGCGAAGTAGCAGTGCCCACGTCCAGCATCTCTTGATTTTGCGGAGTCACGTCGGGCCCGCGAACGATGTGGGGAATCAGAGCAAAGACGATTTCGCTTTCCTTATTGTCGGTGCTTTCCGCTGCGAACAGGTATTTCAGAACAGGAATACTGCCCAGGCCGGGAAGACCGTTCAACGACTTGGTTGAATCGTTTTCAAACATTCCGCCGAGCAGGTTCACCTCTCCTTCCTTGAGACGGATTTCATGCTCGATCTTGCGCTGCCCGATGATTGGCTGGCTGATGCCGCCGATGTTTGACGAGCCGGTCACGGAGGAGATGTCCAGGCCGACCTTGAGGGTCACTTCCCGCCCGGCGTGCACGTAGGGGGTCATGTCGATGTTGACGCCCACGTCGAGGTACTGGAACTGAGTGTTGACCAGCGGGTTGACGCCCACTCCGCCGATGCCGGGCTGGAACGAACCGGTGGCTACCGGCACCCGATCACCGATTTTCAGCGAAGCTTTCTGCCCGTCCAAGGCCCGGATTTGTGGGTTCTGCAAGATTTTGGTGCGACTATCGCTCATCATCGCATTGACTGAAGCCGGGGGAATGGTGATGGTGAAGTCGGTGGCGTTAAGGTTCCCGAGGCGGTTCAGGTTGATGCCGGTGTTGCTCGAGCTGGTGGTAGAGGAGGTGGTGCTGGTCGTACCGGAAGTTGAGCTGCTGGTGGTATTGCTAATGTTGCTGTTCAGCGAAATGGTTGCGCTGGTGGGGGGGTTGATGCCGAGATTGTAGGCACGATCCTTGCTGATCTGGAGGACGGCCACCTCGACGATAACTTCCGGACGGGCCTTGTCGATGTCGTTGACCAGCTTTTGCGCCAGGGCAATCTGGTCGGGCGTGCCGCGGACGATGATGGCGTTCTGTGAGGGCAATTGCTGTATCTTCTGCACTTCCAGCAGGGTGCGCATGGCGTTGACGACATCCTGCAGCTCCGTGGCCTGCGACAGGTTGGAGAGGTAAAAGGTCTTTAGAACGCTCTGTTCCACCTCCTTGCGCTTGGCCGCATTGTCCTGGGCGATGAAAATGGTGTTTGGAGTCACCGGCCGCCAGAAGGTTTTGGACTCCAGGGCCACGATTCTCAGGGCTTCCTCCAAAGTAACGCCGTTAAGTTCGATGCGGATTCGGCGGGAAGTGTAGTCGGGGTCAAACAGCACGTTGACGCCCGCGAGCTTGCCGATTGTCTCGTAGATAACCTTCGAGTCTTCAGTGAGCTTCAGGGTAATGGGAACGTTGGAGATGGAGGCCAGTTCAACCGGACCGGCAGCCTCTTGCAGACGCTTTTCGATAGCTCCAGGCGGCGGGGCGACGGGCGTCGGGGGGTTGGCAGCCTTGTTAATGATATCCATCGTTCGACGCAATTCCTGGGTGGCTATGAAGCTGGAGGGATCGATCTGGCTGGCCAGCTTGAACTCGGCCAGGGCCTCTTGCAACTTGCCGTCATCGCGCAACAGCTGACCTTTGTGCACGTGAGAAGCCGCAGCCAGGAACTTCAGGCGCTCGTAGCTCGTGCGGTAGCGTAAGTCCTGCGGTTTCAGCTCATAAGCCTGTTTGTAGAAACCGAAAGCGGCTTCGTAGTCCTGGCGGGCTTCGGCATCGCGGCCTTCTTTGTACAGGGAGTTGGCTTTGTTGGCAGCAGCGGGCAAAACGACGGCTGCGACCAGCAGGACTACTGCCGCCGCCCGGAAGACACGTGTCATTCAGTCATCCCTCGTAGGGAAATCTTATCCACCGGGCGGGCCTTCGCCCCAGGTGGGGAGAGCTCCTTCGCCGGTGCCCCGCAAGGGGACACTACAGCTGCCGGATTATAGCATCGCCTCAAGTGCGAAGTGACTGGTTTCCTGATGTTTACACTCTTTGGTCTTAGGTCCAAATGACGTTGCTCGAGCCCTTGGACTTCGAACTGGGCGTTTTCAGTCCTTCTCTCAAGGGAGGGCTGAAACCGGAGGCCTGAAAGCTGAAGCCCTGGAGTCTGTTCCTGTGCTACCTTCCCACTGAACCCTATGCCGCGCCCGTCCACCCATCAGACCAAACCAGGCCTGGAGAAGAATCCTCGCCGGCAACCGACCGCGGCCGGGCAACGCGACGCGGCTGTTAATAGGATCGCTGCGCACAACTACTTCTTGCTGGAAAAATTCGAAACCGGCGTGGTTTTGACTGGAACCGAGGTGAAATCGGTCCGCCGGGGCAGAGTCAACCTGAAAGACGCTTATGGACTGATCAAAGAAGGCGAACTCTGGCTTCTGAACGCCCATATTGGGCCGTACGAACACGGAAACATCTTTAACCACGCCCCTCTCCGTACGCGCAAGTTGCTGGTTCACAAAGAAGAACTCCGTAAGCTGGTGGGCAAGACGCAGCAGCGCGGATTTACCCTTGTCCCCACCCGGATGTACTTCAAGAATGGCCGCGTAAAGCTCGAACTGGCGCTGGCTAAGGGTAAACAGTTATGGGACAAACGCGAGACGGAACGCCGCCGCACGGCCGACCGGGAGGCTCGTGAAGCCATCGCGCGGGTGCGCAAGGCCAGGTAACCAGAGCTTTGTGGCGCGGGCGCCCTACCCCCAAGAAACTCATAGACTTGCGATGGTAGCCGACCAAGCCTCGCTGCTGGCGTCGCAGTGCACGGGCCGCGACCATGCCCCGTCCTCGTTAGCACGCCCCGTGGTAATAGCAACCTGAAAAAGGGGCCCGGAAAGATTTCCCCGGGCCCATCTGAGAGAGAGAACCTGGATCGTCACTGAACGTTTAAGGTCAACACTGCAGAATGCGTGATTCCCCCACCCGAACCCGTGACCGTGAGGGTTTGCGCTCCCGCCGTCATCGACTTGCTCGAGTTGCTGCCGCAGCCCACACCTGCGAGCAGCAACCCAAGCAGCAGCAGGGCCGCAGCGGTGACCCAGGCCCGGCTGCGTCTTTGTGCGTCGCTTTTGTGCGCGCCCAAAACGAGACCCATTAAACCAAGACCGGGGAGTCCCCCCAGGATCACTCCCATCAGCCGATAGCCCGTTGGCGTATAGCTACTGGCCACCGAAACGGTGAGCGTGGAACTGGAGGCGCTCGAGCCCGGAGTGATGGATCCTGGCGAAAACGCGCAGGTGACACCCGCCGGCTGCCCCGAGCACGAGAGACTGACCGGGCTATTGAATCCGCCGGCGCCGCTGGCGCTGACCATGAGACTGGTGGACTGACCAACCGACACGTTCGCACTGTTGGCCGAGAGATTCAGGGAGAAGTCCGCGCTGCTGACCGCCTGTCCGGGCACGATCGAGGCAAACAGTCCCTGGGTCTGATCGCTCCCGCCCGCGGTGAGATATAAGGTGTTGGGATCTCCAGTCCCGTTGGCGCCAAACACCAGGTCCCATAACCCCGGATTGGTCAGCGGCTGGTGGTTGCTGTCAGCCAACGTTCCCTCGGCGTTCCCAGCAGAGTCGTAGGCCTGGATGGTGCCGTCGCCGAAGTTCCCAATGAGGATGTCGTTGGAGAACCCTCCGAAATTCGCCGAAGCCTGCACCGCGCCCCAGGGAGCATTGAGCGGGCCACCCGCTGTGAAACGCTTGACGAAATCTCCGTTCAGGTCGAACACGTCGACGACCCCGCTGCCCGCGCCGGGCACGGGATCATGCTTGGCGCCGTCCTGCATGGCGTAGACGACATACACCTGATTGTTGACGAGGTGCACGCCGTGCGGAGCCATGCCCGCGGGCAGATTCGGATCGGTAAACGAACCCGCCAGCGTCGCCGGATGGAAGTTGTGATCAAAGACGTCGATCTTGGCACTGTGGAAGTTTGCTGCCAGCAGGAAGTCTCCTCCGCTTGCGGAGACCAAGGCCAGCCCTTTGTAGACCGCGTTGGCGGCCGAGTTGTCCACCACGGTGGTGGCGTTGCCGGCGCCATTCCAGGCGGCAAGGATGCCATCTTCGCTATCGAAGATGAAAAGTGCTCCGTTGAAATTCGTGAGCGTCGAATTGCCGACGATGCCCGTCGGGCAGCCAGGGCTGCAGGGATTCATCGCCGCGCTGGGGATGGTGACCGTGGGCTGCATCTTGTTGCCTTGCGCGTCGTACAGAGTGGAAGTGCCGCCGTTGTTGTTGGCGACCCAGAAAGGCTGGCCCGGAATAAACGCGATGCCCCAGGGGTTGCTCAGTTGCGCGTCGGTGTGGTTCGCGACTCCCCCCACATTGGCGACGAGGTTGGTTTGTTTATAGCTGGTCTGCTGGGCCAGGCCCTCCGTGGCTAGGACCAGCAGCACCGGCAAAAGGAACAGTCTTGCGCCTTTCACATTCTTTGTCACCGCTTTCTCCTCCGATCGTGTTTGCGCCAGCCCCGGGGCAGAACGCGTTCCTACTGTTAAGAAGACGATACGGAGGAAGAAAAAAGGGGGTGTCATGCTTAGGTCTCAGGTTTGTAAAAAGATTGTGAGCAGGGAACGGCGGGCGCACGCCTTACACAAAGATCGGGGCGCACTGCCCGCGTTCTTGCCGCGGATCGGAGTCCCGATTGGATCACCGGCACATCGAGCCGCATGCTTGAGCCGCCTCGCTTGCGCTTTCTCCCGTCCCCCGACGATACTGGAACTCATTCCTATGAAAACCAACCTTGCTCTGACTGCACCTGCTCAACTGGAAACCGATTGCCTGGTCGTGGTGGCACTGGACCGCGGCGAGAAAGACCAACCGGATGTGGCGGTCGAATCGAGCGACCCGGCGGTCAGGAAAGCCGCCGTCGACGTCATCGCTAGCGGCGAAACCAGCGGCAAAAGCTTCGAGACCACGCTGCTGCATTACCCTGCGGATCTCAAGGCCAAGCGTTTGCTGTTACTGGGCGGCGGCAAGGCGAAGAATTTTTCCAGCTTCGAGTTACGGCGCCTGGCTGGAGCTGCCGTCCGCACCCTCAAGTCCCGCGGCCTGCGCAGTTTTGCCTTCGTGGCGCCGCAGAGCGGGATTAAGAGCGAGGAGGCGGTCAAGGCCATCGTCGAAGGCGCCTTCGTCGGTAATTTCGAGCCTGATACCTATAAAAGCGATCGCAAGGACCAGAGGATCGAGGCGGTGACCGTAGTCGCAACCGGAGAGCAGGGGAGGCTGCCATCCGCCCTCGACGAGGCCCGCATCATCGGCGAATCGCAGAACTTCACGCGTGAACTGGTGAACGAGCCTTCCAATCGCATGACCCCGACCGTGCTTGGCGAACGCGCCAAGAAGATGGCTGAGGAGGTCGGCTTGAAGTGCGAGGTGTACGGCGCCGACAAGATCAAGCAACTCAAGATGGGTGCCTTCTGGAGCGTGGCTCAGGGCTCGGACGAACCGCCCGCACTGATCATCCTGAAATACGAGCCGGCCGGTGCTCCGGAAAAACCGGTGCTCGGGCTGGTGGGCAAGGGCATCACTTTCGACACCGGCGGCATTTCCATCAAGCCCGCCGACGGCATGGAGAAGATGAAATACGACATGGCGGGAGGTGCCGCCATGATCGGCGTCATGCGTGCCGTCGCCCTTCTGAAGCCGAAGGTGAAAGTCACGGCCATCATCTGCGCCACGGAAAATATGCCCTCGGGCAAGGCGCAGAAGCCGGGGGACGTGCAGATCGCGATGTCCGGAAAATCGATCGAGATCATCAACACGGACGCCGAAGGTAGGCTCGTGCTCGCCGATGGCCTTTACTATGCCCGACAGCTGGGCTGTACCCACCTGGTCGACGCCGCTACGCTCACCGGCGCGGTCGTGGTCGCTTTGGGATACGTGAATGCCGGCGTCTTCGCCAACAACGACGACCTCTACGAGCGTTTCCGCAAGGCCCTCGAGAAGGCGGGCGAGAAGTTCTGGCGCTTGCCGGTCGACGGCGAGTACAGCGAAGTCATCCGGTCCGGCATCGCCGACATCGTCAACTCCGGAGGGCGGTGGGGTGGCGCCATTACGGCAGCCATGTTCCTAAAAGAGTTCGCCGAAGACACGCCCTGGCTGCACCTGGATATTGCGGGAACGGCGTGGACCGAAGAAGCGAAACCATGGATCGCTAAGGGTCCGTCGGGGATCGCCGTACGCAGCGTGGTGGAATTAGTGCGCGATTTCGCGAGCTAGTGGCTTGGCGCTCGCAGCTTGTCGCCGGGAAAGCGCGCTTGATGAGCTTGAGCTACGGGCTTACCCGCACGCCGGCCACGGGTCGGAAGCCGGGGTGGAAACCTGGTTTGATTTCCCGATGGCGAATCCGGCCCGTGGCCCGCTTGCCGGCCGTACACCATCAGTTGCCCCGCCTCCCTAGGCCGTCAAAACCCCGTTCAAACTTCGTGACCAGCGGCGTCTCGTTGGCCTGTAACCCGTCACGACCCATCGCGCGCCATAGGTACTCGCCTTGCGGCCACCCGCTCGCCTCGTATACGGCGAGCACATCCTCGGAGGGGTGGCTTTGGACGACCAGCACGATGTCGGCGTCCTGTGGGCGATAAACCAGCACCAGCTTGCCCCACTTCTGAATCGCGTTCTGGACGGCGGCAATGGCTTCGCGGTCCTCAGGCAACAGCTTCGGGCTGAACTGGTCGCCGTCATAGGACGTGACGTAGACGTAGCGCGCGTTGCGCAACGTGCCCGGGAACGGCTGTTCCCCCGGGGCAGGCTTGGGCGCGGCCATCGCCAACGCTCCGAGAACGAACATCCATGGGACTGCACCGCCGAGCATTCTCCCCAACATCTTGACCATTACCTTTAGCCTGGCTCGCTAACCCATTGGATGCGTGCGCCCGGAGCGAAGGTTGCAGATGTCTCCGCGCCGGTCCTGACCACTTGCAACTTTGAGGAAACGAGCGCGATTACGCAGGCTGCAGGGAATATTGGCTGCTGTCACATGACTGGTGGCACCGTAATCCCCAGCACGGCGAGAGTTCGGATCAGTTCCCGGCGCACGACAGCCGCAGTTGCCAGGAGGAATTTTCTTCGCCCCGGGTCGGCTTCCGCGAGGATGGGGTGGCGATGGTAGAAGGCGTTGAACAGCTGCGCGAGTTGGAAAGCGTGCTTCGCCAGGTAGGCGGGCTCCGTTGTGGCGATGCACTGATCTACAACGTAACTTGTCTTGGAGGAAGTAAGCCAAAGCTCCCAGAGCTGGTTGCCGGATTCGCCTGTCAAGAACTGCGCAAAGTCCGCGGGTGAGGTGCTTTCCAGATCCCAGGCGAACCTCTCCGGATCGATCCCGCCTTTGCGAAAGATGTTGGTGGCGCGCACTACGGCATATTGCGCGTAAGGGCCGGTCTCGCCCTCGAAGCTGAGTGCCTCCTTGAAATCGAAGGCGATCACCGAGTTCTTGGTGTACTTGAGCATGAAATAGCGCAACGCGCCCACTGCGATCTGGGCAGCGATGCTGCGGCGCTCATCCTCGGCGAGCTGTGCGTGGCGCGCATCCACTTCTGCTTTTGCGGAGGCGGCAAGCTGGTCGATGAGATCGTCGGCCTTCACCCCAAAGCCTTTGCGGCCGGAGACTTCGATATAGGCCTTTTGGTTGTCTTCTTCCGACAGCGTGTACCCCAGTTCGGCGGCGCAGCGCGGGGTGAGCGCCACCATTTCGTAGGAAAAATGCGTGTAGTGGTCAGCCTGGTCTATGTATCCGAGGCCGCGCAGAGCCTCGATGACAGTGTTCTGCGCTTCCGCCTGGCGGGCGTCGATGACGTTGTAGATTTCGGTCACGTCGCCGAAGTGAGGATGGTCCGCTTCGCCCTCGATGGCGGAGATCCAGCACTGGTGTTGGTTGGGATAGAGATAGAACCTACGGTACCCGAAGTCCCGCCCCAGCAGCCCGAACTTCCAGAGGTGGTAGGCGATGTCCTTGCCTACATAGCCCACCGTACCGTTGGAGCGGACGATCACTTTCTGGTCTTCTTCCGAAACTCGCTCGGCATCTCGATCGTCTCCATCGTTCGGGTGTGGCTGTTCCACGCCCCCAGTGCCCTCTGGGGTTAAGGTTTTTGCCGTGCCCGCCCGCCGCATCACCCAGCAACCCCGGTTCTTGCCTTGGGTTTCGTAGAACAGCACATTTCCGTCTTTGAGCTTGCTGAACGCGGCCTCCCAGAAATGCAGATGCAGGATCTCACTTTCGCGGGGCAGGAAGTCATATTCGATGTCCAGCCGATCCATGGTCTCGAGGTGCCGGCGCAGGACCGCAACCGAGATGAGATCGGCCAGGGCAGCGGTTTCGTTGCCCCCCACCTCAATTTCGTGGAGGGTCTTTGCGCGCAGCCGAAGATTCTGCTGGTCTTCCGTGTACCACTGGGAGACCCGTGCGTAGAGATCCCAGCAGTAATCGTCGAACCGCGGCACACGAGTCAGCGCTTCGACGTCGGCGCGTGATTTCTTCTCCAGATACAGGAACCCCACGACCACATCGGCCACTTGCACGCCGGTGTTGTCGATGTAGTTCTGAACATCCACTTCCTTGCCCGCGTAGCGCAAGAGGCGCACAAAGGTGTCGCCGAGAATGGCGTTACGCAGGTGTCCGATGTGCGCGGCTTTGTTCGGGTTGATGCTGGAATGTTCGACCAGAATCTTGCCTGGGGGGATCTGGGCGGCCGGCTTGCGATCCGCAGCCAGGGCGGCGGCGACCGCGGCGCGGTTGACCCGGGCGTTGATGTAGCCGGCGCCGGCGACTTCCAGTTTCTCGAAGCCTTGGATTCGCCCAAGGCCAGCAACCATCTCCTCAGCGATTTTGCGGGGCGCACGGCGCAGTTGTTGAGCCAGTTCAAACGCCAGCGGCAGGGCGTACTCGCCCAGCTCCACCCCGGGAGGTTGGTCGACGACGATGCGGGCGTGTTCGAGATGGTAGGCACGACGCAGGTAGTCGCGCACATGAAGGATCAGGCGAAGTTCGAGATCACGATACAAGGAGGCCCTCTAAACTGTTGAAGAAAATAGTGATTGTAACAAACGGGCAGCCGATTCCCGGTTTGACGGAGAATCATAGCTTCCCTATGATGAAAAAACGGTGGTTCGTCTTCGGTCGTTAGCAAGCGCCTCGTCGGTTCTTGGTCGTCGGTCGTCGGCCAGTCCCGACCGGCCAGCGCAGGCTGGAGTGCAGCACGCTTGTTCGTCCGGCCTCGTCTTTCGAGGTTTCGGCGACGATCGAGGTGGCGACCTGGCTGTTGCCAGCAACCGACGGGTGCTATGCGGATTGCGTACCTTGACTGCTTCTCGGGCGTGAGCGGCGATATGTTTCTCGGCGCGCTCGTCGATGCCGGGGTATCGGTGTCGCTGCTGCAGAAGACCGTAGCCGCGCTCGGCGTCGAAGCGCAGCTCCAGATTGCGAAAGTCACGCGCGGCGGGATTGCGGCCACCAAGGTGGATGTGTACGCAGTTGGCGAGAAGGATCGGCCGCGCGATGTAACGCCGGCGCCCTCGCCCGTCACGCAGGAGCTTGAGAGGCACGCCCATTCCCACGGGCAAGCCAAAGGATCGACTCTGGCTCACTGCCATTCGCCGGATCTGACCCTATCGACACCGGGGGGAGCGGCGTTACCCGGGCATACCCACCGCGGGCTGGCGCAGATCAAGCAGATCATTTCCCGCGCGGCTATCAGTGACGCGGCCAGGCGAACGGCCCTCGAAATCTTCGATTCTCTGGCTGCCGCAGAGGCCGCAATCCACCACGTCGACATTCAGTCCGTGCATTTTCACGAAGTGGGGGCCATCGATGCGATGGTCGACATCGTGTGCGCGGCGGTGGGAGCCGAAGCGTTGGGTGTGGATGAAATGGTCTGCTCCCCACTGAACGTGGGCAGCGGGACGGTGGTCTGCGCCCATGGAACGTTCCCGGTCCCGGCGCCGGCGACAGTCGAACTACTTAAGGGGGCGCCAGTTTACTCCTCGGGAATCGAGGCGGAACTGGTCACACCCACGGGCGCGGCGATCGTCAAGGCACTGGCCACACGCTTTGCTCCGTTTCCCGAGATGAAGATCGAAAACGCCGGCTACGGCGCCGGCACTCGGGATTTTCCCGGGTACCCCAACGTGTTGCGGCTGACCATCGGAGAGCAAGCTCTGGGGGCGACAACCGCGATGGAAACGATCACCGTACTCGAGGCTAACCTTGATGATCTGAATCCCCAGGTCTTCGGCTACGTGATGGACCGCCTGCTGGCGGAGGGCGCGCTGGAGGCTTTCGGCATGCCGGTGCAGATGAAGAAGAACCGTCCGGGGATGTTGTTGACCGTGCTATGCGAGCCCGAGAGTGCGGCCAAGCTGACGCAGCTCATCTTCACCGAGACGACCACGTTGGGCGTGCGGCGGCGCGACGAGCGGCGGCAGAGTCTGGCACGCCGCTGGGTGAACGTGCGAATTCCGTGGGGCGAGGTGCGGATGAAGGTCGCCAGCCTGAACGGCACCGTTACTAATTTTGCCCCGGAGTACGAGGACTGCCGGCGGATCGCCGCCGCGCATCACGTACCGCTGAAAACTGTGCTGCAGGAGGCAACGCGCGAGTACTTGAAGACCGTCGACAGGGGTTAGTCGTCAGCGAACATCAGCCGTTGTTCGCCGTGGGTCGTCGGTCGCCGGCGAAGCCCCGGCACGAGGTTAGACCACCGACGCCTAACGACTTGGTTTTCACCCACGGCAGGAAGCGGAGGGCTACCGACTGAAACATGAGCAGGAAGTTTTACATTACCACCCCGATCTACTACGTGAACGCCCGGCCCCACATCGGGCACGCGTACACGACCATCGTGTGCGATGCCATCGCCCGGCGCGAGCGCATGTTGGGAGTGGACACATACTTCCTGACCGGGACCGACGAGCATGGCCAGAAGATCGAGCGAGCCGCAGCCGCCGCCGGAAAATCGCCGCAGCAATTTGCCGATGAAGTCTCCGCTGATTTCCGTGCGCTGTGGAAGCGGATGGGGCTGACCTACGATGACTACATCCGCACCACCGAAGACCGCCACAGACGCGGCGTGCAGGCGCTGTTTCGCCGGATTCGCGATAACGGCTACATCTACAAGGGCAGCTACACCGGCCAGTACTGCGTTTCCGATGAGATGTACATCGATGTTCCCCCGGGAGGAACGTGCCCGGAGTGTGGACGAGTCACAGAAACGATCCAGGAAGAGAATTACTTCTTCAAGCTTTCCCTCTTTGCCGACAAACTGCTCCGCCTGTACACCGGGCAACCGGACTTCATCCGCCCGGAAACCAGGCGCAACGAAGTGATTTCGTTTGTGCGCGGCGGGTTGAAGGATCTATCGATCAGCCGCAGCACCTTTTCTTGGGGCATCCCGGTACCGGATGATCCCAAGCATGTGATCTATGTCTGGCTGGACGCGCTGGCCAACTACATCACCGCGCTGGGTTTCGGCTCGGAAGACACGTCGAAGTACGATCGCTACTGGCCCGCTGACGTCCACATGATAGGCAAGGAGATCGTGCGCTTTCACTGCGTGTACTGGCCTGCATTCCTGATGGCGGCGGAACTGCCCTTGCCCCAGAGCATTCGGGCACATGGGTGGCTGCTGTTCGAAGAAAACAAAATGTCGAAGTCACGCGGCAACATCGTGCGGGCGGAGACGATTCTCAACGTGCTGGGCGGCGACGCGCTGCGCTACTTCCTGCTGCGCGAGGTGGTGTTCGGCTCGGACGGATCGTTTTCCTTCGACGCGCTGGTGCAGCGCTACAACTCCGACCTGGCGAACGGCTTGGGCAACCTCGCCAGTCGCACGCTCACCATGATCACGCGTTATTTCCATGGCCAGGTTCCTCATCCCTCACACACCGCTTCGCGTACGGCGGCCGACGCTGCCATCGCCGATGTGGCGCGCAACGTGATCGCGGAGTACAACGCGCAGTTCAACCAGTTTCAGCTCTCACGGGCTTTGGAAACCGCCTGGAGCCTGGTGGCGGCCGTGGACAAGTACATCGTGGAGAACGAGCCCTGGGCGCTGGGGGAGAAGAAGGATGAAGAGAGCCAGGCGCGGCTGGCGACGATTCTCTACACCTCGGCGGAGGCGCTGCGCATCGTGACTGCGCTGGCGCATCCCGTGATTCCCGAGGCGACGGCGAAGATCTGGGAACAGATGGGGCTGGGCGATATCAGGAAATTTCCACTTCCCGAGTTGCACTGGGGGCAACTCCACCTGGGCACCAAGCTGGGCGAGGTGCGCCCGGTGTTTCCCCGTGCCGACAAGAGCGCCATTGAAAGGATGCAGAGCATGGAAGAGCAGGGACGCAGCACTCCGGGGGCGAGCGCTTCAGCGCCCGCGGCAGCCCCGATTTCACGCCCGGCCGCGGCGGTGGCCGTGGTGCCCGACGGAAAGATCACCATCGACGACTTCGCCAAGGTCGAGTTGCGCGTCGGCGTTGTGAAAATGGCGGAGAAGGTGAAGAACGCCGATAAGCTGCTGCGGCTTGAAGTCGATATTGGAACCGAGATCCGGCAGATTGTGGCTGGGATCGCCGAAGCCTACGCCCCGGAGACGCTGGTAGGCCGGAAAGTGGTGATCGTAGCCAACCTCGCCCCCCGCAAGCTGCGCGGACTGGAGTCCAATGGAATGATCGTGGCGGCATCGCCCGAAGGCGGACAGCCCGTGCTGGCCGGCTTCCTGGAGGAAGTGCCGGTGGGGGCGAGATTGAAATAGCAGTCGGGTTACGGGGACGATCCTCGCCAGCGTATCTGCGGCCAACCACCGACGACTTCTTCAACTGCCTTTTAGGCGACGACCAACGACTGTGTACATCGATTCTCACGCTCATCTCGAAGGCAAGCGTTACGCGGGCGACCGCGAGCAGGTGATTGCAAGGGCCCAGGCAGCGGGTGTGGAGGCCATCGTCGCTGTGGGGAACGGCGATGGGCCGTCGAATTGTGACTGCGGGATCCGGCTGGCAGAGAGGTATGAATTCATGTACGCGACCATCGGCATTCATCCGCATGAGGCAGAACTGGCCGACCAGGAGGCCTACGAGCGCATGGCGGAGCTGGCCAAGCGGCCCAAGGTGATTGCCTGGGGCGAAATCGGGCTGGACTATTTCTACGATCACTCGCCCCGCGACGTGCAGCAGCGCGTGTTTGCCGCGCAGATGGAGTTAGCAGCGGCGGCGAAGCTGCCCATCATCATCCACTGCCGCCCATCGGAGGGCAGCGAGAATGCCTGGGACCACTGCCTGCGCATGATTTCAGAACAGTGGGCGCCCAGAGGGCTGGGTGGAATTCTGCACTGTTTTACCGGGAACCGGGAGCAGGCGCAAAGGGCGCTGGACATGGGATTCATGATCTCGTTCGCGGGCAACTTGACGTTTCCCAGGGCCGAGCAGATTCGCGCAGCGGCATCGGCGGTGCCGCTGGACCGGGTGTTGATCGAGACCGACTCGCCGTACCTGGCACCGATCCCGCATCGCGGCCGGCGCAACGAGCCTGCCTTTGTGCGGGAGGTGGCGAGGCAACTGGGGGAACTCCGCGGGCTTTCGACCGAACAGGCAGGGTGGCGGACAACGCAGAACTTCCGCCGCTTCTTTTCCCTTCCCGAAAAGGCCGTGAGCGTTTAGCTTGTACATGCGACCCGTCGGGGGCGGGGTGAATCTGCTTCAACAAAAGCCGCGCAGCTCTGGCCACGGTTCAAAGACTTTATGCCGGACAACACATTCGACATCGTCAGCAAAATCGATCTTCAGGAAGTAACCAACGCCATCCACCAGGCCATGAAGGAAGTCAGCACCCGCTTCGACCTGAAAGACTCGAAGTCCGCGATTGTGCTTGAAGGGAAGGACGCCATCGTCCTGCAATCGGCCGACGAGTTCAAGCTCAAGGCCGTGAACGATGTGTTGCAGCAGAAGCTGGTGAAGCGCGGCGTGCCGCTGAAGGGACTAACCTATAGGCCGCTCGAGTCCGCGCTGGGAGGAACCGCCAAGCAGCGCATCGCGCTTCAGCAGGGGATCCCGATCGAGAAGGCGCGCGACATCGTGAAGCTGATCAAGGACTCGAAAAAGAAAGTGCAGGCCTCGATCCAGGGCGACCTGGTGCGGGTCAGCGGGCGGGATCGCGATATCCTGCAGGAAGTGATCACGCTGCTCCGCAACCACGACTTCGGGATCGACATGCAGTTTACGAATTACCGGACGAACTAGGATTTTCATTGCCCCGGGCAGATTGAAGACATGCTGCGGCGTTGGAAATTTAATTGCCGCCGGGGCAAGTGGAAATGAGCGAGCGCTTTCGGACGAGTTGAGAAGCACGGAATGGACACATCCTCGACCACTAAGGGGAAAGAGATTTTCGAGTTGTTGCACGACGATCTCCTCGCCATCGAGGTGGAGTTCGGGCGCGACACCGTCTCGAATGTCTCGGCCATTACTGAAATCGGCGAATACCTGCGCGGGGGCGGGGGCAAGCGCATCCGCCCGGCTTTGCTGCTGCTGGCCGCGAAGCTGTTCCACTATCGCGGGCCGGGGGCGGTGCGGCTGGGGGCGGTCGTCGAGATCATCCACACGGCCACGCTGGTGCACGATGACATCATCGACGAAGCGCAAATCCGGCGCGGGCGCCCGGCGGCCAACACCTGCTGGGGGAATTCCCAGTGCGTGCTGGCGGGTGATTGGCTTTACATGCAGGCATTCAAAATCGCGGTGGAGGAGCGGAACTTCCGCATCCTGGACACGCTGATCGAGTTAACGCAGCAGATGGTCGAGGGCGAACTGCTGCAGATGCAGAAGTTGGGCAAGCTGATTTCGCTGGAAGAGCATTTCGAGCTCATCTATCGCAAGACGGCGTGCCTGTTCTCGGTGTGCATGCGGCTGGGTGCGATCCTGGGCGGAGCCACGGCGCAACAGGAACAGGCTGCCGGTGAATATGGGCGAAACCTGGGCATGGCGTTCCAGATCGTTGATGACGTGCTCGACCTGACCGCCTCGGAGACGGTGCTGGGCAAGCCCGTGGCTAGCGATCTGCGCGAAGGCAAGGTTACGATGGCGGTGATCCACGCGCTCGAACGCTGCACTGCCGAGGAGCGCGAACGGATTTCTGCCGTGCTCCGCGAGCGCGCCTTCAACGGGGTCACCCATGCCGATATCTTGGCCATCCTGGCGCGTTATGCCTCGCTGGAAGCGGCGACGGAGAAGGCCGCCGAGTATGCGGAGGCGGCGCGCAAGGCGATCTGCATCTTCCCGGACGGCGAGATCAAGCAGGCGCTATTATGGGCGCCTGAGTTTGTGGTGGCGCGTGAGAAATAAGAGTCAGGTTTCAGGCTTGTCCGTCCCCAGATCGTTCCGCGGCAATCAACGGCTGACCGCGTCACGACTGAAACAGAGGAAACTCTTGGGGCTGCGATCAAAACCCGCTGGCGCCTGGGATTGGTTTGCCAGACTCAGCCAGCTTGCCTTGCCTGTGAGCCTAGCCAGCAGGAACCGCGACTACTCTCATGTGTAGACAATCAGTCGTCGTGGGGAAGCAATCCTGCCCTCTTCTGCTCCTCTTCCTGTCCTCTCCGGCGGTTTTCTGCGGTCTCTCGCACCGCGATTCCGATCATCTCGAACCGGCCTCCGAGCAGCAGCGGGCCCGAGCCCAGGAAGGCACGGCTCGGTAGTCCCTTCGAGAATCTCTGCACGTAGGCGGTGTTAAAGCTCTCCCAGAGGGAAACATCCGGCGAGTAGATCTGCACATGAACCAGGTCGTCCATGGTCATGCCCGCTTCTGCCAGGACGGCTTCCACGCCGTCGAACAGCAGCTTCAGTTCAGCGTTCACGTCGGCGGGAGCCCGGCCGGTGACAGGATCGATGCCGATGCGCCCGGCCAGATACAGCGTGTCATCCACCAGGACCGCATCGCTGAACGGCAGGTTGGGGCTACGGCCGGGCAGATTAATGCTGCGGCGGCGGCTCCCGGGTTCATCGGGCATGGCAACTCTCTCCGGTAGCAGCGGGGCAACGGCGTCCCCGCTTCGCTTCGGCTTCCTGATTGTAGATGGCGCAGTGAGCCGAGCGGCTTCAATTTTCGCGGGAGACCTAATGATGGCAGCTGACTCCTGCCTCTCAACTCCTGACTCCTGATACCCTTTCCTGGATGCCCTTGGGTCAGGAAATCGAAATCAAGTTTCGCGTCCTAGATCTTGGCTTGCTCAATCGCCGGTTGCGGCGGGCCAGGTTTCGTCTGGTCACGCCGCGCACCCACGAGATGAATGCGCTCTATGACCTGCCTGGGCAACGCTTGCGCAAGCGAGGAGAATTGCTGCGCTTGCGCCACTACGGCGAAGGATGGGTGCTCACGCACAAGGCCAAAGGACACACGGGCCGGCACAAGATGCGCATCGAAATCGAGACTCGCGTGGCGGACGGGGAAGGGATGGACCGAATTTTGCGGGCGCTCGGCTTCCGGTCCACCTTCCGCTATGAGAAGTTCCGCGCCGAGTGGAGTGACGGGCACGGCCAGGTGCTGGTAGATGAAACCCCGATCGGAAACTTCGGGGAGATTGAGGGCCCGGCACGCTGGATCGACCGGACAGCCAAGCTCCTCGGTATTGATCCCAGGGATTACCTCACCGACACCTACGCCGGACTGTTCTTCGCCTGGAAACGGCGAACCGGCAGCCCGGCCGCCGCAATGACCTTTCGCGCCATTCCAGGTAGGGACCCGCGGAGGCTTATCCGGACATGATTCGTTATCGGACTCACCCCACCTTGGCTATCGCCGCCTCGTAGCCGACCGTCGCGTGATACACGGCGCGGTCAAAGAACTGGTCGAGCAGCCGCAGCAGTTCGAGCTCACCAAACAGATCATGCGGCTGGGCGTACAGGCCCTCCCTCTCCAGAAATCCCCAGAGCTGTTCCTTGGTCTGGAACAGAGCCCACACCACGTCGGCGAGCGCAATCCCTTGGCTGGCGCGGCGTGCTCCGAGCTGTTTGTAAGTTCGCTCGATATCGTGATCAGTCTTATTCAGCAACCAGTCGCTGAGGTTGCGATAGATCGCGTAACAGCTTTCGTGGAGCTCGCTGGCCGGAACCCGGTGCAGCGCCTTCGATCGATTCGAGGCCAGGATGCGGTGAGTTAATCCGGCGGCGAGTTCGTCGGAATGCTCTTCGAAGAAGCGCGTCAGGCGAAGTGCAATCATCGTAAACCTCCGTGCACTGCCTATCCTTAATTGTAGCGCCCCATGAAACGGTTAGCCCAGGGTGCGGTGACAAACGAGACGGCGCCACGATCGTCGAGTTCGTCAGCTCCCAGGTCTTTGACCGCCCTCCCAGCGGGGGAGTAGACTTTTCTCGGACCTGCCTCTTCGTTCAACTCCAACTATCCGCAACTAAAAGGAGATTCCATGCCATCGAACGTAAAGGCCATTCCTGAAGGCTTCCACACGCTGACTCCTCACATCACGGTGCGTAATGCCAAGGGCGCCATTGAGTTCTACCAGAAGGCGCTGGGAGCGGAAATATTGCACGTCAGCCACACGCCCAACGGCAAGGTGATGCATGCGTCCCTGCGCATCGGCGACTCCATCATCATGCTCAATGACGAGTTTCCCGAGTTCGGCTCCCACGCTCCCAGCGACGGGGCAGTCGGTTTCGCCATCAACGTCTATACCGAAGACGTGAATAAGCTGTGGGATTCTGCGGTGAAGGCCGGGGCCACGGTGAAAATGCCGTTGCAGGACCAGTTCTGGGGCGACCGTTACGGACAGGTCGTTGATCCGTACGGCTTCCGCTGGGCACTGGCTCAGCACGTGCGCGACGTGTCGCCGGAGGAGATGCAGCGCGCGCAAGACGAAATGGCCAAGCAAATGAAGAAGTCGGCGTAAGAAACCTGGTCTAGTACGCGAGCAAAATCCGCAGGTCGCGCAGGTTGTTGCCGGTGGGGCCAGTGACAATGGCGTCTCCCAGCGCGTCGAACAGTGGATAGGCATCGAAGTGGGTCAGAGCTGCCGCGGAATCGAAGCCGCGAGCTCTGGCCCTCCCTGCGGTCGAGCCGTCAACGACTGCTCCCGCGGCAGGACTGTTGCCGTCGATGCCGTCGGTGCCGGCACTCAGCACCGTGATCTGCTCCCCGGCGATTTTCTCAGCGCAGTATAGGGCGAATTGCTGGTTGCGGCCACCGGTACCTCCGCCGGTCACTTTCACCGTCACTTCCCCGCCCGAGAGCAGGCACACGCGCGAGACGTTCTGGCGCAGTTCACGCAGGCGGTCGAGCAGGTAGTCAGCGGCACGCCGGTAATCCCAGTCATCGCAGCGGTTGTCGACTTCGACCGCGAAGCCTTCCTCTGTGGCGGCCATGCCCGCTTCATCGAGGGCGGAGCGGTTGGTGAGCACCGGCCACCAGCGGGCACGCACGAAGGCGGGGTCGTCCGACTTGGGCGTCTCCTCCAGAGCGTGACGCTGGAACAGTTCGCGCACCGACGCGGGAAACTGCTCGAGCAAGCCATGCTTCTCGACCAGCGTGTAGCAGTCACGGACCGTGGTCGAGTCCGGCATAGTGGGTCCGGAGGCCAGGGCGTCGGGCGTGGCATCGGGCACGTCGGAAACGAGCAGCGAAACCTGCTGCGCCGGATAGGCAGCCTGAGCCAGCCGTCCACCTTTCACGGCGGAGAGATGTTTGCGGATGGCGTTGATCTCGGCGATCGGGGCGCCCGAGTGCACCAGCGCCCGATAGGCGGCGATGAGGTCGTCGAGCGAGATTTCGTCGTCGATGGGCTTTTCGACGATGGCGGAGCCACCGCCGCTGAGCAGGAAAAGCACCAGCGAGGAGGCGTTCTGTGCGCTGAGTGATTTCAGGATGGCATCGGCGCCGCGGAGGGAGTCGAGGTTGGGCGTAGGATGCCCGCCGCGAAAGTAACGGAAGCCGTGAACCTGCGCCTCAGGCTCGAACGGGCTGGCAATGATGCCTTGCAGCCCGCTGCCCATCTGGGCTGCCAGCGCCTCCACCATGGTGTGCCCGGCCTTGCCGATCGAGACCACCAGCATACCCGCATAGGCGCTGAGGTCGTAGAGATCCTCGCAAATGCGCAGGACACCGCGCTCGCAGTGCACGTGGCGGCCGAAAGCCTTGGGGATGCTGGCTTCGGCGAGTGCGCGTTGAAAGATAATCCGGGCGATGTCGCGGGTGGCGTGGGCGGGCAGCATCCTGCGATTATAAAGAGGGCGCGCGATTGCAAGCGAAGCCTTGGCTGCCGGGACGCCGAGAGCGCCCAGAGATGCGGGTGAGTGGTTGACGGACCTAGCGTACATATTGCCGGCAAGAAGCGAGTTAACCTTGACCGCGGACGCGCCGAACGGGAAAGATCCGTTCTGAAAAAGAGAAGCTGAAGGCTATTTGACACCAACCTCGGACAAATCACACATGCAATCCAGCTTCCCTCTGATTCCAACCTATCTCGGCGCGATCGCCGTGGCCATCTGGGCATGGCTGGCATTGGCGCGCGGCTTTTTCTGGCGAGTGGAAAAGGCCACAGCGGTGGCTGCAGCAGCGAAGGAATTTCTCGGCAAGCTGGTGGCGGTAGTTCCCGCGCGCAACGAGGCGGACATCATCGGCGATGTGATCCCTTCCCTTCTCCACCAGACCGTCGAGATGCCTGTCATCCTGGTTGATGACAATAGCGCCGACGGCACGGTCGACGTCGCCCGGCGAGCGGCGCGAGCCGTGGGAAAAGCCGAGGCGCTCACCGTGGTCCAGGGCGCCCCGCTTCCGCCGGGATGGTCGGGCAAGCTGTGGGCTCTCCATCAGGGGATCGAGCGGGCGCGGCCGTACAGTGCGGAGTGGCTGCTGCTCACAGACGCCGACGTGTTGCACCGGGCGGAGACCGCGGCGCGGCTGGGCGCGATTGCCTGCGAGGGCAATTACGACCTGGTCTCGTTCATGGTGAAGCTGCATTGTCCGAGCCTGGCCGGGAAGCTGCTCATTCCGGCGTTCGTGTATTTCTTTTTTATGCTCTACCCGCCGGCATGGATTTGTGACCCGCGGCGCTCCACCGCGGGCGCGGCCGGAGGATGCGTGCTGGTGCGGCGGGCGGCGCTCGACCGCGCGGGCGGAGTCGAAGCCGTTCGTGGCGCACTGATTGACGATTGCTCGCTGGCACGGGCTGTCAAGCAGAACGGCGGAGCCGTGTGGCTGGGATTGACCGATGCAAGCCGCAGCCTGCGCCGGCACGAGAGCTTTGGCGCCATCGGCAGCATGATCTCGCGGACGGCGTTCCACCAACTGCGGCACTCGTACCTGCTGCTGTTCGGCACCGTGGCCGGTATGGCGGTCACCTTTCTCACGCCGCCCGCCCTGCTCCTGACGGGAACCAGATGGCCGATGATCCTCGGGGCAGCGGCCTGGGCCATGGCGACCGTGACGTATGTGCCCATGGTGCGCTATTACGGGCAGGATCCCTTGTGGGCATTGACCCTTCCGGCGGCGGCGGTGTTTTATCTCGGGGCGACGCTCCACTCGGCGGTGAGGTACTGGTTGGGCCGGGGTGGGGAGTGGAAGGGGCGGGTGCAGGACGCTGCAAGGCGGCAAAACTTCTTGTCGTCGGACTAGGATGCAGCTACGTTACGCGTGCCAGCCTCTTCCCGATCCCTGCATACAGGTCCACTGCCTCGGCAAGCTGCGCCTTCTCTACGTATTCGCTTTCGGTGTGGGCTACCTGGATCGATCCCGGCCCGATGAGCAGGGGCTCGCCCCAGTTGCTGAGTGCCGGAATGTCGGTGGTGAAGGCGGCCACCATCGTCGGCATGGTGTCGAGCGTGCGGAAGCGCATGAAAGGAATCTCCAGCGCGAAGCGGACCTGCGCCAGTCCGCCCACCGCCTGAACGATCTGCCGCCGCAGCTCGTCGCTGGGGCCTACCAGCCGGTAAAGCAGATGCGCCGTGGCGTGGTCCGGGATCACGTTAGGGGCGCGGCCGCCCTCGATCAATCCGATATTCAGCGTACATGGCCCCACCTCCGGCAGCTCAGGCAGCTTCATGACCCGCAGCCGCGCCAGGGCTTCCAGCAGCTTGTCGATTGCCGACTCGCCCAGCTCGGGATAGGCGGAATGCGCCATGCGGCCGGAGGCCGTCAGCTCCACGCGCAGCGTTCCCTTGGATGCGATCGCCATGCGGTTCTCCGTCGGCTCGCCATTCACCAGGAAACGGCAGCCCGGAGCCTGTGTGTTCGCCACCTGCGCGCCTTGACTGTCGCACTCCTCGCCCACCAGGAAAAGCAGACCGACGTGCACACCCTCGCGGCGCAGGCGCTCCGCCGCCGTCATCTGCGCTGCGATGATCCCCTTGGCGTCGCACGAACCGCGCCCGTACAGGCGTGTTGCGTCCTCGGATGAAGGAAAGAAGGGCGGTACGGTATCCATGTGGGTGGAGAAAAACACAGCAGGATGGGGCTGCTCGGCTGGCGTGGCTACCACGTTGACACGGTCGTTCTCGACCGCCATCTTGCGGGCAGTGAATCCCCGGCTGCTGAGCTCGGCGAGGAGCGCCTCCGCAACGCGGGCTTCGTTTCCGGTGACCGACTCGATATCCACGAGCCGGCGCGTCAGGGCGACAATGTCCATGGGGAGAGGATAAACTACCTGGCCAGCCACCCATAGGACGGTGAAAGCTGCTGCCCGCCTGGTCCGTTGCGCCGCCGTGCCATCGGCTCTCACCCTCGAAGCAGCTGCTTCGTTGTACCCTGTATCCGTGTTTGAGACTTCGTCGGCGATCCGGTCTCTGTTTGTTAACGGCCCCGCCGGCCAGCTGGAAGCCCTGCTCAATGCCGGCACACCCGAGGCCACCCACGCCGCTCTGGTCGCCCATCCCCATCCCCTCTACGGCGGCACGCTGCACAACAAGGTGGTCTTCCACACCATGAAAGCGCTGAACGCGCTGGGACTGCCCGTGTTGCGCTTCAATTTTCGCGGCGCCGGGCTCAGCCAAGGTGAGCACGACAACGGTGCCGGCGAAGTCGACGACGTCCGTGCCGCCCTCGACTGGCTGGACCGCGAGTTCCATCTTCCCCTGGTCTTCGCCGGATTTTCCTTTGGTGCGGCGGTCGGCCTGCGCGCTGCCTGTCCTGACCCCAGGGTGTGCGCCCTCATCAGCTTGGGCACCCCCCTGACTCCGGTCGGGGACCGTGTCTATGCCTACGAGTTCCTCAAAACCTGCGCCAAGCCGAAGCTCATGGTGAGTGGCGCCCGCGACCAGTTCGGGCCGAGGGCTGGACTGGAGGCGCTGGCTGTTGCACTTCCTGAGCCGAAGCAGCTGGTCATCCTCGAGGGCGCAGACCATTTTTTCGAGGGCCGGCTGCGCGAGATGCGGGAGACTGTGGAGACGTGGGCGAGAGAGGTGCTGCGAGAGCAGCTTTCCAAGGGCCTGAGCTGCGATCCAAGAGCTGGAAACCCCACCTAGGATTGTGCCAGGGGATGCCCTACTGCATCCTTGCGAAAGAACAGCAATACGCTCAGCGCGCCACCCTCTGCGCTTATTCCGACATCGCCCAGGCCGATCAGGATGCCTCCCGGGGATGGTGCCGTGGCCCGCGCCGTTCAGGTTAGAACCGGCTGTATCTCCGCCGAAAGTGCCCAACCCTTACCCCTGAAGCGACATCCAATGCTCAGAAAGATCGGAGGGCGGAGGATGAACAGGTTCCTTGTGACTCTGGCAGTGTCGCTGATTCTCGCTTTTCCCGCGCTCGCCCAACCTGACCAACATGAAGACCCTCAGCTTGAGCAGCATCAAGGCGGTCGGCCCGAACAGCACGGCCACTATATTCCGGAACACGGTCCCCCTCCCACCCAGGCTCCTCATCCTGCGCCGGAGGACCGTCACTACAGCGACCAGCCTGGCCATCCCGAGGAGCCTCATGTCCATCCGAATGGACAATGGATCGGGCACGACACCGGTCGCAACGACATCCACTATCACCTGGATCATCCCTGGGAGCACGGCCACTTCACCGGCGGCTTCGGGCCTCATCATCTGTGGCGGCTCCAGGGTGGCGGCCCCGGCCGCTTCTGGTTCGACGGTTTCTACTTCAGCGTCGCTCCCTACGACGTGGGCTTCTGCCAGGGCTGGCTGTGGGACTCGGATGACATCGTCCTCTACGAGGATCCCGACCATATCGGTTGGTACCTCGCCTACAACGTGCGGCTGGGTACCTACGTTCACGTGATGTTCCTCGGACGGTAGAGGAGAGGCTGGCCGAGCCCTTCAGGCTTCCGCGCGGCGACATTTCGGACGGGGCTGTGTTTCCCATCAACTGGCGTGCTTCAGGGCGCGCCATACAGTTGACGGTACACATTGGCATTGCGCAAGATTGCCTGCACATACTCGCGAGTCTCGGTGAACGGGATCGACTCCACGAATTCCTGCTGGTCGCGGTAGCTTCCTGCCGACAGCCAGTCCTCCACCCGGTCCGTGCCTGCGTTGTAGGCGGCCAGCGCGTATTCGAATGAGCCGAATTTATCGACCAGGCTCTTGAAGTAGTGCGTACCCAGCTGCAGGTTCATGTCGGGCGTGTAGAGCTGGCTGGAGCTGTAATGGCGGAGCTTCAACTCCCGCGCTGTCTTCTTTCCCGTTACCGGGAGCAGCTGCATCAGGCCCACCGCGTTGGCGCGGGACACTGCTGCCGGATTGAACTCCGATTCCTGCCGAATCAGCGACGCCACCAGGTAGGGATCCAGGGCGTTCTGCGCCGCATACCGCTTCAGGTCTGCCCAATATGGCTTGGGAAACAACGCCTCCCAGTACGCCCGCGGCAGTTGCGGAACATCGACCGCAAAGTAGTTCGGGACGGCGCGTTTCAGCACCTGGATGGCGCGGTCGTAGCGGCCGCTGTCTTGGTAGAGCCAAGCCTGTTCGGCCGTCGCCCAATTCCCTGGCTGGTCGTTAGGCCCGCCCTGAATCTCGCGCACCGCCAGGTCAACCAGGCCGCCGTTCTCCAGCAGCAGCGCTTTCTGCACGCGGAAGTCATTAGCCGGAGGGTCGGCGATGGCAATCTCCGGGCCGGCATTCAGCGGCGGCACGCGGTCGAGCAGGGCGTAATGCACCAGGTCGGCTGATTGCAGCAACTTCAGGCGCTGCCGCGCCAGCTCTGCATAGTAATAATTGCGAAAGCGCTCCGAGAGCTTCTCGTAGAAGGCACGCGCCATGGCCGGATCGCCGGCCTCCTCCGCCAGACGGCCGCGCCAATACAGCGCCGCCGGAATCTCTCCCGATGCTGGGTAGAGCGCGAGCTGCCGTTCGAATTCCTTGGCCGCTTCTTCCGTCCTGCCCAACCGCAGGCTAAGCCACGCTGCTCTCCAGTGCGCGTACGAGGCCCGGCTCCCACCCGGAAAGCGCTGCTGCAATTCACGGTACGCGTCGATGGCGTGATCGTAGTCTTTCTTAAGCAGATACATGTTTCCGCTCGCCAGCAGCGATTGCTCCAGCCAGGGGCTGACAGGAGCAGCCTTGCGTAGCTCGTCCTGCAAACGCAAGAATCCGTCCTGATCATCCATCGCCCGGCAGATCTCCCCCAGCAGGAAAAGCCGCTGCGCGTTGACCTCTTCCGGTACGTTTTGTGGAATGGAATCGAGGATTTGTTTGGCATCCTTGGAGCGCCCGTTCTTCTCGAGCGCCGCCGCCAGCGCCACCTCAGTGGCCGGACGTTCCTCCGGACTCACTTCATCCCGCAGACCGCGATATTCGTCGGCAGCATCGCCATAGCGTCTTCCCTTCAGCAACAAGTCTGCCCGGATCTTGCGGTCTGCCAGCGGCGGCGGAGCGAGCGCGCCGCCCAGCTTCTTCAGATCGCCCCCAGCGGCGTCCGCTTCAGGACTGGTCGGCAGGGTGTAGTAGAGGTTGCGCAGCACAGCTCCGCCCTTTGCGATCTGCCCGGAGACGATATAGGCCCGGCCCAGTGCGAGTTCAACGTCAGCGCGAATGGGTTCGCGATCGTTCTCCAGCAGCACCGCCGCCTCGCCTGCGCGCCCTTCTGCCATCAGGGCCTGGGCATAGACGACGTGGGCGTCGCGCGCCAGCAGCGTCTCTGGAAAATGTTGCTCGAATTCCGCGAGGGTAGCCACCGCTTCGGCGCTGTTTCCGGTCTGTTGGGAAGCGATGCCCAGGTAATAAGCAACATAGTCGCCCAGATCGCCGGCCCGCGGCCGGGCGCGGTTCAAGGGATCGATCGCCTTGGCGTAGTCCTTGTCGAGCACCTGCGCGTAGCCCACCACCAGCCAGGCCAGCGCGCCCGCGTCTTCCTTGGCGTGGCGCCGGGCGTAGGCCTCCACTCCGGCATAAGCCGCTGGCGTCCGGTCGCGGAGCAGTTGTAGTGCCATGGGCTTGAGGCTGGCCGAAGCCACGAACGCCTCGTGCATGCGCCGCACGCGTGGCGAAGCCGGGTGATGCTTGCCCTTCGCAGCGGGATGCGTGGATTTGCGCGAGGAGGATGTGCCCTTGTGCGTGGAAGAAGAGGAACTCTTGCTGGCACCACCGGAACCGCTGCTTTGCCCTGCCGCGAACGCGGGCGGGCCCGCCGGCATGCTGGGAATCCCCAGGATCAGCAGAAGAATCAACCGTGGCCCACGCCGCAACACTCGCACTCTACCGCCGGAAATTCGCGCCCATGACAGAGACATCGTCCTCGGCCAAGCTGCGCACCAGTTCAGCCTGGAAGTAATCCGTCGCCGCCGTGTTTCCGTAGCGCTTCTTGTAAGTGGTGCGGCTCTTTTCAATGTCATCCTTCAGGCGGTCGTAGAGGTCCTTGTTCTTACGTCCTTCGGCCACTTTGGCCTGGTTGTAGAGCTTGATCTCATCCACCAGCAGGCGCGCGAAGCGCTGAGCCTTTCTGTGAACCTCGGACTCAGGTTCTGACGCCGCGCCGGGGGCGCTCACCGGCGCCTCGTCGGGGTGGGCGGGCGGCGCCGAGACAATCTCCGTTGCCCCGGCGGCGGCCGCGGCGGCGTGCCGGGGTGCATGCCCGGCAAAAGGATCGCTGAACTGCCCTACTGTCTGCGCCGCGGCGGCCTCGGCTTTCTCGGGGGGTGCGGCGCCTTCGCGCGGGACCTGCTTGCGCAACGACATCAACTCCAGCCAGGCGCCAGCCGCCGCTACCAGCAACTCGATCGGCGCCGATTGCAGCCTCCGCCCCGCTTCCAGGCCGCTGTCGGCATACACCAGCGCTGCCACCCGGTCCTTCAGCAACAAGGGGAGCATCAACACCGGCTCCTCCGCCGGTTTGCCGCAGAGATCCACGAAGCGCGGGTCCATGTCGATGACTTGCCCGCTGTAGGAAGCCCTTTCTTCGAGCACGCGCTGCGGCAGGCCGCGCCCTACTTCCAGGTGGAAGTCCCGGATGGAATCGTTGTCTTCGAATCCCCGCCCCTGCCAGCCGGTTGTGGCCCCGCTCCTGATCACGAACAGCGCGGTCCGCCCGCAGTACTGTGCCACATGGTCAAGCAGCGCGCGCAGGATTTCCTTTTGTGTGCTTCCAGCGTGGATCGCGACCACGGCGCGCAGCAGCTCGTGCGCAGTATCGCTCTCCCCGGCGGCTCCTGCGCCTTCTTGCAGTTCCGCGGGCAGTTCGGCGAGCACGCGTCGCACCAGCTCCTCGCGAAGCTGGGACACATGTCCCTCGAGCACTTGCGAGACTACGCGCTCCACTACGTGTTCCATGCCGTTCGCGTCCGCCATTTTCGTTGCCCCGCGCAGGGAGTCTTTGCAAGTCGGGTTAACTCTTGATTATACGGTACTTGCACGCATTCGGCGAGGTACCCTTAGGACGTGTTCCCCCGGCGCGGGTTTGCCTTCTCCGGAACTCTATCGCAAACTGTGGCAGTCGGGTATCTGCAAAAGCCATCGCGCGATGTGCGGTTACCAAGTAAAATAACAGTCCTGTGTTTCCTGTGGGGTCTCAAAATACTGCATCGTCAGAACTATGGGCGCCATCCAACCCAAACTAGATGAGCCTGTCAGCGACGAAATGGCGCTGGTGCAGGCGGCCAAGAGCGGCGATGTTTCCGCATTCGAGGAGCTGGTCCGGCGCTACGACCGTAACGTGTTTCGGATCGCACAGCACATCACGCAGAACCGCGAAGACGCGGAAGATGTGGTGCAGGATGCTTTCCTGAAGGCGTACGGGAATCTCGCTCAGTTTCAGGGCCAGTCGAAGTTTTACACCTGGCTCGTGCGCATTGCGGTCAACGAGGCGCTGATGAAGCTGCGCCGGCGTCGGCCCGAGCGCATGGTTTCGCTGGACGAGGACGTAAAAACGGAAGAAGATTCTCTACCGCGGGAGATCGCGGACTGGAGTCCGAATCCGGAGCAACTGTACAAGCAGTCGGAGTTGCGGGAGATACTGACGCGCACCATCCAGGGACTTCCCCCGAGCTTTCGAACGGTGTTCGTGCTCAGAGACGTGGAAGGTCTCTCGACCGAGGAAACGGCTGAGGCGCTGGGTCTCAGCATTCCGGCGGTGAAATCGAGGTTGTTGCGGGCTCGGCTGCAGCTTCGGGAGCGGCTGAGCCGTTACTTCCAGAAACGAGAGACCGGAGATGCAACACAGTGAAATGTTCTGAATTCCTGCAAGAGCTCACCAACTATCTGGATGGTGCGCTCGACGATCGCACCAAGGCCGAACTCGAAGATCATCTGGCCTGGTGTCACAACTGCTATGTGGTTTGCGACACCACCCGCAAGACCATCGAGATCTATCGCGACTCCGAACTCTACGAACTACCTGACGATCTGCGCGTTCGCCTGCGCACCGCCATCATGGCCAAGTGCCAGGGTTACAAGAAAAGCCAGCAAACCTGAGCGCGAGTTATCTCCCTGACATGGCTTAGCGCTTGGCCTGCCTTCGGTTCGACCCCATGTGTCGAATCGGCTGCACATCCGGCCTGCGCCGGATCGAACCTTTTCGCGCTCCCCGGAATCTAATCCAGCAGATCTCGAGTTGATTTGGCTGCAGGCTGCTTTGCCGGCTCTGGGAAAGGAAGGTGCGCGATGTTATCGAAGGTTTTCGATACCCTATTCGGATGCTGGCACTTGCACTACAGCTTTCCTATCACGGTTCGTCATGCCGCGCACCGCGGCTGCGTGGCTGCCGGTGTTACCGGCACTTATGTCGTCTGCCTGGATTGCGGACGCGAGTTTCCCTACGACTGGCAGAGCATGAAGGTTGTAACCGAGCCCGCTGCAAGCCACCGCGTGGCAGCTTTCGCCACGAAGGAAGCCTGAAGTTTACGCCCGCACAACCCTCCGCCAAGCCGCGAGTCCTGCTCGCGGCTTTTGTGCTTCAGAGCACGGCAATTTCAGATCCCGCGGTGCCACAGAAGCAACCTCCCCAGAAGTCTGCTCTTGCTTCGCCCTCCCTCCTTCGCGGTTCCACGGCGTTTTCTGCGGTCAAGAGCCGTTCTCAGAGGATCGCCTAGTTCGATGTCGGCGTGCTCGAGTACAGTCCGGTAAGCGAAGCGCTGCCCAGGATATGGCCTCGTCGTGCGGCATCGATCAGGGCGTGATACAGAGTCTCGGCAGTCGCTGGGAAATTGCTCGAGCTCGGCAACTTCAACTCGACGTCGAGCGCGTACAGCGTGAAGACATAGTGATGGACGAACGGCGCAACATTGGTTGGCGGGCAGGGACCATCGTACTGCGCGCCTAGGAAATAGTCGTTGACGATCTGCATTCCGTAAGGACTGCCCGCCACTCCCGCATCCGCCGGCAACTCGCTGATGGACCCCACAATGTTGTACATGCCCCAGTGCGTGAAGGCTGCAGTGACATCGTAGTCGACCAGCACAAAAGTGCGGGTGTGTCGCGGCGCACCCGTCCAGGAAAGCTCGGGCGACTGATCACCTCCCGGACTTCCATCGATGGAGCACGTGTTCACGCCATTGGATAGGTTGTTGAAGATGGTGACGATAGGCAGAGTGGCGTGGTTCTTGAACTGCGAGCTGCGCAGCCGGAAATGCCGGTCCGAACCCTCCTCTTTCTGCGCGCTGGCACGGCTGGCCAGGCCAGTCGTCAACAGACAGAGGATGAGCCCGAACCCCGCAAGCAGCCTGATTTTTGGCAAAGACGTCATGTTTCCCTCCTTGACTTCTAACCTGCCGGTCCCAGCGACGGGTCCCGGCGGAGAAACGCCAGACATTGGCTGGCGATACCCCGGGCCGGCCATTTTCTCGCCATTTCCTCGTTCGCGCCAGCACTGTCGTGGAGGCGCCCGAGCCGGCCAAGCACCTTGCCATGGTCCGTAAGGCGCTGAGCGAGACTGCACAAGAGCGGCCCTGCGGTGTCGAACCGATACCCAATCTACCCCTCGGAGGGGAGGTACGAGGCTATGCCAATTCCGGCCCAGTCAGCGCGTCACCCGGTATTCCAATCTGCATGGGTAAGCGGTCACCCGAGGTGCCTTGCGACATCACCATGCCTTACGGGTCCAGACACGGCGACGCGGAGAGTGAAGCTGACGCAAGAGGGGTGAAACGAGGAAACCCGAGCCAGTCGAATCAGGAATCGGGCACAGGCCAGCCGAAGGGACGGGAACCCGACGGGCGATGAGAACTAAAAGTCGGGCGCGCCGACCGCTGTCCGTCGCTTAGTCAGAATCATCCCTCCGGTGCAAGGTGGGCCGATCGTCGTCGGGCTGCTTCTGGTCGCTGCCCGATTTGTCGGTGGAGGCGCGCCGCAGGCTGGGCTTGTTGCCATCCTTGGGTTCGACCAGCTTGCGGCGATTCTCCTGCGCCGCTAGCCTCGCCTTCACCTGGTCGAATTCCGAGGTGGTCACGATGTACTGCGGCCGGGCAGGCAAAATGCGGGCGATCTCGTCCTGCGACTTGGCTATGCGGTCCGGAGTAGGCGGGTGGGTGGAGAAAGCCTTGGCCAGCGTTCCCGGTTTCTTCTTCTCGCGGGCCTGCAACTTCTCGAAAAACTGTACGAACGCGTTGGGATCGTAGCCCGACTTATACATGTATTGCAGCCCGAGGTAATCGGCTTCGGACTCGAAGCCGCGCGAGAAGCTGAGGAACGTCATGGGTAAGGCCAGGCTAGCCACCGAGCGCACGGCATAGCCGATGCCGCCGCCCACGAAGATCAGCGGGATGGTCCCAAGGTTCGCCCACTGCGCCCGCGTCATCTGGCGCGTGGCATGACGAGCGGCCACGTGCGCGATTTCATGCGCCATGACACCCGCCAGTTCGGCTTCTTCGTCCGCTGCCAGGATCAGTCCAGAGTTCACGTAGAAGAATCCGCCGGGCAACGCGAAGGCGTTGACCTCGTCGGAGTCGATCACCTTGATGGTGAACGGCACCTGGGCGTCGGAATTACGCACCAGGTTTTGCCCGATCCGGTTCACGTACTCGGTGATGACGGGATCACGGATGAGCTTGGCGCTGGCCTCCACCTGCTGCGCATAGGACTTGCCCATGCGAATCTCGCTGTCCAGCGAATACCAGTCGCCCAGGCCGCGCTTGCCCACGTTGCGATTGCCGATGGCGTTGACATCGCTTTTGCTGCCGTCGTGCTTAACCCGGCTGTCATCGGGTTGCTCGACCACCGGGGGAAGGGCGCCCGGTTGCTGGGCATTCGCATCTGCTGGGGCCGTGGGTTGCTTGGTTGCGTCGGGCTGGGTTCCGGTGCCGGGCTGTTGTTTGGACGCATCCGGCTGCGGGGCAGTGGTGTCGGCCTGTGGGCGGTTCAGGGTCGGTTGTGGCGAGGTGGAATTTTGCGGCTGGGCGGGATCTGACTGCTGTGTGAAAACCAGCGGGGTCCACAGCAGGGCAGCCAGCATAGCGGTTCCTGGCAACAGGCGTAGCTTCATAAACCACTCCACTCTGCCCCTGAACCTGGGCTCTTCAGACATTCCGATTATACGCTTGGTTTCTCAGCGCAATTCCGGAATCTAGTCCCTTTGACGCCAGAAGGTTGCAGCGGGTTATCCGGAAAATCGTGGGCTGGGCCACGATCCCGGCCTTTGCCAGTGGCTCGGGTGTGTTCCAGGAGGAGGGGCGGGCCCGGAGCAAGTGCCGCATCACCGCACCTGATAGCTGCGCACCATGCCGTCAAAGCTGGGTCGAAGCGCGTCGAAATCCCCGTCCGGAGCGACGAAAACCAGGTAGAGCACCATGTTTCCCTTTCCCTGCAGAGCAATGAGGCGTACCCGTTCGGGAATTGGCTTGTTGTGTTCAGTGACGGCGGATGTGCCCAGGAATTCCAGAGCTTGGGCCGCTCTGCCGCTCACGCTCAGATCTACGGTCTTTCCGGCGGGCTTCAGATTGGGATTCGTGTCCTGCACCGACTGCACCAGTTGCTGCATAGCCTCATCCAGCCGGTTCCCGTCCCGCCCGGGTTGGAAGCCGCTCAGAATCGCTCCGTAGGCCACCGACTCGTCAGAGGCACCGCCTTCGGGATAGATCGTGACTGAGGTATTGCGGTCTCCCTTGAGGCGCCAGTTCTCTGGGTAGGAGACGCGATAGGCTGTGTGGTCGAAGCTCTTGGAAGTTGGGCTGGCGGCGAATTCCTGGGCCGTGAGGCGCTTCAACCAGACGAGGGGCTCGGTGGCTGCGGTCTGGGCGTCGGTTTGAGCGGTCACATCCGACAAGGCTTGCTTGGCGGCGAGAAATTCAGGGCTGTCGCCCCGCGGATACTGTTTGGGGGGAAAGCGCAACAGGATGCCGGCTACATTCTTGGCACGGTCGCCTGGATCCGGGTGAGACGCGAGGAAGCTTGGACCACCAGCGCCGCCCTGTTGCTTTGGCAGCTTCTCGAAGAACGTTACCATGGCGCGCGGGTCGTAGCCGGTGTCGTAGATGATCTGCGTGCCCACCATGTCGGCTTCCGTTTCGGCGTCACGGGAGTACTTCATAAACACCGAACCGGCGCCCAGGGAGATGCCCATCTGCGCCAGCGAACCCGCCCAGCCACCGACGCCCACGCCCAGCACGCCCGAGAGGATGGCCAGCGGCAGCTGCGCCTTGGCTTGCTTCGACGCCTGGCGCGCGGAATGGCGCATCACGACGTGCGCGATTTCGTGGCCCATCACACCAGCCAGTTCGGCTTCGCTGGCGGCTTCGATCGTTCCCACGTTCATGTAGATCGGTCCGCCCGGCATGGCGAAGGCGTTGATCTCCTTCTGCTTCACCACGCGAAAGGTGTAGGGGAACTTGTATCCCGGCGCCGTGGCGGCCAGCTTCTCGCCGAGCGCCTTGATGTACTTCGAAGTGGGATGGTTCGCGGGCAGCAGCGGCAGGTCTTTCTGGATCTCGGCCGAGGCTTGCCGGCCCAACTGAACCTCCTGGTCGAGCGAATAGCTGATGCCCTTGGTAGGGTTGGCGGTGACCCGGCCCTTTTTGGGGTCGACATTGGCTGGCGCGACCGCGGCCCCGATAGCGAGAACCAGGGTGAGGGCGGTAGAACGAAAGAGCGAAGTTTTCATCGAAGCAAGACCTGGACCGGATCAGGCGGGGAAAATGGTAAATCATTTGTGATCGATCGTCCGCGAAGTGGCAGCCAGGATCTCTGGCCTGCTGGAATACCCGACTGACGCGTAGGCAGCACTTTGCGCCCCAGGAGGTACAACACCCGGGGCAATCATTGCCCCATGGGGTGACGGGGACGGATAAATCAGCAGAGGGCTGATGAAGAGGCGCTGAGGCGCCGCCCCTCAAGACGCGGGTTCCTGCAGGCTCCTGCCCTCATCTGGCGCCCGTGCGCCACACCCGTGATCCGATGGCTCAGTCGTCGCGCTCTGCTCGGGCAGGGATCACGGTGTGGCGGGCAGCGGGCATGGGTGTGTCGCCCTTGCGGTCGCGCCACAGGATGGCATGGAGCGCGTGCGCGTCAGCGGCATCGGGACGGGTGAAGTCCATGCGCTCGGACTGTTTCGCTCCGGGAGCGGATTTGGCGTTGGTGCGGTAGATGAAGCCGTTGTCGAGGTTGCGGGTGTCAGCAGTGAAAGTGGGCTGGTTACCGGCCCCGGAAAGTGGACCGGTCATCAGCGGGGCATAGCCGTCGTAGAGATTCATGGGCGGCAGTCCGAGCAGCGCTTCGATGGTATGGACGACGCTCACCGTCGTGTAGAAGGCGTGGTCGACCACAGGCTTGGGTGAGAAGGGCGCGTACTTGCTGATGAGCAGGGCCAGGGAGCGGTGGGCATCGACGTGATCGGCTCCATCCTGGGCGTCATCTTCGAGGATGAAGATCGCAGTGTCGTCCCAGTAGGGGCTGCGGGAAACAGCCTCGACGATTCTTCCCACGGCGAGATCGTTATCGGCGACCGAGGCGGCGGGAGTTGGTTTGCCCGGGCGGGTGCCGCCGGTGTGATCGTTGGGCAGATGCATGATGATGAGACTGGGCAGTTCCGTTCCCTTTCCTTCCTGGCGTGCTGTGACGAAGGCGGCGAACTCATTGAGGAATTCGTCAGTGCGCAGTTGGTCGGGATAGTCCACGTTGAACGCTGGATACTCGAGATCAGTATGGTCGCGCAGTTCGGCCATCGGAGCCTGGGTGTGTTTGCTCAAGGGAACGGGCCAGGGGTAGGGGCTGGGTCCGTTTTTGGGTTGGCCGAGGTTGCGGGGCAGCGGTTCGCCCTGGCGGATGGCGTTGCGCTCACACGGCGCCGGAGGATTTTGCTTGGGTGCGGGCGCGGCCTGGTGCTCAGGGCAGAACTCGGTGTCGATGAACTCTCCGTAATCGCGATAGGAAATGCCGTGTTCGGCGGCGTTGACCCAGAGATAGCCGGTCTGGGGAGAATCGACGTTGGGGATGCCGCGATCCAGGGCGATCTCATCGGCCACCAGCCCGCCGAAGTCGTAGGTGCGCTCGTGGCCGCGATAGGCGATCTGCCAGTTGCGCTCGTTGTAGTCGCTGGCGATGGCCGCCGTGGACCATACATGGCCGTCGCCTGAGACCTCCCCGCTATCGTAGAAGTTGTCGAGCACGCCGAACTGGCGGGCGAGCTTGTGCTCGTTGGGCGTGATCTGTTCGCCATACAGGGTGAGCGCGGGATCGCCGTCGCCGACTCCGAGGTCGCCGAAGACCTGGTCGTAGGTGCGGTTTTCCTTGATGATGTAGATCACGTGCTTGATGGGATTGGGGCCGCTGCGGAACAGCAGCTTGCCGGGATCGTTGCGAAAGAGATTGCTTTCTTCCACCTGCGCGGTCAGTTCCGCGAGATTCTTCTCCGCATCGGCCAGGTGGAGGCGGGCGATCGAACCGTACATCAGAGTTGGGATGTAAGGATGCTCGCGACGGCGGCGCCCCTCGTAGAAGCTGTTCGGCGCACTGTTGGGACCGGTACCCTGGCCCTTGGCAGTGGCCACCAGCAGGTCGCCGGCGTGCACGGCGAGGGCGCTCGGCCACCAGTCGGTGGGGAGGAAGCCGAGGGCGGTCTGCGGCTTGTCTCCCGAAGCGCCCGCCGTGTTAAAGACGGCCACCGCGTTCAAGCTGGCGGCAGCGACGAACAGGCGCTTCGCGTCCCCGGACAAGGCGAGAGCTACAGGCGCAGTGCCGCCGTAGTTCTGCCCGGGGAGACGGGTTGAGAACCAGGCGTCGGGCTCGCCGGTCGCGGTCGCGACGGCGGCGACCAGGTCGGTGTTGGAAAGTGCCACGTAGAGATGCTTCTCATCCGGACTGAGCAGGAGCGCGGTGGGATGCGAGCCGGGGGCGGTGGGGGAAGCCGGTTGCTGGAGCGGAATCCAGCGGGTGATCTTTCCGCTGCCAAGATCGAGCTCGGCTACGCGGGAGGCGTTCCATAGGCTGCACCAGGCGCGGCGGCCGTCGCCGGAGACGGCCACGGCGTAGGGATAGGCCGAGGGAACCAGCGGGTTCGTGCTCAGGTCGATGCTCTGAAGGACCTCGCCGCTGGCAGCGTCGATGAGGACGGCGTTGTCCGCAAGATTATTGGCGATGAGCAAGCGCTCGCCGCGCGGGCCCGGGACCACGGCGAGGCCCGCGGGATAGGGGATGGCCGTGCCCCGGGGCGTGATGAACAATCCCTTCGCCACCCACTTGCCCGCGGCCAGTTTCTGCGGTGCGAGCTTGATGAGGCGTTCCGCCGTCACCTTCGCAGCCGCGAAGCCATAGACGGCAATGGCGTTGCCGGTGTCCTTTGGCTTCTCCCCGGTGGGGTCGGTGATGGAGCCCATGGAGGCGTAGAGATGCTTACCGTCGGTGCTGAAGGCCATTCCCACGTAGTAGCTCTGGTGGGCGTCCTCGCCTAGGCGATCGTCGGGAAAATCGGTAACCGCGTTCTTCTCGAGATCTAGCACCGAGATGGACTGGCGGACGCGGCTTTGCTGCGTGCCGTAGCCATCGTTGAGCATGGCGGCATAGCGTCCATCGGGACTGAGCACAAGGGTCACCGGGAAACTATTGACATGGTCGAGTCGGCCGGGGGAGGAATTCAGCCGCTTGCTGGTGGGGAGGCGAAGGTCGGACTGGTGGCGAGCCTGCTGCGCGACGAGCAGGAGGGCGGCGAGGGGAATAGCAGGCAGGATGGCGAGAGGCTTCACGAGTTCTCCAGGAAGTGGCCGCGTAGACATCAGTTTTTCTGCCGGTTCAGGGCGGGGTCATTTTTTCACGTTTATCCCTGACTTGCGCCGTGGGTTTCACTCTTACCCGCTTGGACGATTCGCCCTCTGTTGCCTGTCGGATCGGGCGCCGCCCCGGGCACCGCTGAGGGAGAAGGTTGGCGCCAGACCGGGGGCGAGGGCAGGATGCCCTCGGGGCAGCCGGCGGGAGGCAGGCACCATTTCGAGCTGGACGGGCAAGGACGTCCGCCGCTCCCAGTTTTCACGGTGCTCAAGTCGGCCTTCAGTGGCTCTCGGTAACCGCCGGTTGGGCAGTGGGTTGCTGCGGGCTCTGCTGATCGCCGCCTTCGAGCGCGACGTTGTGGCGGACGTCGGCGCCCCGGACCCAGAAGATGACATCTTCGGAGATGTTGGTGGCGTGATCGGCAACGCGCTCGAGATTGCGTGCCACGAGGAGCGCATCCAGCGCCTGGCGTGTAAGTTCGGGGTGATCGTTCATGGTCTTCACCAGGGTGATGAAGGCCTCGTCGCGCATGCGGTCGACTACGTTATCCATTTCGAGGACGGCCTGGGCGAGCTCGGCCTTGCCCTCGATGAAGGATTCGAGCGCGCGCCGCACCATGGCGCTGACGGCGGCGGACATGCGGGCAATGTCGACGGGCAGATCGGCGGCGGGCAGCCCGACCATGTCCATGACGCGCTCGGCGATGTTGACAGCCTGGTCGCCCACGCGTTCCAGGTCGGCGTTAATCTTGGTGACGGCGAGGATGAAGCGCAGGTCCACGGCCATGGGCTGCTGCATGGCGAGCAGATCGAAGGCGAGTTCGTCGATCTCGCGCTCGCAGCGGTTGATCTGGCTTTCGCCCTCCAGCACCATCTGGCAGCGTGTCAAGTCACGTTCCTGGTAGGCCTGGCAGGCGCGTTCCACCGCCTGCTCGGCCAGCCCGCCCATGCGGAGCAACTTCTGCCGCAGCTCGTCGAGACCCTGCTGAAAGCGCGTACGCATTATCCAAACCTGCCTGTAATGTAGTCTTCGGTACGCTTGTCGGAGGGATTGGTGAAGATCTTCTCCGTCCGGTCGTACTCGACCAGCTTACCCAATAAAAAAAATCCAGTGTACTCCGCGACCCGGGCTGCCTGCTGCATATTGTGGGTCACGATGACGATGGTGTACTGCTCCTTGAGCTGAAAGATCAGCTCCTCGATCTTGCCGGTGGAGATGGGGTCGAGGGCGGAGCAGGGCTCGTCCATCAGCAGCACCTCGGGCTCGACGGCGAGAGCGCGGGCGATGCACAAGCGCTGCTGCTGGCCGCCGGAGAGGCTGGCGCCGGATTTCTTGTGAAGGACGTCCTTGACCTCGTCCCACAGTGCGGAGGACTGCAGGGAACGCTCGACGATCTCGGCCAGATGCTTGCGGTCACGGTAGCCGTTGAGCTTGAGACCGGCGGCGACGTTATCGAAGATGGACATGGCGGGAAACGGGTTGGGTTTCTGGAAGACCATGCCGATGCGGCGGCGGAGCTGGGTGGGCGAGGTGCCGTCGTAGGCATCGAGCTCGCCGATCTTCACCGTGCCTTCCACGCGCGCCTCGGGAGTGGTCTCGTGCATGCGGTTGAGGCAGCGGATGAAGGTGGACTTGCCGCACCCGGAAGGCCCGATCAGAGCGGTGGCGTGGTTGGCCTCAATCTTGAGGTTGATATCGTGCAGGGCGTGGCTTTTGCCATACCAGGCATTGAGATGCTCAACTTGGATGCCGACTCCCATAGCGCTTACATTACTCCTCCAAGCGTGCCGTGGCGCACCGCCACGCGCACCGCCGCCACCGCTCCCACGATCAGGATGATCAGGACGAGCGCGCCGGCCCAGGCCTGGCGGTGCCAGTCGTCATAGGGCGAGATGGCGTAAGTGAAAATCTGCAGAGGCAAAGCGGCAGTGGGCTGCCCCAGCTTCCAGTTCCAGAACTGGTTGCCGAAAGCCGTGAACAGCAGGGGCGCGGTTTCTCCCGCGACCCGGGCGAAGGCCAGCATGACCCCGGTGATTACGCCGGAAGTTGCCGTGCGCAGGACGATGGAGAGCGTGGTGCGCCAGCGGGGAATGCCCAGGCCGTAGGCGGCCTCGCGCAGGGCGTTCGGCACCAGCAGGATCATTTCTTCGGTCGTGCGGGTGATGGTGGGCACCATCATAATGGCCAGCGCGGTGCCGCCGGCCAGCGCCGAGAAGTGCTTTTGGCGCAACACCACGATGGCATAGGCCACGATGCCGATGACGATCGAGGGCACGCCGTTCAAGACGTCGGAGACAAAGCGAATGCTGTCGCCAAAACGATTGCGCCCGAATTCCGCCAGATAAATTCCCGCGCCAATTCCGAGGGGCACACCCAGCAGGCTGCCGATGCCAAGAATGAGCACAGATCCGGCGATGGCATTCGCCATGCCGCCGCCCGCTTCGCCGGGAGGCTTGGGAGTCTGCGTCAGGAATGCCCAGTTGATCGACCCGAGGCCCTTGTAGACCAGATAAGCGAAGATTGCCACCAGCGGGACGAGCACGACGACCACGGTGGCGACGGCGAAGCTCGTGGCAGCCTGATTCCGGGCGCGGCGCCAGAGGCTGATCTCGGCGATCCGGTGAGCGGGAACCGACTTGGTGGCAGTTCTAGGCATTGCTTCTCACCGGCGTGCCACGGGTCACGCTCCAGACCATGAAGCGGGCCAGGGCGTTGACGATGATGGTGACCAGGAACAGGGCTAGCCCGATCTCGATTAGCGCCGACAGGTAGACATCCCCGGTCGCTTCGCTGAACTCGTTGGCCAGAACACTGGCCATGGTGTAGCCGGGGGCAAACAGCGAAGCGGAGATTTCCGGGCGATTGCCAATGACCATGGTGACTGCCATGGTCTCGCCGAGCGCGCGGCCCAAGCCCAGGATAATGGCCCCGACGATGCCGGCGCGAGCGTTGCGCAGGACAGCCATGCGGATCATCTCCCAGCGAGTGGCGCCCAGAGCCAGCGCGGCTTCCCGCTGGTGCTGAGGCACGACGGCCAGCACTTCACGGGTGATGGAGGAGATGATGGGCACGATCATAATGGCGAGAATGATTCCCGCTGCCAGCATGCCGATGCCGTAGGGCGGGCCACTGAAGAGTCCGGTCCAGCCGAGGCTTTTGGCGAGGAAAGGCTGGACATAACTCCGCAAGATGGGCACGAGCACAAAAATGGCCCACAGTCCGTAGATGACGCTGGGAATGGCGGCCAGCAATTCCACGGTGAAGGAAAGCGGCCCGCGCAGCCAACGCGGACACATTTCGGTGGTGAACACGGCCACCCCGATGGAAAGAGGAACCGCCAGTATGAGGGCGAGCAGGGAGGAGACCAGAGTCCCGTAGATGAAAGGCAAGGCACCGAACTGTTCGCTGACCGGGTCCCAGTCCTGCCCGCCGAAGAACTTCCAGCCGAAGGCGTGCCAGGAAAGCTGGGAGCGAAGGACGAGTTCGTAAACGATGAGGATGAGGATGAGGAGGACGGCAAAGGCGCAGCTAAAGATCAGGCCCATGAAGGCGCGGTCGGCCATGACCCCGTCCGGGGCGGAAACCAGGGGGCTCACGCGCGTGCCCTGTGCACCCTTAACTCCAGCCCCGGCAACAGGTTGGGGACCGGGCACCTGGGGGCGGGGCAGAGCTTGGTTGGCCATCCAGGCGACGCTAGCAGAAGCGTGTTACAGCAATGTTAAAATGACTTGCTTTTTGGAAGCGGTGAGCCGGGTGGAGATCCCGCCCTTGTTCTACTTCTACGGATAGTCCGACTTCCTCCCCGGGTCACCCGACGGTCTGCCCTATGCCAGTTGAGCACGAACAGGTCCGACTTGTCTTTGCCAGGCTTGATCACGAACTGAACCGGCTCGGGGTGAAACCGGAGGCGCGCGATATTCACGACTTCCGCACCTACACGCGGCGGCTGGAGACGCTGCTGATTCATCTCCGAGAAAAGCAAGGCAACAACGAGAAGAGATTGCTCAAGTCGCTCTCCCGGTTGCGGCGCCGGGCGGGAAAGGTGCGCGACCTCGATGTGCAGCTAGCGGTGCTGCGCAGCCTGAAGACCTCGCAGGAGCCGCGCCGCCAGAGGGAGCTGGCCTCGGTGCTGGCGGAGAACCGCCGGAGGCAGGAGCAGCGCTGGCATGAGGCCCTGGATCGGAAGACCTTGAGGGAACTGCGGCGGAGGCTGAGAAAAGCCCAGTCACGGCTACGGGTGCAGGAAGGGAGCGATCCGCTGGCGCTGGCTCTGGGTTTGTTTGGCAGCGCGTGCCGCAAGCAGGAGCCGATCACCGAAGAGATATTGCATGCTTACCGGAGGGCTACCAAGCAGGCCCGCTATCTGGCGGAATTCGCACCCAAGTCGGCGCGGCGCGAGCAGCTGATCAGCCGGCTGCGGCGCGTGCAGGACGCGGTGGGAGACTGGCACGACTGGCTGGTACTGACCACGGGCGCCGAGCAGCGGTTCGGCGGCGTGCGCGAATCGTCTCTGGTAGCCGCGTTGCGCAACCTGACGCAGGTAAAGTTCCGCCACGCGGTGCAGGTGCTGGCGGCGGGGCGGGCGGAGTTTCTGGGTGAAGTGAAACCCCGGAAAAGCTCGGGCGCGGTGAGCGCTTGGGCGGCGGGGCCTACGGCTAGGGTGGCCTAGAGGCCGGATGTTGGCGGGAGAGCCTCGCGTTCGAAAGAAAAGCCCCGCAGCGCGGAGAAACGCTGCTCCAACCGGACCTTTTCCCTTATGGCTTCCTCTTTGAGCGGTGCTCGCGGCTAATCAACGGCCGGACTTCGAATCTCATCTGACTTCACGTCGCCCACCCGGGCGATGAACCGTGCAGTGGCCGGCTGTCGAGCTACGAGTCCAGTGGGGGGATGAGGGCGTCCGCCCCACGTGCGTAGGAGAACGCCGACGGGACAGGGCGGCACCGTAGGCCGGGCGAGGATCGTTCGCGCAGAACACTGCCGTGGTTCCAGCGATGGTGTGGGACGCGAATCGCGTCTACTCTTCCACAGGCCGAATGGGTTTTCGGGTTGCGTCGGCGGTTGGGTTTGTGAGATGAGAGAAGGCGGGAGGCCCAGGGACTTCAGCCCTGACGCCGCGAACGTATGCCGACCTTCGCCGCGGTTGACATTGGGTCCAATTCCGTCCGGCTGAAGGTTGCGCGTTTGCGCGGGCGCGGGCTGCGGGCCATCCATGAAGACCGCGAAGTCACGCGGTTGGGTGAAGGTGTCTTCCGCACCAATTTTCTTTCTCCGGAAGCGATGGCGGAGACCATCAAAGTGCTGCGCCGATTTCACCGCACCGCGCAACGGCTGGGCGCGGACTCGGTGCGGGTGGTGGCCACCAGCGCGCTGCGTGACGCGCGCAACTCGCGGTCGTTTCTGGAGTGGGTACGTTCGGCCACGGGATGGACGGTGGAGATCATCTCGGGGCTGGAGGAAGCGCGGCTCATTCATCTGGGACTGATTTCCAACCTTCACCTCAACACTTTGACCATCCTGATGATCGACTTGGGCGGTGGCAGCTGCGAGCTGACGTTATCGCGCCGGGGGCACATCCACACCACAACGAGCTTGCCGCTCGGAGCGGTACGGCTGACAAACGAGTTTCTGCAGCATGACCCGCCGCGCAAGGGAGAGCTGCAACGGCTCCAGGGTTTCGTGGCGCGGGAAGTGAGGAGGGTGCGGGAAAAGATCGTCCGGACGCGAGTGCGTACGGCCATCGCGACATCGGGAACGGCCGCGGCCCTGGCGGCTGCGGCAAGCCACCTGCTCAGCGGGAGGCGGCGGCGGACGCTGGCGGTGACGCTGGCTGAGATGCGGCTGATCAACAAGCGCCTGAGTGGGCTTCCCCTGGAGGAACGACAAAAGATCCAGGGGATCGGGCCACGGCGGGCGGAGATCATCGTGGCGGGAGCGTCGGCCTACCACGAACTGATGGAGCGGCTGCAGCTGCGGACTTTCCGCTATTCACCCCTGGGGTTGCGCGACGGGCTACTGGCGCAGATGGCGGCGGAGTACGACCGCAGCACGCGTTCTGGAAGGCAGATCGAATCGGAGCGATGGGATTCGATCCGCCAAGCGGTGGAGCACTACCGCGTGGACATGGGGCATGCCTTGGAGGTACGGCAGTCGGCGATGCAGTTGTTCACGGAGTTGAAGTCCGTGCACCGGCTGCCGCCGGAGTATCGGGAATGGCTCTCGGCGGCGGCCATGCTGTACGAGGTGGGAGATTTTGTAAACCGCAATGGGCGGCACCGGCATACCCACTACATCATCGCCAATTCAGAGATTCTGGGCTACACGCCGAAGCAGCGGCGGATCATCGCCGCCATCGCACGTTATCTGGGCAAGTCACGGCCCACGCCGGGGGATCCGCCGATGAAGGGGCTGCTGCCGGGGGAACAGGCGTGGGTGGCGAAGGCATCAATGCTGCTACGGCTGGCGCGGGCGATGAACCTGGGACGGAGCCGCTCGGTGCAGAAATCGCGGGTGGCGGTGCACGATGGCAGCGTCCGGCTGACGCTGGTTTCCAGCCGGCAGGGGGCGGACCTGGAGTTGTGGGCCATGGAAAAGGACCGGGCCTACTTTCGCGAACTGTTCGGACGGGAACTTTCGGTAGCGGCGGCGTAGAGGGAGCGGAGGATTTTGGGCGTCAGGCACCAATGCAAGGAGCCGGAATTGCGGCGCAATTCCACCCGGGCAACCGCGCCTTTGCGCAGGTCGAGCGATGCTTCGCAGCCGGTCTGGCTCACCAGGCGACCGAGGAACTCGCTGAGGTTGGGGTTGTGGCCGACGACCAGGACGGCTTCCTGAGAGGCGTACTTGTCCAGCATTTTGCGGAAGTCAGCAAAGCTGGCCTGGGGACGGAGGGCGGCTTCGATCTGAAGTTTACCCTCATGGCCCATCTCGTTGCCGACCAGGGCAGCCGTCTGGGTAGAGCGCTTAAGAGGGCTGGAGATGATGATGTCGACTTGCACGTCGAGGGCGGCGAGGGCGCGGCCGACGTAGCCGCACTGCTCGATGCCTTCCTTGTCGAGGGCGCGCTTCTCGTCCTTTTTGGGACTAGCCAGACGCTGGCCAGCACTGGCGTGGCGGAGAAGGTAGACGATCATCGGGGCTTATCGTTCCTTTCCAACTGCCATGCGGCGGTGGGCGCGCACGGGCGCTTTGGGGATGGCATCCAGCGGCTGCTTCCCTTCCGCCAAGGCGATGAGGAATTCCTGGGCATTGAAGCCGGCGCCTGCCCGAGGCTTGACGTGACGTTGGCCGGGCGCCTGCCAGGCGCGAGCGTAGGTGCCGTCCTTCTGGAGGATGCGGGTCTTCAGGTTATCGGCCAGATAGCAGTCGAGAATTTCCTGGTGCACGCGCTCGCGCAGCATGGGATCGCGTAGCGGGGTCAGGACCTCGACGCGCTCGTAGAGGTTGCGCGGCATCCAGTCGGCGCTTCCGATGTACACCTCCTCAGCGCCGCCGTTGGCGAAATAGTAGACGCGGCTGTGTTCCAGGAAGCGGCCCACGATGCTGCGCACTTGGATGCGGTCGCTGACGCCGCGAACCCCGGGGCGCAGAGCACAGATGCCGCGGACGAGCAGATCAATGTCCACGCCCGCCTGCGACGCGCGGTAGAGGGCCATGATGACGTTCTTGTCGAGCAGGGCATTCATCTTAGCGATGATGTGGGCGGGGCGGCCCTGCCGAGCATGCTCGGCTTCACGCTCGATTAGGGCCAGGCACTTCTCGGCCAGGTCCAGGGGCGCGACCAGCAAGGGCCCGTAGCTGGAGTGCTCGGCGTAGGCGGTGAGGAAGCTGAACACATCGTGCGCGGCGCTGGTGATTTGGGGATCGGCGGTGAGCAAGCTGAGGTCGGTGTAGATGCGCGCAGTACTGGCGTTGTAGTTCCCGGTGCCGAGGTGCAGGTACCGACGGGTCACGCCATCGGGATCGTGGCGCACCAGCAGGGAAAGCTTGCAGTGAGTTTTCAGGCCGACCAGGCCGTGAAAGACTTGCACGCCAGCATCCTCGAGGTCGCGGGCCCAGCGGATATTGGAGGCCTCGTCAAAGCGGGCCTTGAGTTCCACTACCGCGGTCACTTCTTTCTTGGCGGCGGCGGCAATGAGCGCGGGGACGATCAGGGACTGCTCGTTGGTGCGGTACAACGTCTGCTTGATGGACAGGACGCGGTCATCTTCGGCAGCCGATTCGATGAAGGAAACCACCGCGTCATAAGAGTCGAAGGGATGGTGCAACAGAATGTCATGGCGGCGGAGTTCCTCGAACAGGTCCTGGGACTTGGCGGTGAGACGCAGCTCGCGGGGAATGAAGGTTCGGAATTTGAGTTCGGGATGCTGGGTCTGCTCGTAGACGTTGAACAGACGGGAGAGGTTGACGGGGCCGTCCACGGAGAAGACCTGCCAGGGATCGATTTCGAAGACGCCGCGCAAGCGCTCGATGATCTCGGGATCGGCTCCGGCCTCGATTTCCATGCGCACAGCGTCGCCTTTGCGCCGGTTATGCAACTCGGTACGAACCGATTCCAGCAGACTGCGGGCCTCCTCTTCGGCAAGGTAGAGATTGCTGTTGCGCGTGACGCGGAAGGCGGCGGCAGAGACGATGTCATAGCCGTGGTACATGCGGGAAGCGTGGAAGGCCACGAGGTCAGCCAGGAAGATGAAGTCGTCGGTGCCTTCCGAGGGCAAGCGCACCAGACGGGGCAGGGCGCGGGGGACGGTGACCACGCCAGTGTAGGTGAGGGACGAGCGGCGGCGGCGGCGCAAAAGAAACGCCACGCATAGGGCCTTGTTGATGACGCGCGGGAAGGGATGGGCGGGGTCGACGGTAACGGGAGTGAGCAGGGGGTCTAGCTCACGCTCGCAATATTCCTCGATGAAGGATTTGGCGGCGGACTCCAGTTCATGCAGGCCGAGGACGCGAATGCCGCGCTCGGCAAGCTGGGGGCGGAGCAGGTCATTCCATACTCCGTATTGTTCCTCCACGAAGCTGTGGGTCTCGCGGTCGATTTGGTCGCGTTCCTCGACCAGGGTCAGGCCGTCGGCGGCACCTTCGTTGTAACCGTCCTCGATCTGCTGCACCAGGCCGGCCACGCGCACCTCGAAGAATTCATCGAGATTGCTGGCGGAAATGGCCAGGAACTTGAGGCGCTCGAGGAGAGGATTGCTTTCATCGCGGGCCTCTTCGAGGACACGGTGATTGAAAGCCAGCCAGGACAGTTCGCGATTGAGGTAGTAGGCCGGGTTATCGAGTGCGGGACGCGCCATATTTCACCGGGAACCCCGCCCAGGCTCGCAGGGTATCGCCCTATCCATCAAGAACTTGCTACGGCAAGAGGTTCAGACCGGCTGGGGACGCTCAGGGGAAAAAATTGCCTTTGCCCGCCCGGGAGGCTGCGGCAAGCACCGCTCCGCCCCAGCCCGACTTCTTCTGCAGACTGCCAGCGATCCGCGTTCACGGCCGCATGCCGCACGTCAGTATAAAGCAGCTGGGACCGTCCGCGCACGCAGCCCGTCAGTCTGGGGGCACCCGGAAAGGTAAAGGGCTAAGGCGCACCAAGCGTCCAGCAACCTACCGGAGCATGAGGGGTCCGCCAGAACGTCGCTTCGCGGGACGAAAAGCAGGTCCTTCGCCTCGCTCAGGATGAAGGTTGACGAGTGAACGTCGGTCTGAGCACACCGACCTTTCCCGAACCTCCTGTGCCACGGCGCGGTCCGCGGGGGAGGGCGCCCGCGCCATGCCTGATCGAGTCTCCCTACCGAACCTGCTTGATCTCGGCCTTCACCTTTTCGGCCACGTTTTCCGGCAAAGGGGCGTAGGTCAAGGCTGCCGTCATCTTCTGGCCGTCCTGGACCATCCAATTGAGGAAATCCACGAGGATCTTGCCTTTGGCGGGATCCTTGGACTGAGCCGGAATGAGCAGCCAGGTGAAGCTGGCAATCGGATACGCGTCCTTGCCTGGGGCATTGGTGATGGATACGCGGAAGTCCTCCGGCATACTCTTCATCGAACCGGCCGCCGCCGTGACGCTCTCCAGCGAAGCCTTTACGAAATTGCCCGCCGCATTACGCACCGGGCCGTAGGGGATCTTGTTCTGCACGGCGTAGATCAACTCGACGTAGCCGATCGCGCCTGGCATCTGGCGAACCACTCCGGCTACGCCCTCGTTGCCCTTGCCGCCCAGTCCGACGGGCCATTTGACCGAGGTACCCTTGCCCACGGAGCTTTGCCATTCACTGCTGACCTTGGAGAGGTAGTCGGTAAAGATGTAGGTCGTGCCGCTGCCGTCGGAGCGGTGAACCACGATGATCGGCTGATCGGGGAACTTAAGGCCCGGGTTGGCGCCAGCGATGGCCTTGTCATTCCAGTTTGTGATCTTGCCCAAGTAGATTCCGGCCAGGGCTTCGGGAGTGAACTTGATCTCCTCGCCGACGCCCGGAACGTTGTAGGCGGGGACAACGCCGCCCAGCACGGTGGGGACGTGGAGGATCTTGGTTTTGGCCTCAGCCAGTTGGGCGTCCGTCATGGGACCGTCGCTGGCGCCGAAATCCACTGTTCCGGCGAGCACTTGGCGGATACCGCCGCCGCTGCCGATGGATTGATAGTTGATTTCAATATCGGGATGTTCCTTGTGGTATTCACTGAACCATTTGGAGTACATGGGGTAGGGGAAGGTGGCGCCAGCTCCGTTCAAGGTCGTCTGCGCCACAGCCGGCAGAGCGAGCGCAACCGACAGCAACAGCCACGCAATGCGACGCATCACTGGACGAGTCCTCCTAATGATCGAATTATTTCGGGCCGCCTAGGTTTTCGGGCCGCCTAGGTTCTAACGAGAGGATGTTACAGTTTTGTTACAGGGCGGTAAATTTCTCATGAATGCCCGATACCGAATTGGCCTCCAGGGACGCGCGGTGGAGCTCGCCAGGGTGATCTTCTGGCATCATCGAATTCAGCAAGGCGGACGCGACGCGACGGAGGTGGAGTCAGCCGGTGTAGCGCAATTCCACTACCGTGCAATCGTCCCCGAGGGGAGTTCCGGCGCAGAACTGTGAGACGGCGGCGAAGATGTCTTCCAGAGTGCCGGGACGGGCGGCAACGGCCTCGAGGCGTTCATTGTCGAAGAAATCGCCGTGCGCGTTTTCCGCTTCCGTAACACCGTCGGTCACCATGATGAAGCGATCTCCGGGCTTGAGCTGGCGGCGGTCGCTTTCATAGGTGGCATCCGCCAGTAATCCCACCGGGAGGTTGCCGTGTTCGGGACGTTCCACCCGGTTTCCGGAAACGAGCAAGGGCGGCACGTGGCCGCAATTGACGTATTCCAACTCCCCGCCCTTGCCAAGCCGGACGAGGATGACGGTGGCGTACTTTTCGCCCAGGTGCTTCTGAATGAAGAAGCGGTTCACCGCCGCCACGATTTCCGGCAGGGGCATGTGGGCGATGAGGTGGGAGTAGACCATACCCTGCAGGGTGGAGGCCAGCAGGGCGGCAGAGACGCCCTTGCCGCTGACATCGGCCAGCACCACTGACAGCCCTTCCTCGGTCTGCACCACATCGAAGAAGTCGCCGCCGACTTCCTTGCAGGAGAGGTTGCGGCCGTGCAGCTTGGCAAAGGGCACATCCGGGACGTTGACGGCCATAAGCCCCTGCTGGATGGAAGCTGCGATGGCCAGTTCCTGCTGGTAGCGGCGCGCCGCTTCTTCGGCCTGGACCAGGCGCGCGTTCTCGATGAGGGAAGCTGCCTCGGTCGCGATAGCGCGCAGGATGTCATGGCTTACGCTGGAAATGTCGCGGGAGGCAAAGCGCGAATCCAAGTAGAGCGCGCCGATCACCTCGGCCATGCCGGAGGCGACGATGGGAGCGTTACCACGAGTAGCCTGCACCTGCGGCCGGCGCAAGGGCAGACAGATCACGGTGCGAAGATCGTAGGCCACGATGCTGGCGCGCCCGGCGAGGTCGAGCGACTGGCTGGTGTCGCTCAGCAGGAACTCGGAGTTCGACTTGAGGGCCTCGTTGAGAATCGAGTGCGAAATGGTCTTGTCGTCCAGCAAGGCCTCACTTTTCGAGTTGCGCCCGGCGGCCAGCCGCAGGTTCCCGTCATCGTCCTTGAGGAAGACGTAGCCGCGCTCCGCCCGAGTGAGCTTGAGCGTGGTATCCACCATAGTGACCAGGATTTCATCGAGCACCCCGATGGTGTTGAGCTTGCGTGCGGCTTCCAGGAACAGAGCGAGCTTTTCCAGGTCGGTAGTATCGGTAGAGATCTGAATGCCGGAGATCTGGCTGAGGAACTCACGCGCGGTGTTTGAGGAGGTGTGCTGGGGGCTGAAGATGACATAGGCGACATCGCGCACGCCAAATTCCACGCGGTCGTTGCTTTGCAGCCTCTGGCGCTGGACTTTTTCGCCGTTGACGAAGGTTCCGTGCTTGCTGCCCTGGTCCACGACATAGAAGTCACCGTTCTCGGCGACGATGAGAGCGTGATCGCGCGACACGCGCGGGTCCGGGATGACGAGGTCCTTGTCCACCTTGCGCCCCACGGAGAAAGGGGTGCGGTTGAGCACGATGGAGCGCTGCTCGTTCCCCTGCACATAGATGAGCGAGGGGAAGACGCCGGAGCCGGCATCGGAGATCGGCCCGAGAATGGAATGCGAGGACATAAGTGACCGCAACCCCAGCTTTCGCAGCGTTGCCGCGAGCTCAATTGCAAGAATAATGACAGGAATCGGGCCGATCGGGAAGGGCTATCCTGATTTCCGGAGACGCGCCGGCCTCAGGCGGGGTGATGCCAGAAAGCCGCGACGGCCTGGCTGTCGCTCTCGTACATCTCGAATACGGCAGCCAGCTTGGTGATGGTGAGCACGTCGCGCAACCGCGGGCTGAGGCCAACCATCTTGATGTCGGCTCCGGCGGAGCGGGCGGAAGAATAGACTCCCACCAGCGTGCCCAGGCCGCCGCTGTCGATGTAGGAGATGCCGCTCAGGTTCAGAACGATGTGCTTGGTTTGGCTGAGACGCTTTTTGAGGACGTCGCGCAGCGTGTTGGCTTCCTCGCCGAAGATGATTTTGCCGGTGCAGGTGACGATGCTGATGCCGTCGGCCTCACGTGTTTCCGTCTTGAGGTTCATCCCCCCCTCCGTGCCGAACCGTGAGAGAGTTTGAGAAGACTAGCGCCGGCCGAGCCGGATAGCAAGGGGAAGATGAGGGCACGTTCGTAAATCCGCAGGCATTGTCGGCCCTCGCGGCATGCCTGCAGGCGGGCCCTGAGAGGAATCGCCTGTATTGCCGGCACGCCGGAAACTGCAACCGCCTGATGCACTCCGCCGGCGCGCGGTACACTGCCGCGGTGGGCTGAGGGCCGGCGGACCCGGCCGACTGGATCAGACCCGGATGCCGAGAACACCGAGAATCCTGTGGCTGTTCGCCGCCCTGGCCTGCCTGGCGATGTTGTATTGGTGCAGCGCGTACTTCTCACGGTGGGGAAAAGGGATCGACTTCCCAGAATTTTATTCGGCCGCGCGCCTGGTGGGCGCGGGCTTTGGCCACCGTCTCTACGACGCATCCCTGCAATGGCAATTTCAGGCGCGCCTCACCGGGCGGATCGGTACCCTGTTCAACCATCCACCGTTCGAGACTTTGGTGTACCTGCCGTTTTCGCGGTTTCCCTACCGGCTCGCGTACCTGCTCTGGTCCGGGTTCAACCTGCTTGTGCTGGCCGTGGCGGCATGGCGGCTGCGAGGTCACTTGAGCGCTCCGCTGAACCTCCCGACTCTGTTCCTGCTGTTTCTGGCTTTCCCGCCGGTCCTGCTCAGCCTGCTACAAGGACAGGACTCGATCCTGCTGCTGCTGGCTTTCACGGCGCTCATCCGGATGCCGGGCCACGAGCTGGAAGCAGGCCTGTGGCTGGGGCTGGGGCTGATCAAGTTTCAGTTCGTCCTTCCGGCGGCGCTCATTCTAATGGCGAGAAGGAGCAGACCCTTTGCGGCAGGGTTGGCGGCTGCGGCTTCGGCCCTGCTGCTGACATCGATCGCGATCTCTGGCCCAGCGATTCTCGTGGCGTATCCGCGCTTCCTGCGCAGCCTAGATGGGGTCAGCCTCAGCGGGATTCATCCCTACGCCATGCCGAACCTGCGCGGCCTGTGCGCGCTGGCGCTCTCCAGCTCACCGCGGGCAGAACCCGCCGCCCTGCTGGCGTTGTCCGTCATAGTGTTTGTGCTCGCCTGGGATGGGTGGAAACAGGCTGCGGCACAGCGCGGGAAGACGATCCTGGCGGTTTCGAACACGGTCCTCGCCGCGGTGCTGTTGAGTTACCACGCCAGTCCGCACGACTTGACGCTCCTCACAATGCCGCTGGCCATTACTTTTGCCTACCTGGGAACGATGGGCGCTCGCAGCTCGCGGCTGCGGGTGGCACTGCTGTTGACGGCGGTGGCCCTGGCTCTGCCTCCGGCGTATGTCTTCGCCCTGCGCGCCCACTTGTACTCCCTTTTGGCTCTGGCGGTGCTGGTCTTGTTTGTAATCACGCACCTGGAGATTTTGCGGCCTCGAGACGCGGTTCAGCCAGAGTGAACCGGACGGCGCCAGGCCTCGGCCACCACGGGGACGAGCAGCAGAAGGCAGGCAAACGGAATGGCCGGAGTGGTGGCGAGGGGAATCTGCCAGCCCCGCTGCACGGTCCCGGGAGAGAGCACCAACGCCGCGAGGGCCAGGGAGGCGGACCCAACCCAGGGCCAGCCGAGAACGCCCAGGACCAGCACGCACACCGCCCGCGCCCAGGAGCCGCGCTTCCAAAGCTTGTGGCGCTCGCCTAGCAGAACAAATAGGGCAGGCAGGAGCAAAACCTGGTTGTAGGACGCGAAGGTCGGAATGACGATCAGCGTCGCGGCCAGGGTGAGCGTGAACAACAGAGCCAAGTCTTGCGGCCGGGAGTCGGTTCGGCGGAGCCTCCACCAAGTCCACAGCAGCATGCAAACCACCACGATCGCTGCAGGCCTGCCCAAATCCGGGGAAAGGAGCAGGTCCAGGGCGGATTGTCCGCCGGCGTAGTGGTAGTAGTCGCGCATGGCGCCGCGGAAATCGGCGATCCAACCCGGGAGGAGAAACTCCGCTCCGCCAACCAGCAGGGCCATGGTCACCGCGAATCCCCTCATGAGGCTACGCCGCTCGGCCCAATCGGCCACCACCCAGAGAAACAGGCACAGGAGCAAGGGCGCGACCAGTTGCGGCTTGATGGTCGCTAGGGCCAGGACCACGCCTGCGAGAAAGGATTGTCCTCGCAGGAGCAAGACCGCGGCGGCCGCCAACAAGAAAGCCACCAATAAACTTAATTGCTGCAGCCGCAGGCCTTGGATGACGGGAAAACTGCCGAAGCTGAGGATTAGGATTACCGCCATCGCGGTCGACGACGGCTGCCAGCGCAAGGCTCGAAGCCACAGCCAGACACTGGCGGCGGTCAGCACCGCCAGCAGCCATCCGAAACCGGCGCGGACGCGCTCGAACGGCAGCGTCACCGTGGGCGCAAGCAGGAAGGCGACATATGCTGGATAGGCGAAGGCCTGCTGGTCCTTCGGGTCCCCAGGACGGTTTGCGTCGAGTATCCGTCCGTAGTAGCCGGCCTGGATTTCGCGCGTGATCTCAGGGCGGTAGGGGTTGCGGTGGTGGAGCAGGAGTTCGCGGGAGCCGAACCAGCGCGGATAGAGGTCGGAGAGATTGCCCCGCGGGCGGTCATGGGTTGCGGCGTCGGCGCGCTCATAGGGTACGAGAATCCGCAGGAAGTAGAACCACATGCTTCCAGCCAGCAGCGCGGCCAGAATTACGACCAGTCCGTGCTTGAAGAGCCTGGGGCGGCTTGGCGTCATCGCGGTGCGGGAGAGGAAGTCCAGTATGTTACAACTGATCGCTGCGTGCTCATGAGGAATCGGCTGCTTAGCTCGCCGGCGTTCGGGGTGACAGGCAAGGTGTTCCGCTGGAGGTCTGCGAGCGCGGGGGTGAGGTTGCCGGTCCTCCAGCCATGACCACGCCCACCGGCAGGCCGCAGCGGTTGGCTGAGCGCTTCGGCACGCGCAGTGTTTTTCTGGTGCTGCTCTATGCCGGCATCTTTGCGCTGGCCGCCCGCGACGTTACCGATCCCGATGTCTGGTGGCACCTGAAGACGGGCCAACTCATAGTCGAGGACCATGCGGTACCTCGCACGGATCCGTTCTCGTTCACGCGCCAGGGACAGCGCTGGGTGACACACGAGTGGCTCTCGGAAGTTCTGATCTACGGCACCTATGCAGCAGCCGGCTGGCCGGGCCTGATCGTGGTCTTCGGACTGTTGACTACGGCGAGTTTTGTTTTCCTGTACCTGCGTTGCGCGGGACAGCCTTATGCAGCAGGCCTGGTAGTGGTGTGGGCAGCATTTGCCTGTCGGCCGACCTGGGGCATCCGGCCGCAAACTTTGTCGATGCTGCTGGCCAGTATTGTGTTGTGGCTTCTTGACCGGCGGGAACAGCAGCTTTTTTGGATCGTTCCCCTGATCCTGCTCTGGGCAAATCTGCATGCGGGATATGCCCTGGGCATCGCGCTGCTGGGGCTGGTCCTCGTGGGGGCGTGGCTCGAGGATGTCCTGGGAGCGCAACCGAGGGACGAGCTGCGGACCAGGACTCTGGCCAAAGTACTGGCGCTCTCGCTGCTGGTTGTAGCGGTGAACCCCAACGGTCTTCGGCTTTATCTGTATCCCTTTCAAACCTTGGCTTCGCAGGCGATGCAGGGTCACATCGCAGAGTGGTTCTCGCCCAATTTCCACCAAGCGGAATATGGGCCGTTTCTGTTCATGCTTCTGGGGCTGTTGGTGGTGGCATCCCAGGCTCCGGATGGGCTGCGCCCCCGCGAGCTGCCCATGATGTGCGCCGCAGCCTTCGGGGCACTGATTGCAGTGCGGAACATCCCCATCTTCGTTCTGGTCGCCGGGCCGGCGATTGCTTCGGGGGCAAGCAGATTCTTCGGAAAGCTGAGCCAACCGGCTCGGGTTCGGCCTCGAGGCCTGGCACTGGGGTTGCATCTGGCCATCCTAGCCGGGGTGGGGGCCTTCGTGTACTCGCAGACTGCCCGGGTAATCCGACGGCAACCCGCGACCGAGGCCAGGCACTTTCCGGCGGCAGCGGCGTCTTTCGTTCTGGAGCAGCAGCCGCTGGGCCCCATCTTCAACTACTACAACTGGGGCGGGTACCTGATCTGGAGACTCTATCCGCGTTATCGCGTATTCATCGACGGCCGGGCCGACGTCTACGGGGACACTGTCATGAGGCAGTTCTCCGAGACCTACGCACTCGAGGGAGACTGGGAGTCTCCCCTTGATCGATGGCAGATCAATGCCGTGATCGTACCGGCGGATTGCCCCTTGGCGGCGGCTTTGCAGACACTGCCTTCGTGGAGAGTTCTATTTCGCGATCGAATGTCGCTGGTAATGGCACGACAAGAGGGCTGGCAGGACGCCCGCCGGACGGGCGACAAGGCCCCGGTACTGCGGGAACCGGTATCCCCGGCGCAAGAGCATTTTCCTGCGAAGTATGCAACAAATTAGCACTCTTAAGGCCGTCACCGAGGTATGATGGGGCAGGCGTAGCGCTCGGTGGTCACTTTTCCTTTGCAAGGCGCTGATTTTATTAGGAGAAGAACTCTTGGTGCGAGAGCGCGGAGGTGCCGCGGGTCGCCGAGAACGTAGCCGGTGTCCGCGGGCGATCGGGAGGTAAATCAATGAGGAAGATGCTCCGGAGTTTGTGTTGCGATGAGCAGGGCCAAGACATCGCGGAATATGCTGTCATGCTGGCGGTCATCCTAGTGATCGTCGTGGGAACGATTCGGCTCATCGGGTCGAATGCCAACAATGTTTTTTCTGAGGTTGCCAGTTCCATTCAGTAACGGGCGCACCGCCGGGACCGTACAGGCCGGACGGCCTTTGCCGTTTCGGAATCACGGCGTGGAGGGTGAAGCCGATTTGTCGTTCGCGCCTTTGAGGATCAGCCATGAATCGCAGTCGCCTGCTAATGATCGGTTTTGTAGCCTTGGCCCTGGGCACCTTCGTGAGCCTGGTGGTCTATAAGAATCTGCAGTCCAAGGGCGGGGGTTCGGGCGAGCCGGGCGTCGACGTGGCGGTGGCGGCGCGCGATATTGAAGTGGGAGCCAAGCTGGCGGACGCAGATATCGCGCTGGTAAAGATTCCGCCCACCTCAGCCCCGCTGACCGCCTACCACAAGAAGTCGCAGATCATCGGGCGGGGAGTCATCCTGCCGGTGGCCAAGGGCGATTACCTCCTGCCCGGCAAACTAGCGGCCGAGAATGCTGGCTCGGGGCTGCCCTCGCTGATCCCACCCGGGATGCGGGCGGTCTCGGTGCGGGTGAACGAGGTGGTCTCGGTCGCGGGCTTCGTGCAACCGGGCACCCGCGTGGATGTTCTGTTAACGGGGACGCCGTCTGGGGGGAACGCGCCACAGACCGCGACGGTGTTGGTGAACATAGCCGTCATCGCGGCCGGAACCCGGCTGGAACGCAGCCCTTCTGGCGAAGCCCAGAACGTACCTGTGATCACGCTGCTGGTCTCGCCCGATGACGCGCAGAAATTGACCCTGGCCCAGAACGAAGGCAAGATCCAACTGGCGCTTCGCAACCCGGTCGACACCAAGCAGCAGGAGATTGATCCGGCCAGAGAGAACGCCCTGTATAAGGGGGGCCCGCCACCCGCGGCGCCGCACGTGAAGACCATTAAGAAAGCCGTGCCTGCGACGCAGCCTCTTGCTCCAGCCCCGTACAAGATCGAGATCATCAAGGGAAAAGAAAAAAAGGATGTCACGCTCGACAGTCAGTGATGGTGGAGCGCGTGGGTTTTTGGGACGGATCCAGTTCTTCCTGTTGGCGAGGCTAAACCAAAGATGATCGTTCGCAGAAGGCTTCTGGAGGTGACAACCGCCATTTCCTTCCTGTCGCTCTTGGGATGGGCCGTGACACTGCAGCAGGAGGCCAAGCCGACGGAACCCCCTGCTCAGGAACAGCAACCACCGTCCGTGGAACATCCTTCGACGGCTTCCCTGCCTCCGTCCTCGGAGACGAGCGGGGCGGCGCCGTTGCGCGTGATGGTGGGCAAATCGCTGCTCATCAACACCAGCGAGCGGGTGAAGCGGGTTTCGGTAACGGATCCGACCGTGGCCGATGTGGAGGTCGTAACCCCGACCCAGATCCTGGTGCACGGTCTCTCCCCGGGCGAGATCTCGTTGCTCATTTGGGACGAACTGGAGCGCTCCCGCAGCTTTGATCTTCGGGTGGACGTGGATGTCAGCGCGGCGGCCGAGGAAGAACACAGGGTCTTTCCCGACGAGCAGATCGTGGTGACGCCTTCGCGCTCGGCGATCGTGCTCTCGGGCCGCGTGTCGGACCCGAATGTGGCGGAACGCGCGGAGAAGATCGCGCTCGCATATTCCAATAAAGTGGTGAACGTGCTGACCTACGAACCGGAGGGCGCGCAGGAGATTCTGCTGGAAGTGAAGTTCGCGGAAGTGGACCGCGCTGCATCGACACAGCTCGGGGTGAATTTCTTCGTGCCCAACGCCGGCAACACGACGGGGACGCTGACGACCGGCCAGTTTGGGGGATTTACGTTGAGTACGACGAGCACGACCACCGTCACCAACGGGGGTTCGACCACTACCAGCACCGCACCCACGCCGCCCACCATCGGTATCACCAACCCCCTGAATCTTTTTCTTTTCCGCAGTGACCTCAACTTTGGGGTGGTCATTCAGGCGCTGCAGCAGAAGAACCTGCTGCAGATTCTCGCCGAGCCCAACCTGATCGCGGTGAACGGGAAGGAAGCGAGTTTCCTGGCAGGCGGAGAATTTCCCTTCCCGGTGGTACAGCCGGGGCAAGGCTTTACGGCGGTGACAATCCAGTTCCGAGAATTCGGGGTGCGGCTGAAGTTCCTGCCGCGGATCATGCCCAACGGGAATATTCACCTCAAAGTAACCCCTGAGGTCAGCCAGCTGGATTTCACCAATGCGCTGACCATCTCCGGGTTCACCGTGCCCGCCCTGAGCACGCGCAAAGCCGAGACCGAGTTCGAGTTACGGGATGGGCAGAGCTTCATGATTGCCGGGCTGATCGACAACCGCGTTACCAGCGTAACTAATAACATCGCAGGTCTAGGAAACATTCCCGTCCTGGGCTATCTTTTCAGAAGCAAGTCGCTGCAAAAGAGCAAGGGGGAACTGATGGTTATGTGTACGGTGCACAAAGTGTCCCCCAACGCCCGACCTCCAGCCCTGCCGGCGGGGCCGCAGCAGTTCCTGGAACCGGGCAAATTTGACGGCAAGAAACCCGCGGGGGAAGCGCAGAAGTAGGAGCTGGCGATCGGGCGGCCGGAACCAAGAGGAATTGAGGGAGTAGTTTCTGTTATGGCTGAGCTTTCGGTGGTCCTCATCGCGGCGGACGACGAGCAGCGGGCTGTTCTGCAGGTGTTGGTGGACGGCACCAGCGTGGCTCGCACGGTGCACGCGGCGGCCAGTTATCCCACGGTTTCGGCCGATCCCCTGTTACACCGGCTGCAAGGCATCAATCCCGACGTCATTGTGGTGGACATACCACCGGACAACTTTGCCCTGGCACTGCAGACCCTTGAACTGCTGCAGCAGGAGGCGCCAGGCACGGTCGTCTTCGCGGTGGGAAGCATGTCGCAGCCACAGCTGATCGTGAGCGCGATGCGGGCGGGGGCGCGCGAATTCATCGAACGCCCGACGACTACGACGGACCTGCTGGAAGCCTTCGTGCGGCTGTCGACCTCGCAGCGCAAGGTCAAGCGGGAAGGTCCGCGGGGCAAAGTTTTCACGGTGGTCAACGCCAAAGGGGGCAGCGGCGCGACGACGGTGGCGGTGAACCTCGCTCTGGCCCTGCAGGCCTCCCATGGCAACGTCGCCCTGGTCGATGCGGCGCCCCTCGGCCATGCCAGCCTGCATCTGGATCTCAAGCCGCCTTTCAACCTGGAAGACGCCATTCGCAACCTGCATCGCATGGATAGTTCCCTGCTGGAGAGTTTCATGGTGCGCCACGCCGGGGGCCTGCAGGTGCTGGCGGGCGCCACCCTCCCCAGCGTGGGGGAGGCCTCCACGGCCGAGTTTGCCCGGCTCTTTGACATGCTGGTGTCGCATTTCCGCTACGTGGTGGTGGATGTTTCCTCGCGGGTGGATGCCACGACCAAGCTGGTCGCCAACCTCTCCGAGGCGGTGCTGCTGGTAGCGCACGCCGACGTGGCGTCGTTGTGGAGCGCGGCGCGGGTGGTCCATTTCCTGGGCGACACCGGCAACCGGGACCGAATCAAGCTGGTACTGAACCGGTTCCGCAAGATTCCCGGCTTCCAGGAGTCGGATGCCGAGGCGGCTTCGGGGGCCAACCTGCTGTGGAAGATACCCAACCAATACTTCGCGGTCTCCAGTGCTATCGACCGCGGAATTCCCGTGATGCACCAGAACCACACCGAGATTGCGCGCTCGTTCAGCGGCCTGGCGTCAGCGCTCACCCGCAATGACGACGACGTCAAGCGCACCACCTGGTCCTTGTTCAAGACGGTGTAAAGGGAGGCCATGGCAAATCTGCAGACTTTTGAACGCAGCGAGTACCAACAGGTCAAAGCGGACCTGCACCGGAAGATTCTCGACCGCCTGGACCTGGAAAAGCTCGGCCGCACCAGCAATGACAAGGCGCGGGACGAGGTGCTGGTACTGATTCGCAACGCGGTGAACAGCGAAGCCGTCCCGCTGAGTTTTGCCGAACGCGAGCGGCTGTCGCGCGAGATTCTGGACGAGATCTTCGGCCTGGGCCCGCTGGAGCCGCTGTTGAAGGATCCCAGCGTGTCCGACATCCTGGTCAACCGCTTTGACCGGGTCTACATCGAGCGCGCGGGCAAGCTAGAGCTGACCGGGCTCTCCTTCAAGGATAACCAGCACCTGATGCAAATCATCGATCGCATCGTGTCCCGCGTAGGGCGGCGGGTGGATGAATCGTCGCCCATGGTGGATGCGCGTCTGACCGATGGCTCGCGTGTCAACGCCATCATTCCACCCCTGGCCATCGACGGCGCCTGCCTGTCCATCCGCCGTTTCGGGCGCGATCCGATCACGGCGCGGCAGATGATCGAAAACAAGTCCATCACCGAGCCCATGCTGGAGTTGCTCTCGGCCATGGTAAAGGGCCGACTGAACCTGCTCATCTCGGGCGGCACGGGTGCGGGCAAGACCACGCTGCTGAACGTGCTTTCGGGTTACATCCCCAATTCCGAGCGCATCGTGACCATCGAAGACGCCGCCGAACTCCAGCTCAAACAGGAACACGTGGTGCGGCTGGAGACCCGGCCACCCAACGTGGAAGGCAAGGGTGCCATCCGGCAGCGGCAACTGGTCATCAACAGCCTGCGCATGCGGCCCGACCGGATCGTGGTGGGCGAGGTGCGCGGGGAAGAGGCGTTCGACATGCTGCAGGCCATGAACACCGGGCACGAAGGCTCGCTGACCACGGTGCATGCCAACTCCCAGCGCGACGCCCTGTCCCGGGTGGAGAACATGGTCAGTATGGCCAACCTGAATATTCCGGAGCGGGCCATACGCCAGCAGATCTCCTCCGCCATTCACGCCGTGGTGCAGATCGCGCGCCTTTCCGATGGAACCCGGAAAGTGATCACCATCTCCGAGATTGTGGGGATGGAGGGCGACATGGTCACGATGCAGGACATCTTCGTCTTCGAACGGCTGGGGATCGACGAAAGCGGCAAAGTACGAGGTGTGTTCCGGGCCTCGGGGATCCGGCCGAAATTTGCCGAGCGGCTGGCCACGGGAGGGTGCCGGCTGCGACCTGCCCTGTTCGAATCCCGGCTGGAGGTATGAGGCGGGAGCCGCGATGCTGATCACAATTGCCATTCTGGTCTTCGTGGTCGTGGCCCTTGGGGCATTCGTGGTGTTCTCCTTGCTGGACGAGCGCAAGGCGCGCGCCCGGGTGCTACGCGAGCGCCTGTCTGGAAGCCCCGAGACCGAGGAACGCAAGAGTACCAAGGATCTGGCGCTGCTACGCGATGAGATTCTCATCCAGATTCCGGCGCTGGATACCCTGCTGCGGCGCTCGGAGCGGGTCACAGCTTTGCAGAAGATGCTGGCCCAGGCTGACATACCGGTCCGTGCCGGCAACTATCTCCTCCTATGCGTCCTCTGCGGCGTGCTGGCGGCGTTCATCCCGTTCGTACTAGGCGAGCCCAAACCGATCTTCGCCTGGATCGGATTGTTGGCCGGGTTCTTCCTGCCCTACTCGTACGCCTCTTACCGGCGCAACAAGCGGTTTGAAAAATTCGAAGAGCTGTTCCCTGAGGCCATCGATACCTTGGCCCGGGCGGTGCGTGCCGGGCATGCCTTCACAACCGCGCTGGAACTGATTTCCACCGAGGTCAGCGAACCGGTCGCGGGGGAATTCCGCATTCTGTTCGAAGAGCAGAAATTCGGCCTGCCGGTGCGCGACGCCCTGATGAACATGGTCGATCGGGTTCCACTCGTGGATGTGAAGTTTTTCGTTACGGCGGTAATGTTGCAACGCGAGACAGGCGGCAATCTGGCGGAGATTCTGGATAACCTGTCCTACGTGATCCGCGAGCGCTTCAAGATCATGCGGCAGGTCCGGGTCTATACCGCCCAGGGCCGTCTGACGATGCTGCTGCTGATGGGGATGCCGCCGGTGATTGTGGTGGCCATGTTGTCGATGAACCCTTCGTTCATCCGGCCGCTGTTCGTGGACCCCATCGGACATGCGCTGTTGGTCATCGGGATCACGCTGCAGACGCTGGGGTACTTTGTAATTCGCAAGATCATTCGGATTCAGGTCTGACCATGGCCCTGGTACTGGCAATCCTGGTATTCGTGACCATCGCGCTGGCGATCTTTGCCTTTTTGGCCGCCATCTACTCCCCCACGTCAGTACTCGGCTCCCGGTTGCGGTCTCTAGGATCCCAGCGTTCTAACCTCCAGAAGGGCAAGCCGGCGATCAAGGAGAGATTCGAGCAGGCGCTCGATCCGCTGAGCAAGGCTCTGCCCATGTCGCCGACGGAGGTCTCGCGGGCCCGCGCCTGGCTGATCCAGGCCGGCTACCGGGAGTCCCGCCATCTGACGTTGTACCTGGGGGCACGAGTGTTCATGGCCCTGCTGGCATTGGGCGCCGTGCTGGTGGTCAGCGGGGTCAACTCGCCGCTGCTGCTGATTGGGGCGCCGGCGCTGGGCTTTCTGCTGCCTCGCTTCATGCTGAAGCGCATGATCCGAGACCGGCAGATGCGCATTCGGCTGGGCCTGCCGGATGCGCTGGACCTGGCGGTAATCTGCGTCGAGGCAGGCTTGGCGCTGGACCAAGCCATGATGCGAGTGGGGGCGGATCTCAAACACGCGCACCCCGATCTGAGCGACGAATTCCACCTGGTCAATCTGGAGATGCGCGCGGGTAAGCCACGCGCCGAAGCACTGCACAACCTGGTAACGCGGACGGGGGTTGACGACATCAAGTCCCTGGTGGGTACACTGGTACAGACGGATCGCTTCGGGACGAGCGTAACCCAGGCGCTGCGGGTGCACTCCGATTCGCTGCGCACCGAGCGCCGTCAGCGCGCCGAAGAACAGGCCGCCAAGACCACTATCAAGATGGTTCCTCCCCTGGTGATCTTCGTATTGCCATCCATCATCGTCGTGACTCTCGGCCCGGCCATCATTTCGCTGTACCGCACGCTCACCGCGGCCTCACACTAACGGGAGCGCGGCGGACCGGCCAAGGAGCATTGGTGTCAGGACCGGGCGTCCACGGCTACGCATTGAACCGCACGCGCCAGGCGTATCTCGCCACGCGCCTGGAACTGGCCGACAGCCACTGGTCCCGGCTGCGCGGCCTGATCGGCCGCGAGGCCGGCGCGTTCGCTCAGGGTCAGGGGTTGTGGCTGGTTCCCTGCCGGGGAGTGCATACCTTGGGCATGAGATTTCCCATCGACGTGGTCTACCTGACCGGGGAGGGTCGAGTCCTGCATCTGGAGTCAGGGCTCCGGCCGTGGCGCTTTGCCCCGGTTCGCCGGCAGGCGGCGACCGTGCTCGAGCTTCCGGGTAACACGCTGCTGGCAACCGGGACGGCCCTGGGGGATGAAATTGAGATCCATGCTTAGAGTCGCAGATGAGTGAAGATCTGAAGCTGCTGGTCGAGTGGTCGGATCCGTGGCAGGAGTTTGTCTCCTCGATCCGTCCCGCGCTGAGCCGCTCGCCCCTGCCCTTGGCGGGCGAGGCGCCGACAGGGCTGCGACCCTATCGAGGCATCCTGGTGTCGTGGGCAGTGGAGGCGGGGCTGCTGGCAGCGGCCATCATTCTGTCGGTGGAGCTTCCAGGACTACGCCCTTACGCTCCGCCCCACCTGCCCACGTACGATGTGATCTACTTCTCGGCCGACGAGTTGCCGCAAACGCCCGACCAAGGCGGGGCACAGTCGGGACGCACCGGCCGGGGCGGGGGACAGCAAGCCCGGCACCGCACGCAGATCATCCGCGTAGTACGGGGCAACCGGGTGGTTGAAAAGGTTGTCGACGCCCCCGACCTCAACTTGCCCATTGCGAGCGACGCGGTCAAGAATCTGCTCGCGCTCAAGCACGTTCCTGGGCCGCCACCTGCCGAAGGGCTGAAATCGTCGGTCAGCGTCTCGGCGCTTCGCGACCCGATTGTGGCGCCTCCGCCGCAGGTTCTGGCCAAATTCAACCGCAATTCGCCGAGCTTGCAGGACCAGGTGATCGCCCCCCCGCCGGATCCGTCGGAGAACAGAAAGCGTTCGCCGGCGGAGATAAACGCGTCCGTTGTCGCGCCGCCGCCCTCGCAGATAACGGACAGCCAATCGCACGCCATCGTGGTCATGAGCACACCCATCGTGCTGCCTGCTCCGAGCGATCCCCAACGGGAACTGCCGCCGCTGCGGGCTCCCGTATCCGAGGCGTCCAATGTCGTGCCGCCGCCAGTCTCGGCGCCGCACGGCGCCGAGTCGCAGAATCCCAGGTTGGCATTGCCGGCTCCGGTCGTGGTGGCGCCGCCGCCCTCGCAGATTTCGCGGGACGCACGAACCCTTTCCGGTGCGGGGTTGGGCGATCCCCAGAAAGTAGTAGCGCCGCCTGTGCAGGTGGGCAACACGCCGCAGAAGGCGGTCCACGGCCTGCTGGGTACGGCAAATATTGTCCCGCCACCCCCAAGTCTGGCAGGCGGAACATCCGCCAGCTCGCTCGAGAGCGTTCCGGGCGGGACGTTGGCCGGCAATGTGGTTCCGCCTCCGCCCAGCGTGGCAGCAGGAACATCTTCTTCTTCAGGCAGGGCGAGAGGTAAGAGCCCGGCCCTAGGGGAAGGCTCAGTGATTCCGCCGCCCCCGAGCACGGCCAGCCTGGGAGGATCTCCTTCGGGCCACGGTACGGGAAGCAAAGGCGCGGGTTTCGGGGGGCTGTCCGATGCGGGGTCCGTGCTGGCTCCGCCGAGTTCCGGCGGTACCGGTGGCGGCAAGGGGATCATCGTATCGAGCAAGCCAGGTTCGACCGAAGGCGCCCCGAAGAACGGCGGGGCCGGAACCATAGCCATGTCACCCTCGGGAGGCGACAAACCAGGGCTCGGGGGTGCGGGGGGTGGGGCAGGAGTCGTCCACGGAACAGGTCCCGGCAGCGGCTTTACCGGAGAAGGTCCGGGTGGAGGCAGGGAAGGCGGGGGCAAGGGGTCCGGCCCCGAGGCACGGGGCGGTATCTCTCCTTACCCTGGCAGTGGAGGTTCGGGCGCGGGCGTGCCCGGCCAAGTGCCCGGGGTCTCGGTGCAGGGTGGAAGTACGGTTGCGCTTCCCAGCTTCGGATCCGCCGGGAATGAACCGAGCAGCCCAGAACGCTCCGGCTCCGGCAAAGCCGCGGGCGATTTCGCCGTAACGGTCGAAGGTAGCTCACGAGCCGGAGGCGCTTTTGCCCGCTATGGAGAACTACAGGGGACCAACTACAGCATATTCATGCAAACCGCCGCAGGTCCGGCGGAGCTGCAGTATGCGGATCCGGCTTCGGTTTCCCACCCGTATAGGGGAAGGATTACCGAGCCAGTCCCGATACGGAAGGAGTTGCCGCAAGGACTCGCTCACGTTCGCATGGCGTTTGCTTGCGACCTCGACCGGGCGGGGGTTCTGCATAACATCCGCGTGGTTGAAGGCCCACCAGCCGTAACCTCGCAGGTTCAGACTGCACTCGCCAGCTGGAAGTTTGTCCCCGCCAAGTTGGGTGAGCAACCCATCGAGGTAAGCGCTTTTCTCGGGTTCAACATCGACACCCGATAAGCGCGAGCCCACCAGCCTTACGGTCGGATCCGGTCTCGGCCGCGCCGGCTCTTTGAAACAGAATTGAAGTCCCGTCCTGGTAGGCGATACTCCAGCCACCCGCAAGCTGCAAGATGTTAGCCAACGCGGCATTGTGCGGCACCAGCACCCAATCGGCGTGCATGCCCTCTAGGTCGTCCTTCCATCCCGGCTCGACCCGCACGATGTTTAAGTAACGCTTTAAGAAGACTTCGCCGTAAAGGTCATGCCGGTCATCGACCACGACGCGGCTGTAGGGATAGAGGCGATAGATGAGGTATCCACCCCATGCGTCTGTGCTGAAGACGGGCGAGAAGATCCGGTGCTGCATGATGTAATCCACCGCGGTCACCGGAAGACGGGCCGGGGCAAATTGGACATCCATGATGCGCCGCTTCCCTAATTGCCCGTTGTGGAGACAGATCGACACGAGCAGGGCGGTAACCGTCAGGGGCCAGACGTGGCCGCGGAGTCCGAATTCCAAGCGGGTCATGCGTTCCGCAAACCATTGCTCCCGCGCCACGGCCGAGCGCAGGCCTGCGGCGACCCGTTCCCTCGTGGCTCCAACCCGGGCACCTGCGGAGATCAACGGCCCATCCACCAGGACCAGCAGCATTGAAGCGACCGGAATATTTCGGGAAGCCAGCAGTCCCGAATAGGCCGCCAGAAGCACGACCAGCAGTTCGCTCAGGCGCGGTTTCCTGGGAGATGCCATCAGCGTGACCAGTGTGATCAACAGGATTGCGGCGAAACATTGCTCGGCTATGCCATGGAAGTTCGGCGCTCGGAACTCGTCGATGTGGTCCATGAGGAAACGGTTTGTCAGGTAGCGGTAAATGTGGACGTGAAGCCGGAAACCATAAGGATTGACAAACGTAGCCATCAACGACAGCAGGCCGACCCAGGTTAGAGTTCGGGCACGCTGACGGGACGAATCGCGCTGCGTCTCGTCGCCGGCTTTGCGGGCGTCCCTGCCCGCGCCAGCCAGGTAAATGCCCAGGAGGACAAACCCCACCAGGAAGCCTCCGTGCATGTTCACCCAGACGAGCATCAGCAGCGGGAGGCACCACAAGCGTCCGGTCCGTCCCGTGCGCTCTGAGGAATCCAGCAGTCCGAACCAGGCCAGGGTGAACAGCCAGCTCACCACATGCGGTCGGGCAAAGAAATGAATGGTCGACGCTGACGTCGCCAGCAGCAGGAGGAGGACCGCCAAAACCACGGTTGTGTCACGCCGCAACATCATCCGGAAGAGCAAGGTGAACGTGGCAGCAATGAGCAACGCTCCCAGGACTCCGACACCGTTCAGCCCGGCCAGCTGGTAAACCGCCGCCAGGGCGCCGTCATAAAGCCACTCCCAGGCATACCAGGGCCTTCCCGCGGTGGAGATGGAAAACGGATCGTCCCGCGGAATGGCGTGCGTGCTCAGAATGATCTGGCCGGTGCGGATATGCCAGCCGGTTCCGGCGTCGCCGAGTAGCCGGCGAGTCAGCGGCCCGCAGGCCAGGGAGAGCAGCAACAGACAAAATACGAGATCCGTAACCGAAGGGAGCAACAAGCCTACGGGAGTTGGGGGGCGAGACATTCCTGGCCCCGGTGACCGTTGCGAGGGTTGCCGGTGGTCCCAACTGTGCGCGCGAACGCCGGCCTGTGGGGGTTCATCTCGCCGCGGCAATCACCCTCCTCCGGAATACCCAGGCCCCCGGTCCTTGCGGTCCGGTTTCTGGCCGTTTTTCTGGCCGTCGCTCTCATCGTCATCGCGAATGAACAATCCGTCAACAACCAACCATGGACGCCCGTCGCAGAGGGTGTGCAATCTCAATCGAGGTCGCTCAGACCCCGCCGACAGCGTTTTGTAATGCCGCGCATCGAAATTTCCGATCTTCGTCCGAATCCAATCCGGCTTATCATGCAGGCACCTTTCGCGGGTCACCCCCGGAGGTGCCAAGATGAGGCAGAAGCGGACCCAAGCTTTATCGGTGCTATTAGCAATCATGCTGCTGCTGGCGGGCGTCGCCGCCGCGCAGAGCGTGAACGCCAAGCCCAAACCCGTAACCCTTACCGGCCGCGTGAGCCAGGACGGTCGGATACTGATGGCGGACCAAGGCACAAATTGGATCCTCAGCAACACCCAAGCCGTCAAAGGGCATGAAGGCCGATTGGTTACTGTGAAGTGCACGCTCGAACCTGCGCAAAACCGGCTGCACGTGCTCTCGGTTAAGGGTTCAAGCGAAACCCGGTTCGCGGTAAATCTGGGAGATTCGGCGTTTCGCCGGTAGCCTCGCGCGTTTATTGCCCATGTCCAGGTCAGGCCGTGCGCCGGACGCGGGACCTCCTTTCTTGCGCTCCGCAATGCGCCAGTGTGATTCCGCGGCTCTCTCCTTGCATAATCGATTTAATGGTAAGCTTTGAATTCCGAGCAAGGTCCAGGGCAACTTGCTCTCAAGTCCACTTCGAGGGACGCGAGGGATTACCTGATTCTTTTTAGCACGGCACATTCCTACCAAGGAGCAGGTCATGAAGATCGGCATACTGACCGGCGGAGGCGATTGCCCGGGACTCAACGCCGTCATCCGCGCCATCGTGCGCAAGGGCACGTTTCATTATGAGGATGAATTCATCGGCTTCCTGGAAGGCTGGCGCGGGGTGCTCGAAGACAAGACCATGGCCATCGATCTGGAGACGGTCGGCGGCATCCTGCCGCGCGGTGGAACCATCCTGCGCACGTCCCGTACGAACCCCGGCAAGCGCGAAGGGGGCCTACAACGTTGCGTCGACAATCTGAAGCGGCATGGCTGCGAAGCCCTGATCGCCATTGGCGGCGACGATACCCTTTCGGTCGCCCAGAAGCTCTTCCAGATTGGAGTCAAGGTCGTCGGTGTGCCCAAGACCATCGACAACGACCTGGCTGGCACCGACTTCACCTTCGGCTTCGACACGGCGGTCAACATTGCCACGGAAGCCATCGACCGGGTGCACACCACCGCGGAAGCGCACAACCGCGTCATCGTAGTAGAAGTCATGGGCCGCGATTCAGGGTGGATTGCGGTATACAGCGGCGTGGCCGGGGGCGCGGACGTGATCCTGATTCCGGAAGCCCCGTTCGACATCGAGAAGGTGGCCGAATTGATCCGGCAGCGGCACGCGCGCGGGCGCTACTTCAGTATCGTGGTGGCGGCCGAGGGGGCCAAATTCGCCGACTCCGTCGACGCTACCCCTGTCGTGCAGGACATCGGCAAGGACGAATTCGGCCACCTGCGGCTGGGCGGCATCGGGGGAGTCCTGGCCCGCGAGATCGAAAAACGCACCGGCTTTGAAACGCGCTCCGTGGTGCTTGGCCACATTCAGCGCGGCGGTTCACCCACCGCCTTCGACCGGGTACTGGCAACACGCTATGGTCTGGGTGCCATCGACATGGTTCATCACGGCGAATTCGGACAGATGGCGGCCCTACGCGGCAACCGGATCGTCTCGGTGCCGCTGGCAGACGCCATTGCCAGCAACCGCAAGGTGGATCCCGAACTGATCGAAGTCGCCAACGGCATTCTCGACAAGCTGGCCAAGGAAAACGAACCGGCGATGAAGCGCTAAGGGACGGAAGCGAAACCGGGAACCCGCCGCCGAAACCAGTCAAAATATTACTTGAGCCGTTCAGGCATAACTGCAGCGCAAGCAGGAATGGGGGAGCACACAAGATGTCCCGGCCGCACCGCAGGCATGGGTGTTGCGCGGAGTGTTCCTCAGGCCTCCAATGCACGGACGAGCAGCATCCGGTAGCCGACTCAGGTCGCACCTGATCATGGGATATGGGCTGCGAGCCGAAGCACCCAGCGGTAACCTTCGACCTCTCGGAATCCCACCGGCTAGCAACCCCCCGGAGAGCGGGAAACCGCGGCCCTCCGAGCCTGGTTCGATCGCCAGATCCGCTACCACCCCAGCGGCGGAGGGGTGCCGCACTTAGAGAAACGCGGCTCGTGACTCGCTGCCAATGTGTAAGTTAACTACCTATATGTCAATTAGTTGTCGTAATTTCATCATCTTTTTGTCTAAGCAGATCACACGGTCCAGTGACGGCTGTCACGGGACCGGGGTAGGGCGAGAGCCATACTTCCGGTAGACGACAGGCCGCGCGGTTGGACCTGTGCCGAAGGAGGCCAAGCGATGAGGGTCTGGCGAATGCTCTTCCTGTTGTTGGGCGCGGTACTCGCGACGATAGCGGTTGCGGCGCAACGAGACAACACGGCGGTGCCGAAGTACGACAAAGGAGCGGAGGCCGTCTTCAAGGGCACCGTCCTCGACGTGACAGATCGGGTTTGCCCGGTGAGCGGAGGCATGGGTTCCCATATCAGCTTGAGGTTAACCGACGGCAGCACCATCGAAGTGCATTTGGCCACCACCAAGTTCGTTCACCAGTACGAACTCGTGTTTCAGAAGGGCGACATGATCGAAGTTACGGGGGTCAAAGTCAGGTTCGAGGGCACGGACACGATCTTGGCGCGGAAGATCAAGCGCGGCGACGACGAATTTCTGTTCCGCGACGTCGACGGGAAACGGCTCTGGTAAGGCGTCCTGACCGAAGCATCCTTGATGGTGGCGGCAGCAGGCAGGGGTCACGGCTGCATCCATTCTGGGTGGCCATTGCCCGACAGGGTGCGAGGCAGGGGCTGCGGGGACTTGTGAAACAGCCAACGACCCGTGCCTTCAGGCTATCATGTGTCCATCCATGGCCTCCGATGCGGTCGCCGCCAAATCCGCAACCCGCCTGGACCGGCTCTCCCACTATGGTCTGGTGCTCGCTCTCTGCCTCTGGTCCGTTTATGCCTGGCTGTTCTCCACACCCGGAGTGTTAGATCGCAACGGCCTGCTGAAGGGAACCGATTTCCTGCACTTTTACGTCCTGGGGACTCTGGCCAACCAGCACCGCGGCAGCGACCTGTATGACATCGCCGCTCAAACCGAACTGGCACGCCAGCGTGTCCCGGCGGCGGGCGACGAGGTGTATGTTCCCATGTACCCTCCGCAAGTCTCGCTGTTGTTTGCCCCGCTGGCGAGGCTGCCTTACGGAGGGGCGCTGGCTGTTTGGCTGTCTCTCAACACACTGCTCTACGCCTTCTGCTGTTACCTCATCTGGCGAACCTGCCCGCATCTCCAGGCGCATGGTTGGAGCGTTTGCATTCTCGCCATCGCCTATCCTGGGTTCTTCCATCTTCTCTTGTGGGGGCAAAGCTCCGGCCTGGCGCTCCTGTGCTTTTCCCTCGCCTACGTGGCACTTCGCTCCCGCCGGTTTCTTCTGGCTGGCCTTGCCATGGGATCCCTCATTTTCAAGCCGTCGCTAGGTGTGGCTGCCGCTTTCATTTTTCCTTTGGCAGCGGAATGGAGAATCGTGGCCGGCGCCGGAGCGGCCGCCGGGGCGCAACTTGCCGCCGGCTGGCTGCACTACGGAACTCCAGTGATGCGCGAATATGTGAATCGAGTGCTCCACATCAGGGAGGTTGTTCCTTTATTCGAACCTCGTCCCTATCAGATGCACTCCCTAAGCGCCTTCTGGCAACTCTTACTTCCCGAAAAGACCCTGGCCTTCTGCCTGTACGTGGGGAGCGGACTGTTTGTGCTGGTCTTGTCCCTGCTCTGCTGGCGCAGCCCTGCTCCGCTGACGTTGCGTTACGGGATTCTTTTGCTGGTGACGGTACTGGTTGCACCTCACCTGACTGTCTACGACATGGTGATACTGGCCCCGGCGTTCCTGTTGCTGAGCGACTGGATGGTCTCCGGCGGAGGTCTGTCTTACTCACGCGTGGTGCCGATTCTTCTCGTTTTGATCTATGTCCTCCCTCTGGTTCCGCAAGCGAAATGGTCCCACGTGCAGTTCTCCGTTCTGGCGATGGGTAGCCTGGTTTGGTGTGGTTACCGCAAGAGTTGTCTGGCGTTAAGTTCGGCGAATTCGTGAAATGCGGTTAGGGTCCGCGAGACGGACCACCTCAGCGGCGAAGGCGGACAGGTTTATGCGATGGGCGGTACGCCTACGGGCGTGTGCCCTGACACGAAGCGTTGGTCAGGTCAGGCCGAGGGGCAAGGCCCTTCGACAAGCTCAAGGCAGGTCTGCCCATCGCTCCGGGCGAGCTTTTCCAAACCCGGTTGGAAATCAGGCGGCGGTGCCGGCTAGCTTCCGAACAGGAAGCGGAGCGCTTGGGGAAACCTTTTCGCCCAGGCGCGTTCACTGTGGGTCGCGCCGGGGTCGACCTCGACGCGAAGTCGCGACTCATCCAACCCCGCCCGCCGCAACAGGCGCTCGAGTTCCAGCACCTGTCCCACGGCCTGCTCGTCCTTATCTTCGCGCCCCACCTCGCGGGTTCCCACCGCCACAAACATGCGTTCGGGCCATTGCTTGATTCTGCGCGCGTCTCTCAATATCCGGCGGTTGCTCACCCACAGGGAGGGGCTCTCCAGCAGCAGATGCCCGAACAGCCCCGGGTGCGCCATGGTGACGTAAAGCGAAATCAGGCCGCCCAGGGATGAGCCTCCCAGGCCCGTTTGCGACGGCCCCTTTCCAGTCCGGTAGCGGTCGTTTACAAACGGTATCACTTCACCCAGCAAGAACTCCGGATACATGGCTCCCTGGGGCCGCAGCACAAGCGGATCCGGCGAGCGGTAAGGCAGATACTCTCGGATGCGCTGCGTCTGCGTGTTGTCGATGCCGACAAAAATCAAGGGTGGAATCAGGCCCGCGTCGATCAGACTTGCCGCCGCAGCATCCACCTGCCACTCCACGCCGGTAAAGGACGTCCCCGTATCAAACAGGTTCTGCCCGTCGTTGAGGTAGAGGACCGGGTAGCGCCGGTACTGGTTCTCTGGCGCGTTGTATCCGGGCGGAAGCCACACCCGCAGGTTGCGCCAGTTGCGGAAGACGCGACTGTGGAAGGGGTGCGTGCGCAAGTCTCCCACCAGAGGAAGCGGTGGCTGCGCCACCCGCGTTTGGGTTTTTCTGGAATCAGGGATGTTTGCCTGCCTCAGGTTACGAGTGTGGTTCGAGCACGAAGTCCAAAGACTGAACCGTGCAGGTTGCCAAAGGTTTCACTGCCGCGTCTGCGCTCGCAACGACTGCCAGAACAACACCCCCGACAAGGCGGCGATCGAGAAGATCATCGCCAGCGAACTGAGACACAGCACGCACCACGTCCCCAGCACGAACCCCTCGATGTAAGTCAGGTAGAGAGCGAATCCGAGGCCGCCCACCGAAGCCAGGGTCAGCATCCCCGGGGTTTCCGCCTTGGCGCGATAGAGCGTGGCCAGAGCCAGCAGGGTGGCGTAACCCAAGATGCCAATCAAGGCGACGGGAACTCCGGCTACGGTCGAATAGACACTCCGGTTTACGATATCGCAGTCAAAGCTCTCGCCGAAGCTGCAGTAGTCGGTCTTGGATTTGGCGTAGTGATGCTGGAGCGCCACCGCGGATACGCCGATGCCGGCTACGGCCAGAAACGCAATTGTAACCAACAACCGCCGTGCCGTGGTGCTCAAGGCAGTGGACATCCCGTTCTCTCGCTCAGTTCATCGAGGGACAACACCTGCGACACGCGCTCCCCGGTAGGCGGGAATTGCCAGGTGGGGAAATTCTTGATGCCGGCGTCAGCACACTGCTGAGTCGCGGCGTGTGGCTGTCCTCTCACGCCGCACTCGATGTAGGGCACGTACTCGAACGACGCGTCGAATAGGGCTTTCTGATCGGCACAGTGCGGACACCAGAAGGCTCCGTACATCCTCACGCCGCGCTCCCCGAGGCAGCGGGCGAAGGTGTCGTATTTGTGGGCCCGCTTGTGGTACCCGAGATAATAGCTGAGGGCAAAGACCAGGATAATGACCAGGACGATGGCCACCTTACGATAGGGAAACTCGAAATGCTGGGGTTCCAACTCCTCTAGTCGGGCTTGTTGGCGGTGTCTGCGCTCCTTTGACATAGAAGCTCTTATACCACGACCTGCAGCGCGCCCGGCAGCACGTCCAGCACCTGGCAGTGCAGGCGCCGAGGCTCGCCATCCACCATCACATCGACCGGCCCGTCCAGGTCGAACTCGATGCGCGCGGTGGCCTTGCACTCGGCCAGGGGATGGTGAATGTGGGTGCCATCGTACAGGGTCGACAGGTTGCGGATCAGGCCAATGCGGCCAATCGGTCCCCACCGCACGTACTCGATGAGACCATCGTCCACCTCCGCCTTGGGCGCAATCATCATGGTCCCGCCGGTGTACTTGCTGTTGTTGAAGCTGAGAAACAGGCAGCGCCGGCGGTCGAGTTCGCCATCGCCTTCGATGCGCAGGGGGAAAGCCCGTCGTTTGAGCTGTGCCAGACGCGTAAAGATCGACAGGAAATACCCCAGCTCACCCCATCCGGCGAACACCTGGGAACGGGTCATGTTTACGTCGGCCGCGAAGCCCACGCTCAGCAGGTTGATGTAGTGGATGACACCGTCTTTGTGTGTCATGCGGAGCACATCGCACCTGCGCTGTCGTCCAGCGAGCAGCGCCTCCAACGAACCTTCTAGGCCCCGGTCGCTGAAGTCCCGCAGAAACGAGTTCCCCGTCCCCAGCGGCAAGAATCCCAGCACGGGACGTTCCCCTTGCTCGGCGCCGGGAAAGAGCCCGTTCACGATCTCGTAGGAGGTTCCGTCGCCTCCGACCGCCAGGAAGTGCCGGTAGCCGCAGGCGTAGGCGTCCCGCGTCAAATCCGTCGCCATTCCCGGGCGAGAAGTCTCCACCACCTCAAGCCGCAATCCGCCCGCGCGGAGCAGATCCTGAGCGGGACCGAAGAGCTTCTGGCAGCGTCCCCCACCGGCCGCCGGGTTCACCACGGTGAAGAATGTTTCTTTCACAGCTGGATGATGGCCCCGCGATCCGCGGTTTGGCCAATCTCCTCGGCCAGGATCGTTCGCTTGATCTTCAAAGAAGCGGTTCGCGGAAAATCCCTGTCCCAGACGAGGTAGCCGCCGACCCGCTTGTAGTCCGGCAGCCGGCGGTTGCGCCGGTTCAGCTCCCCCTGCAGCGACTCATCAAAGGGCTGGTTGGGCTCGAGGCGCAACACCAGGAATAGAGTTTCGTCCCGGAGGCGCTTGTCGGGCCACACGTAGTTTGCGGCAAACACGCAGTACTCCTTGACTGCCAGACCCTCAAACACCGTCTCCACGTCCTCGGGATAGACATTCTTGCCGCCCTCGGTGACGATCATGTTCTTCTTGCGCCCAAACAACTGCAGGTGCCCGTTACCGTCGAAGCGGCCGAGGTCGCCGGTGAGCAACCAGCCGTCGACGATGGTCTCAGCGGTGAGCTCGGGATCATCCAGATAATAGGCCATGATGGTTTTGCTGCTCACGGCCACTTCCCCGACACCATCCTCATCCGGGCTGAGGATGCGCAGGTCCATGCCGGGCAGCGGCCGTCCGACCGTGTCCGAGCGGAAGGGCTTGAGATCATTCACCGTCAAGGTCGTGCAGGCCTCCGTCAGCCCGTAGCCGATCACCACCGGAATCCCGAGGTCGTAGAAGAATTGCGCCGTCACCGGATCCATAAACGCCCCCCCGACGATGATGGCCCGCATTTCTCCGCCGAAGGCTTTGTGCACCTGAGGCAGCAACAGGCGGCTCAGGGTAAGGTGGGGCCGCAAGCGGGTAAGGGTCTTGTTGAGCCCGATGAGCCGGTTCAGGATCCACCGGCGGTACGCGGGCAATTCGTCGAACTTCGCTTTCAGCCCACGCTCCAAATTCTTGAGAATCATGGGCACCAGCGTCACGTAGCCAATGCGGTAGCGCACGAAGGAGTCGCGGACATATTCGGGCCGCAAGGTGCGCAAGTGGACCACACAAGCTCCACACACGAAGGGCCCGATGAAACCCACCATGAAATCGATGGCATGGTTGGTGGGCAGGATGCTCAGGTAACGCACTCCCGGCCAGAAGGGATACCAAGCGGTCAGGGCGATGCACTGCTCCAGGTAACTCTCGTGTGTGAGGACACACCCCTTGGCGCGTCCTCCGGTTCCCGACGAGTACACGATGCAGGCGGCGTCTTCGCGCTTCCGCTCGACAAAAACAGGGTCGCCCTTGCGATGAAAATCCTCCCAACGGTAGGCACCCCCCAGATCGACGCGGAGTGGCGCTTCCGTGACTAAGACGGTCTTCAACTGCAGTTCCTTGAACTCCGGCGCCTGCAGGATCGCGCGCCACAGGTGGTACTCCACCACGAGGAACGTGGCCCGGGAGTGGGTGAGCAACTGCACTTGCTCCGCTGCAGAAAGCTTGTAGTCGAGGGGAACCAGCACGCCCCCGCAAAAAAAGATGCAATACGCCGAAACCAGCCACTTGGACTGGTTGGTCATGATGATCGCAGCCCGGTCCCCGGGGCGGAAATCAGCATCCTGCAAGGCCCGGGTCAGCGGCCGTGCCAGTTCCCTGAAGTCGGAGTAGGTAAGACGAGTTTTCTCCCGCTCTCGGTCGGCCTCGATCAGGCAGGTTTCGTTGGGCCAGCGCTCCAGCGCGTCGCGCAGAGCCGCTCCTAAACAGGAGTACTTGTGCAAGTCCAGCATGAATCGTCTATTTCACCATGGAGACACGCAGGCACGAGAAATGAAATGTTAACCAGAGCATTACCCATGCCGGAGCAGGCCGTCGGCCGCTTGCAGGGGGGGCGCGTTTCCTCACAACCGCGACTGAATCCGGCCGGCGAGCGTGCGGAAATCCGAGACTCCCTGGAGTTCATAATCGGGTAATTCGACGTGGAAATGATTCTCAAGCCGGGTTAACAGGTCGAGCGCCTGCAGGCTATCGATTCCCAGCGTCTGGAAGAAGTCCTCATCCGGAGAAAGCTCCTCCCGCTTCACCTTGAAGTGTGCCGCCGCCAGATTCAGAATTTCGTCCAAGGTTTGTTCTTGCGTTTTCATGACCCGAACTATCCGCCCCCGCTTCAGGGTAAGTAGGGCAAAGCTGCGGTACTTTCCACGAACTTTCTCAGCCCCGCTTCCACCGCCGGCTGAGCAAACAACTCGCAGAAAATGTCGATCTCCTGCTTCAGCTCATGATACGGGATTGGTTTGATGAACTTCTTGGCGGCGATGGCCGTCCGCCGGTCGAACTTGGCCAACTGCGCCGCCGTGGAGCGGGCCACGCGCAAGGTCTCGCCTTCTCCGACGACCTGGCTCACCAACCCTACCGCCGCCGCCTTCGTCGCATTGAAGCTCCGTCCGGTGAGCAGGAGATCCCGCACCACTGCGTTGCCCAAGTCGCGCTTGACGCGCGGAATCCCGCCAAAACCCGGAATCAGTCCCAGGCGCAACTCCGGGAAGCAGAAGCGCGACATTTTATCGGCGATGATCAAGTCGCAGGTCAGAGCCAGCTCCAGGCCTCCGCCGAAGGTCACCCCGTGTACGGCGGCGATGGTGGTCAGCGGCGTCGCGTCGATTGCATTCATCACCCGGTGAATCCGCTCCAGGACGTGCCGCACCTGGGCCACCGCCTGCGCCTTGGCCATCTCTTGCGAGCGCCGGTAGAGTTCCCGCAAGTCTGCGCCCGCGCAAAATCCCGGCTTCATGGTGCTGTGAATGATGAGGACACAGGCCTCGCGGGCCAGGGCTCCCATCTCCGCGACGAACTGCTCCAATTCCCCGAGGGTCGCCAGGCCAATCTCGTTACATGGCTCGCGATGGAGCGCCAGCTCGAGGATACCCTCGTTCACCCGCCAGGAGACGTTCTGTCCCTGAAATTGTGTCATCGCTTTCCGTTCGCAGCCAGCCGCAGGACAATCGCTGTTTTCACCGGTTCTGCGCTCGCAATCCCGGGGAAGAGGTAGACCGCTACCTCGAGTGCGCGCGCGAGGACGGCAAGCTCATTGATTATAGGATGTCATCGCCACTCGCGCCGCCTGACCGCTGCTTTTTGCAAACCACTTCTGGGTAGAATGGATGGTAATAGGAGCCAACGACTGATGACCAATACCACGGTGCCGAACCCCTATTACCGTTGTGCCGGTCCCAACTGCGGCACCCTGAAGACCTCCAACCAGCGCTGGTGGCTGATGTGGACTTCCTTCACTGACCACAAGACTCCGGTCCTCTACCTCTGCCCTTGGGATGAGAACATCGCGCAACGGGAAGGAACCCTGCATGTCTGTGGTGAACTGTGTGCGCAGCGGTTGCAGTCCCAGTTCATGGGCAATGTGCTGGAGAATATCCTGAAGCGGGGCTAGGATCCATCGTGAGACAAAGTGCAACAGTTGGGACGGAGTCCCAGGCAGCCTGTGGTCAACCCGACTGCGAGTGTGGGCATCCTAGGGCATGGTTGGGGCGTGCTCCCAGGCGCCTTATACTGGGGGCGGAGACCGGGGATTCCTCCCGGCCGGCGCGCCCCGAGCGGCAGCCGGGGTTTCTCCCCCTCGGTTACGGGCAGGGTCGTTGTTGGCCTGGACGGAGAAGGGGACTGCGTTCAGGAGAGGGATTATGCGCGGTTTGCTGATATGTGTTCTGGTGCCGGCGCTGGTTTTTGCGCAAGGGACATCACAATCGACCAGAAGCTCCGAGCCTCCATCGTCGGCTGCCGCCAACCGGGAAGTGGTAGTGATTCCCGCCGGGACCCAGGTCCCGCTGTCCTTGCGGCAGGCCATTTCTACGAAAACAGCCAAGGAAGGCGACCCCGTGTACGCGGAAACCACCTTTCCCGTGGTTGTCGATAACCGGATTCTGGTGCCGGCCGGAACCTACGTTCAAGGCATGATCAGCCACATTCAGAGGGGCGGGCACATTAAAGGTCGGGCGGAGTTGCTGATCCATTTCACTTCCCTCATTTATCCCAACGGCTACACGCTGGTTTTGCCGGGTGCGGTGGAAAACGTTCCTGGTGCGGAAAAGAGCACGGTTAAGGGCTCTGAAGGCACCATCCAACAGGACGGTCAAGCCGGGCAGAAGGTGGGAACCGCGGCGAAAACTGCGGGCACCGGCGCCGCCATCGGCGGCATCACGGACGGCTGGAAGGGCGCCGGCATTGGAGCCGGGATTGGAGCGGGCGTGGGCGCCGCCATCGGCATGCTGACCCGAGGTAGCGACGTTCGGCTTGAGCCCGGCACTTCGGTCGAGATGGTTATCCAGCGCGAGGTTGCGCTCGACGCGGCCCGCGCTCAGCTGGCCGGCAAATAGCCAAAGTCCGTCTTCCGTCCTTAGTCGTCAGGCCTCTGCCGCAGACCGGTTTTCACTGGACCACTTAAGCAACTTCCTCTGCCGCGATGACTTTGCTATAAAACCTGAAGCCCCGATACCAAGTAGAGGAACGCCTGCAGGACGCCATCACCCATCCCGTCTTGTCCATGGCTTGCGACGAACAGGACGCGGTTTTTGCCCAACCGTTCCGCATCCTGCGCGACGGCATTGCCGCACGAGCCTTTCCTGCCGCCTCCGTGGCAGTCACGCAGGAAAGGGAACTGGTGGCGCTGCGCGCCCTTGGCCGATTCACCTTCGAGGCCGCTTCCTCAGAACCATCGCCAGGCACGCTGTTCGATCTCGCCTCCGTCTCTAAAACCGTCGCGACCACGACCATGGCCATGCTTCTCTACCAGAGCGGGTTGCTTGATCTGGAAATGCCAGTCGTAGCCGTGGTGCCGGAGTTCACAACAAACGATGCTCGGCGCGCCGAAATCACCGTCCGCCACCTGCTCGCCCATGCGTCGGGTCTCCCGGCCTATGAGCGGCTATTTATGCGAGCAAAGACTCGCGAGGAGCTTCTCCAAGCCGTGTGCACGATGCCGCTGGCCAACCATCCCGGCACGCAAGTGGCATACAGCGACATCGGGTTTATCGTCCTTGGTCTGGTGCTCGAGCGGTTGGCGGACGAATCCCTGGACCGCTTCTGCCAGACTGAGATCTTCGGCCCCTTGGCCATGACCCATACCACATTCAACCCCGCGCCGGAACTCCGTCCTTCCATCCCGCCCACGGCTGACGATCGGGACTTCCGCGGCCGCATCATTCAAGGCGAAGTGCAGGATGAGAACGCCAGTGTGCTGGGCGGGGTCGCCGGGCATGCCGGCCTGTTCTCGACTGCCCAGGACGTGGCGGTCTTCGCCCACACCATGATTCAGGGCGGCCGGCCGATTCTGCGTCCCGAAACCGTGGCTCTGTTCACCCGCCGCGAGTCAGTGCCCGAAGGCACCTCCCGAGCACTGGGCTGGGACACTCCCTCGTCACCCTCGCAATCCGGAGGTTATTTCTCAGAGCATGCCTACGGACACCTCGGTTACACCGGAACCTCGCTCTGGATTGACCCTGAACGACAGGTATCCATAACTCTTCTTAGCAACCGCAGCTGGCCTGATTGCAAGAATCAGGCGATCAAGCAGATCCGCCCACGGTTCCACGACGCCGTGATGGAGGCGTTGGGATTCAAACGGTGAAGCGCAAGTCTCCACGAACCGCGACTGAGGATCTCGAGGACCTGGCGACGGAGCGGCCCAACCCCGCCTCCGCTGACCTCGATCTCAAGTCCGCGCTGGAAATTGCCCGGGTCATGAACGCGGAAGATGCCCGGGTCGCCAGGGCAGTCGAACGGGCCCTGCCGCAAATCGCCCGCGCCATCGATCTGATCGCTGCCGCTCTGCGTGGCGGCGGACGGTTGATCTATGTGGGCACGGGCACGAGCGGGCGGATTGGCGCGCTGGACGCCTCCGAGATTGCGCCCACCTTCGGTGTCGACCCGGGCAGTGTGCAGTACGTCATCGCCGGCGGACACAAGGCCCTCGACACGCCCAACGAGTCCACCGAGGATTCCCGTGAGCTGGGCCGTGTCGAGATGGCCCGGCGCAAGCCCGCAGGGCACGACGTGGTGGTGGGCGTGGCCGCCAGTGGCCGCACACCGTTCACCATCGCCGCCCTTGAATTCGCCCGCAGGCGCGGTGCCAAGACCGTAGCGGTAACCTGCAACTGCCGTTCGCCGCTGGGGAGCACTGCCGACATCGCCATCGTGACCGAGGTAGGCCCGGAAGTGGTGGCCGGGTCAAGCCGGATGAAAGCCGGGACGGCGCAGAAGATGGTGCTCAACATGCTCTCCACCGGGGCCATGGCTCGTCTGGGCTACGTCTATGGCAATCGCATGGTCAACCTCCACCTCCGGAACAGTAAACTCCTGGAGCGGGGCTTCACCACGCTGGAACAGGTGGCCGGAGTCGACCGCAGCACCGCCCGCCAAGCCCTGCAGGCCGCTCACAACCACGTCCCGACGGCCCTGGTGATGCTTCTCGCCGGAGTCAACTGCAGATTCGCCGAACGCGCCCTGCGCACCACTCAAGGCCATGTCCGAAAAGCCATCGCGCTTGCCCAAAAGGGTCCGCGGTCGAGAGATACCAGGTCTTGCACAGCCCCATCTCCGCCCGGTCCCCGATAGAATAGGAAAGCGCCGACTGTCATTGCCGTCGCCGATGCGCCGGGCCGGGGCGCGGCCCTCGCGGTTTTGGTGTCGGCCGGGTAGCTTTTGGACTGGACTTACTTACTATGGACAAATTCGTCATCCGCGGTGGCAATCCCCTGCTCGGGACGGTGCGCGTGAGCGGCGCGAAGAATGCCGCCCTCCCTGCCATGGCCGCGGCACTGCTTACGGAAGAAACGGTCACTCTGGAGAACATCCCGCAAGTTCGTGACATCGAAACCACACGCCGGCTCCTGACCGCCATGGGTGCCGATGTCGAACTGGGCTACGGGCGCGCCCATCATCGCACCACAATCCAGTGCCGGAACCTGGCAACGCCCGAAGCCTCGTACGAACTGGTCAAGACCATGCGGGCCTCCACGCTGGTCTTGGGGCCGCTGGTCGCCCGCTGCGGCCGCGCCCGCGTTTCACTGCCGGGCGGTTGCGCCATCGGCGCCCGCCCCATCGACCTCCACATCAAGGGCCTGGAGCAGCTCGGCGTAAAGATCACTACCGAGCACGGCTACATCCAGGCCGCCGCCGAGCGCCTGTGTGGAAACCAAATCGTCTTCGACAAGATCACGGTGACCGGCACGGAAGACCTGCTGATGGCGGCCACCCTGGCGGAGGGTGAGACCGTCCTCGAGAACTGCGCCCGCGAACCGGAAGTCGAAGACCTCGCGGCTCTGCTGAACAAGATGGGCGCCAAGATCCAGGGCGCGGGGACTTCTACCATTCGGATCGAAGGGGTTAGCAGGCTGCACGGCGCGAAACACCGAATCATTCCTGACCGGATTGAGGCCGGAACCTTCATCCTGGCGGCAGCACTGACGGGAGGCGACGTCAATGTCGCCGGTTGCGAACCTGCTCACCTGACAGCGCTCTTGAGGAAGCTCGAGGCGGTCGGAGTGAAGATCGCGCCAAACGCGGAGTCGATTCGCGTCATGGGCGATGCTCCACCGAAGGCGGCCGACGTGGCCACCGAGGAGTATCCCGGCTTCCCTACCGACATGCAGGCACAGTACATGGCGCTGGCCACGCAGGCCGAAGGCACGTCCATCATCACCGAAAATATTTTCGAGAACCGCTTCATGCACGCTCTGGAACTGGTGCGCATGGGCGCGAACATCCGGATCGAAGGCCGACGAGCCGTCGTCAGGGGCAAGACGCCGCTAAGTGCCGCCGCCGTGCTGGCCTCCGATCTGCGGGCTTCGGCGTCACTGGTCCTGGGCGCACTGGTTGCCGACGGGGAGACCATCATCGACCGCGTCTACCACATCGATCGTGGTTACGAACGCATTGAAGAAAAGCTCAAGGGCGTTGGCGCCGAAATCCGCCGCATGGGCGAAATCTTCCCCAAACGACGGGGCGCTGCGGGATAACTGCTGCCGGGCCCCCTAAGCCCGACGTCGGAATTTGGCTTTCGTCCATCTGGCCTCCGGTGGGAGCAGAAAGGTTCTTCCGGGCCCCACGCTCGGCCGCGCACGACACTTAGGGTGGGTGCTGTAGAATGCCAAGCGCCATGGCCGCGGGCTTTACCGAAGTGCGCCAGCCACGTCCCTTGCCAGTTGTGCCCGGGCGGATCTTCGGCGAGAGCCAGAGGCTCCAATCAGGGAACCTGGACTGAGCATGCCCACAGCCGCTGCGTCTCTCGAAATCCTGGCCATCGCAGCGCACCGTGACGACGTGGAGCAGACCTGCGGCGGCACGCTGCTGAAAATGGCGCAGAGCGGGTATCGCACTGGCATCCTGGACCTCACTCGCGGCGAGATGGGGACGCGCGGCTCGGCCGCGGACCGCGAGCAGGAAGCCGCCGAGGCGGCCCGCATCTTGCAGGTGGCTTGGCGCGGGGCGCTTGATATTCCCGACGGGCGCCTGGAAAACACCTACGACAACCGGCTCAAGGTCGCGCGCGTCGTGCGCGAACAGCGACCGCGCGTGGTCATCCTGCCGTATTGGAAGGGGCGGCATCCCGATCACTACGCGGCGTCGCGGCTCGGATATGAAGCCTGCTTTCTGGCAGGACTGGGCAAAGTCGCTATCGGCTCTCAGTGGTCACAGGCAGATGCGGCGATGGACTCACCGAACCTTGCTCCCCATCGCCCGTTCAAAATCATTTACGCGACGTTGTATTACGACGTGCGCCCGACGTTTGTGGTCGACATCACGCAGCAATTCGAAGCGCGCTTTCAATCCCTGATGGCCTACAAGACCCAGTTCTCCGACCAGGAGGCGGGTAAGGACCTCTTCCCTGCCCAGAAGGAAATTCGGGCGCGGGTGGAAGCCATGGCGCGGTTCTACGGAATGCTGGGCGGCGTGGAGTTTGCCGAGCCCTTCCTGCAGAAGGAAGTCGGTCTGGTCGACGATTTGCTCCTGATTCCGGTGAATTCGATCTGATGAAACCCCGTCGTTCGCCGTCGGTGGTGGGCTGATTTCTGTTGGACGGACGAGGACGCCTGCTGCTGCATCGATGAATTGAGACGGCCGGGAGGACGCGGGTAGCGCTACCCGCGAATGACGTCGAACCACTGGTTCACTTCTTCACCGCCACCGACACCCCATCGCGAATGGGGAGAATGGTCGTGAAAAACTCTTTTGCTTCGTACAGTTCACGGTTGAATTCGAGAATCGCCATGGTAGAGGCGTCAGGAGGCTTCTGCGTGGCAACCTTGCCGCTCCAGAGAACGTTATCGGTCACGAACAGGCCGCCCTTGCGCAGGCGGGGTGGGACCAGCCGCAGTACGCGGGGATAGTCTTCTTTGTCGACGTCGCTGAAAATGATGTCGAACTCTCTTTTCTGCTCGGAGAGCAGTTCGAGCGCGTCGCCGATGTGGACCTTGATGCGGTCGGCGACCCCAGCTCGTCGAAAGTAGCCGCGGGCCTGTTCGGCGTTTTTGGGATCGCCGTCGGTGTAGATGACGCTTCCGCCCTCGCCTACGGCGCGCGCCCACCAGATGGTGGAGTAGCCGATGGCTGAGCCCATCTCGAAGACCTGCTTCGCGCCGGTCATCATCACCAGCTGTTCGAAGACGCGGGCCACGGCAGGGCCCACGATGGGAACGTTCTTCTTCGCCGCCAGATCTTCCATTTCGGCCAGGACTTCGTCGCGCGGCGGTAGTAAAGAGTAGATGTAGTCTTCTACGGGGCCAACCGTGATGCCGCCCATGCGCCAGTGGTTAACGTCGACTTGGTCAGGCACGCTCGTCCTCGCTGCGATTTTCGATTTGCAATCCTCAATTGCCGTTTGCCGATCGCCGGGGCTTCAAGCGCCGACGGTTACCCCTGGTTCCATCTCCATGACCTCGACGCCCGTCACCAACCTCTTGAGCTCGGCGGGACTGCCGGTCAGGACGGGAAACGTACCGAAGTGCATGGGGACCACCGTTTTCGGCTGCAAAAGCTTGCAGGCGTAGGCAGCCTCCTTCGGCGACATGGTGTAGTGATCGCCGATGGGCAGCAGCGCGATGTCAGGTGCATACAACTCCCGGATGATGGCCATGTCGCCGAACACATTGGTGTCGCCGGCGTGATAAATCCTCACGCCGCCCCCGCACCGGAGGACATAGCCGCAGGGATCTCCCGCGTAGATGAACTCTTCGCCGTGAGTAGCGCTGCTGGAGTGGTGGGCGTGAACCATGGTGACCTCGACATCGCCGACCGTCTGGGTGCCGCCCTTGTTCATGCCGGAGACATGTTGGGCGCCTTTTTTCTGAAACCAGCCGCATAGCTCGGGCATGCCGATGACCAGGGGCTGATGCTGGCGAATGAGTTCGAAGGCGTCGCCGATGTGATCGCCGTGGCCGTGGGTGCAGAGCAGGATGTCGACCTTTTTCACCGACTTCTCGCCAGGCGGGCACTTGGGATTGCCGGTCAGGAACGGGTCGATGATCACGACCTTGCCGGCGGGGGTTTCGATGCGGAAGGTGGCGTGCCCCAGCCAGGTAAGCTTGCTGCCTTGCAGGTTCATGGAATTGGTACCTCAGAGTGCGAAGCCATTCTACAACCGGGCAGATCGATTACGCTTGGTGGGAGCAGCGGGTGGAGTTCGAAGGCGATCGAATGGTTGATTCGGCTCCTGCCCGCGGAGGGCGACAACATTCAGCTGCGAGAGTTTGCTGTAGATGCTGTACAGGAAGCCGACCGCAGTGTTTAATATTTGCCCGTGCAGCAACTTCAGGTTCTGCTGACCAGCGAGCAGATCGCTCAGAAAGTCAAGGAACTGGGCGCGCAGATCACGCGCGATTTCCAGGGGCAGTCGGTGATTTTCGTCGGCGTGCTCAAGGGAGCGAGCATCTTCCTAGCCGACCTGGCGCGAGCCGTACAACTGGATGCGACCTTTGATTTCATCGGGGTCTCGAGCTACGGCAATCGGCCCAGCCCGGCGCACGAACTCCAGCACGGATGGGATTCGACGGGAGAAGTACGCCTGACCAAGGATGTGGACCAATCGATGGCCGACAAGAACATCATCGTGGTGGAAGACATCCTGGACACGGGACTGACGCTGACCTTCCTGAAGAAGATCCTGCTGGCGCACCAGCCGCGCGCGCTGAAGATTGCGGCGCTGCTCGACAAGCCATCGCGGCGGAAGATGCCCATCGAAGGCGACTATGTAGGGTTCAAAATTCCGGACGAGTTCGTGGTGGGGTACGGGCTCGACTACGCGGAACGTTACCGGAACCTGGCTGACATCTGCATCCTGCCCAGGAAGTAAGGGGAAAACCGCCCTAACCGCGCCACCGGTTCGCCTAGATGCGGCTGTTATCATAACCACGGTGAATACCATCGAGCCTGAAACGCACGTGCAGGTGGAGCCGCTGCTTTTGGAAGTGGCGGACGTGGTTAACACGACCCTGGACCTGGACACGACTCTGCGCCGGGTGGCCGAAGTAGTGCGCAAGGTCATCGACTACGAGATCTTCGCGATCCTGCTGCTGAATGAAAAGACGCAGGAGCTGCGCTTCCGCTTTCAGGTGGGTTATCCGCGCGAGGTGGCGGAACGCGCGCGCATCAAGGTCGGTGAGGGAGTCACGGGGCGGGCGGCACAGACCCGCGAAGCCGTGCTGGTGGATGACGTCACCAAGCAGAACGGTTACATCGCGGCCGTTCCCAACGTGCGTTCGGAGCTGGCCATTCCCCTGATTCTCAAGGGCCGGCTCGTTGGTGTCATCGATCTGGAAGCGCGCGAGCCGGGCTACTTCACCGAGGAGCACAAGCGTCTGCTGACGCTGATCGCGTCGCGCATGGCGGTGGGGATCGAAAACGCACAGCTCTACACGCGTACCACGCGCCAGGCCAAGACGCTGTTGCTGCTGAACGAGATCGCGCGCGAGCTCACCTCGATCCTGAACGTGGATGCCCTGCTGAAACGGATTGCCGAGCTGCTGAGCCGGCTGATCGACTACCAGATGTTCAGCATCCTGCTGCTAGATGAGACCGGGGAGAAGCTGGTGCACCGCTTCTCGCAGCGCTTCCAGGAAAACGTCCACCTGAAACACGAAATTCCCCTGGGCCGGGGCCTGGTAGGTGCGGCGGCCCAGCTGAAGGACGCGGTGCTGGTGCCGGACGTGAGCAAGGATCCGCGCTACATCATGGCCAACCCGGAGACCAGGTCGGAGCTGGCGGTGCCCCTGGTCTACAAGGACAAGGTGATCGGAGTGCTCGATCTGGAGCACACGCGGCGCGGTTTTTTCACCGAAGATCACAAGCGGACGATCACGACCCTGGCGGCGCAGATTGCCATTGCGCTGGAGAACGCTCGGCTGTACGAGCAGGTGGCACGGCAGGAGCGGCGACTGGAGCGCGATCTGGCGCTGGCGCGGGAACTGCAATTCCGGCTGATGCCGCAGACCATGCCCAAGATGACGCACCTGGAGGTGGCGGCCAAGTTCGCCCCGGCGCGCGCCATCGGCGGCGATTTGTATGACTTCATGAATTATTCGCTCTCGCGGCTGGCCATCGCGATCGGGGACGTAAGCGGGAAGGGGGCTCCGGCGGCAATTTACGCGGCCCTGGTGAGCGGCATCTTGCGCTCGCACGCGCCCATGGAGCCCAGTCCGGCGGAGATGCTTTCGGCGGTGAACCTCTCGCTGGCGGAGCGGCGCATCGAGGCTCAGTACGTGTCGCTGATTTATGCGGTCTGGGACGAGCGACGGATCCTGCAGGTGGCCAATTCAGGGCTGCCGCGCCCTCTCTATGTACACGACGGGAAAATCGAAATCATCGAGGCGGCGGGGTTGCCGTTGGGGCTGTTCGATCATGCGGAATATGACGAATTCACCTTCCGCGCCAAGCCAGGAGACTTGTTCGTATTCTTTAGCGACGGCATCCTCGACGCGCGTAACAAGGCGGGCGAATTGTTTGGGCGGGAGCGGGTAGCGAAGGTGGTGGCCACCTGCACGGACCAGTCCCCGGAGTGTGTAGTGAGTTCGTTGTTCAAGGCGGTGGCAGAACATGCGGCGGGCGAAGAGGCCTTCGACGACCAGACGGTCGTGGCCATCAAGGTCAAAGGCGCCCCGGCGAAGCGCAAGTGAACCGCCAGCCCATTGCGTTGGAGCGTCCGCCCGCGTTTTTCTATCGTGTGGTGCGGAAGGGATTGCGCCGGCGTCCCGTGGGAGCCGTGTTGTGCTGCGAGGAGGTTCCCCTGCCGCATCTGGCAGAGCGGTTGGGCACTCCTCTCTACGTGTACTCCGCGACTTCGATCCGCACCCGGTTGAAGGCGTTTGAGCGCGCCTTCCGCAAGGTTCGGCACACCGTCTGCTATTCCGTAAAAGCCAATTCCAACTTGGGGATCCTGCGGCTGCTGGCACAGCAGGGCTGCGGGTACGACGTGGTTTCCGGCGGCGAACTGGAGCGCGTGCTGGCCGTGCATGGCAAAGCCGCGAAGAAGGTGGTGTTCTCGGGCGTGGGGAAGACGCGTGAGGAGATGAGCGCGGCGCTGAAGGCCGGCATCCTGCTGTTCAACGTGGAGAGCGAGTCGGAACTGTGGGCGCTAGCCGAGTGCGCGGGACGGATGCGGAAGACGGCGCCCATCGCCCTGCGAGTGAATCCGGACATTTCGGCGAACACGCATCCCTACATTTCGACCGGGTTGCACGCACACAAGTTTGGGGTGCCAATCAGCGAGGCGCGCAAGCTTTACGCGAAGGCTTCGGCTGCACGGCACCTGCGGGTGAGCGGCGTGAGCGTGCACATTGGATCGCAGATCACTGAGGTCGAGCCGTTTGCCGAAGCGATGGAGCGCGTGGCGGCACTGGTGGAGGAATTGCGCGGCGACGGCCACAAGATCGAGTACGTGGATGCCGGCGGGGGTCTGGGGGTCGCCTACCAGAAGGGGGAGCTGGGCGAGTTTTCGGATTTCGTATCGGGCTACGCTGCGGCGCTGCTTGCGCCGCTGCGCACGCTGAAGGTGCATTTGCTGCTGGAGCCGGGGCGGTCGATTGTGGGACCTGCGGGGGCCCTGCTTACTTCGGTGATCTACCGGAAGAGGAACAATAGCAAGACGTTCCTGGTGGTTGACGCGGCGATGAACGATCTGCTGCGACCATCGCTCTACAACGCCTACCACGAGATCGTGCCGGTGGCGGCGGGTGCAAGGGCTGAGGCGTGCGAAACAGTGGACGTGGTGGGGCCCATCTGCGAAACCGGAGATTTTCTGGCGCGCGGCCGCGAATTGCCCGTGGTCGACGAGGGCAGTTTGCTGGCGGTTCTGGACGCGGGCGCGTACGGCATGGTGCTGGCCTCCAACTACAACACCAGGCCACGTGCCGCCGAGGTCCTGGTGGAGGGAAAAACGGCGCGGGTCATTCGACGGCGGGAGACGGTGCAGGATTTGCTCAAATCGGAAGCGTGAGCGAAGCTCACAACCGTGTGGGCATGCCACGCTCCCTTCCAGTTCAGAATGCTGCTGAAGGCGGACTGCTGACGACCGCATTACGGACCTTCGTATACAGTGCGTCCGCCCACGATGGTCTTCAACACCTTCACCTCGCGGATCCTCGCAGGATCGATGGTGAAGATGTCGTCGCTCAGCAGCACCATGTCAGCCAGCTTGCCGGGTGTGATCGAGCCCTTCTCTGCTTCCTGAAATTCGGCGTAGGCGGAGCCCCTGGTGTAAGCCTCGACGGCTTCGGCCACCGTCAGTCTCTGTTCCGGGAACCAGCCATTGGGATGTTTCCCATCCAGCGTGGCGCGGGTGACGGCGGCGTAGAGTCCAAGCAGAGGATTGAGTGGGGCCACGTCCCAGTCGGTGCCAAAGGCAAGGCGGACGCCGTGATCGAGGAAGCTGCGGAAGGCATAGGTGCGTCTGGCTCGGTCCTGGCCAATGCGCTTCTCGGCCCAGCGTCCGTCGTCGATGGCGTGGTAGGGCTGGACAGAAGCGATCACGCGCAACTGGGCGAAGCGGTCGAAATCCTTCGCGGCCATGTGCTGGGCGTGCTCGATGCGCCAGCGGCGATCGCGCTCCCCGTGCGCGGTCTTGATCTCGGCGTAGATGTCGAGAATGGCGGAGATGCCGGCATCGCCGATGGCGTGGGTGCAGAGCTGCAATTCGGCGGCGTCGGCCTTCATCATGCGGTCTCGCATGAGGGAGACGGGATGCATCTCGTCGGAGAGCAAGCCGCGGTCGTTGGGTTGGTCGTTGTAGGGCTCGAAGAAGTAGGCGGTCCCTGAGCCGAGCGAGCCGTCGGCGTAGGCCTTGACTGCTCCGATGCGCAGGAAAGGTCCGCCGAAGGCACGGCGGATGCCGATTCTGATCTGGTCATCGACGTGGGTGATCAGGGGCGCGGCATAGATTCGGGCTGTCAGCTTGCCTTGCTCGAGAAGCTCCGTGTAAACCGCGATGTCGGCGTACTCGGGATCCATGTGCTGCACGCTGGTCACGCCGAGCGCGGCCGCCAGGGCCAGGGCATGTGCGGCCGCCCGCACACGTTCATCGTGGGAGAGAGGGGGAATGACACTGTCGATCAAGTCCGCGGCCGCGTCTTTCAGAGCGCCCGTGGGATTTCCCCGGGCGTCGCGGGCGATCACTCCACCGGGCGGATCGGGAGTCTGAGCGCTGATCCCGGCCAGGCGCAGGGCGATTGAGTTGGCGACTCCCATGTGGCCGTCGTAGCGAGAGACGAACACGGGCGTTTCGGGAGTGACCGGATCGAGCAGTTCGCGGGTGGGCAGTTGGGCGGGGCTCCACTTGGTTTCGTCCCAGTCGCCACCCAGGATCCAGGATCCCTTGGCCGTCACTTTGGCGCGCTCGGCGATGCGGCGGACAAATTCTCGGGCGCTGGTGGCATCGTTGAGCTGAACGCGTTCGAGTTGTAAGCCGCCGTCAATGAAGTGGACATGGGCGTCGTTGAAGCCCGGCAGGAGCAGCTTGCCGCCGGCGTCGATGATGCGAGTTTGGGGCCCATGCCAGGCATCAACTTCGGCGTTGCCTCCGACGGCAACGATGCGGTCGCCAAGCACGGCGACAGCCTGGGCATTGGGACGCGTCGGGTCGACTGTCCAGATTTTGGCATGGGTGATGATGAGGTCAGCGGCAGGTTTGGACTGATCGGCCAAGTACAGGGAAAGCGCCGCCAGTAGAAGGGCAAGCGAGGAAAGGGAATGAAAGTTCATTGAGTTCCCGGTTTTCGGCTTCCAAAAGCGTCGGGGGCGAGCCGGGATGCCCTCCGTTCCAGCGACAACTCCTGATCGGTGCCGGCGAGACGCCCGTCGCGGCACCAGAAATTCTGCGGAGAAGTCACCGTTGTCCCCACTTGAGTTTGGTACGGAGGACCTCGAAAAACCCCCTATGGATGTGCAGCAGTTGCACCGCGTAGGGGGCTTTGTGGCAGAGGACGTGGTCGCCATCGCGCACCGGCGTGCCCAACTGGCCATCGACGCTGAGGTAGGCCTCTTCCGTCCCAGTCTTGACCTCAATGTCGATTTCGACGCTGTCCCGTACAACCAAGGGACGGTGAGTGAGCGAGTGCGGCGAGACCGGGGTGATGACGAAGGCGTCGACTGAGGGCATCAGGATCGGACCGCCGGCGGCCATAGAATAGGCAGTGGAACCAGTGGGGGTAGAGACGATCAATCCGTCGGCCTTGTAGTTGGCTACGAAAGCTTTGTCGATGTAGAGGTCGTAGCTGTTGAGGCGCGCGATTGCGCTCTTGTTGACGGTGACGTCGTTCAAGGCGCTGTAGCTGACGACGCACCTGCCGGCGCGCATCAACTGGCATTGCACGAGGGCGCGGCGTTCGGCGGTAGCGCGATGTTGATCGACCTCGTTGAGAGCTTCATACAGTTCAGCCAGAGGCACCTCGGTGAGAAAGCCTAGCGAGCCCAGGTTTACGCCCAGCACCGGAATCCCGCCTTTAGCCACCACGCGGGAAGCAGACAGAAGCGTTCCATCGCCGCCCAGCACGACCACAAAATTCAGGCGGCGCTCAGACATCTGCTTGCGGGGCACGACCTCGGGGCCCTGGATGTAGGCAGCGGTTTCCGGGTCGATGACGACCTGGTAGCCGCGCTGATCGAACCAGTCCAGCAACCCAGGGAGAATCTGGCTGAGCTCAGGCTTGTCGGGCTTAGAGATAATCGCGACCGATTTTGGACGGCTCGCGGGGGCACTCTCCGTAGGCATGGGAAAGGCGATTGTAATTGGAGTACGCGGGCGTCGCCAGGGGAGGCAGGGGTGGAGTGCGGAACTCGGACTTCGAAAGGCCTTTGAAGCTTAGAATCGAGCCCTCACCCGTGTTATGGAAACCTGCAGACGCATCTGCTGGCGGCAGACGGCATACCCAGCAGCGCTTGCCAGCCTAGGCACCCGGCTATACTTCAAAAGATGGCGTACAACAGGAATTCGCGGTTGCCTTCAGCACCGAGGATGGGCGAGTCGGTGCTATCGGTGCGAGTTGCGCCAAGCTCCAGCAGGGCATGGCGGACTGTTTCGACCGCAGTTTGCTGCGCCGTTTCGTCGCGCACAATGCCACCTTTGCCCACCTGCTCCCGGCCAGCCTCGAATTGCGGCTTTACAAGGACGACGATCTGGCGCCCCCGGCGCTGGGCCGGGTCAGCGGGAAATGCGGCGTTCACAACCGCGGGCAAGATCAGGGTGGCGGAGATGAAAGAGACGTCCACCACAATCAGATCGGTCTGCTCGCCCAGTTTATCCCGGCTGAGGTAGCGGGCGTTGGTTTTCTCGAGCAGGCGCACGCGTGGATCCTGGCGGAGCTTGAAGTCGAGTTGCCCATAGCCGGTGTCGACGGCGATGACGCGGGCGGCGAAGTGCTGGAGAAGGCAATCGGTGAATCCGCCGCTGGAGGCGCCGACATCGAGGCAGGTGCGGCCGGTCACGTCGATGTTCCAGTGGTCGAGCGCTTTTTCAAGTTTGAGACCGCCGCGGCTGACGTAGCGGAGGCCCTCACCCAGAAGCCGGACAGTCGCGCCGCGGGCAACTGTGATTCCGGATTTCTCTGCTTTCTGCTCGTTGACCAGAACCTTTCCGGCGAGAATTAGGGCCTGCGCGCGCTCGCGAGAGGACACGAGACCGCGTTCCACGAGGAGTTTGTCGAGCCGAATTTTTTTTGCAGCCGTCACCGGAGGCAGTTCATCGCGTCAAGCCAGATACCCCACAAAAGTGCCAGCACTTGACGCAGTGCAAATTGTAAAAACGACTCTGGCCGAGGGACTTATGGGAAAAGTTTCCTCGTTTTGCACAGCCTTATCCACGGGTATGTTGAAAAGTACCTCAGGCCGGAAAACTGAAGTCCACAAACCGGGTGGAGCGGGTGAGGACGCCCGTCACCTCCCCGAAAAAAGAAGAGCCGCTTGAACGGAGCGGCTTGTGACCTGAGGCGTTAATCTGCAACTATCCGGCAACCTCTTCCAGCAATTTCTGGTCGATGTCGAAGTTGGCGTGCACGCTTTGCACGTCGTCGTGTTCTTCCAGCGCCTCGAGCAAGCGGATCATGGTGGAGGCCGCCGATCCCTCGAGCTTGATGGTGTTCTGCGGGATCATCGCCACGCTGGAAGACGCGGGGGTAATACCGGCCTTCTTGACGGCTTCGAGCACGTCTTCGTAGGCAGAGGGTTGGGTCAGGATCTCCCAGGTGTCGCCGTCGTCGCGCAGGTCTTCGCCGCCAGCCTCGAGGACAATGTTCATCAGGTCGTCTTCCTTGGCTGCGTTCTTGGAGATGAGAATGTCGCCTTTCTTGTGGAACATCCAGGCGACGGCGCCCGCTTCAGCCATGTTGCCGCCGTTTTTGCCAAAGACGTGACGGATTTCGCTGACGGTGCGGTTACGGTTGTCGGTGTTAATGTCGACCAGGATCGCGACACCGCCGGGGCCGTAACCTTCCAGCGTAAATTCCTCGTAGGTGGCGCCGGGCAATTCGCCGGTACCGCGCTGTACGGCGCGCTTGATGTTGTCGGCAGGCATGTTCTCCGCCTTGGCCGCAGCAATGGCGGTGCGCAAGCGTGGGTTGGTATCTGGATCGCCGCCGCTCTTGGCGGCGATCGTGATTTCCTTGATGAGGCGGGTAAAGATCTTGCCGCGCTTGGCGTCGAGCGCGCCTTTCTTATGCTTGATGGTGGCCCATTTAGAGTGGCCAGACATGGTTCGACCTCGTATCGAAAGAACTTTACTGGCGCAGGATACAGCCCGCGGAGGAGATCACGGGGATAGCCTCGAAACGGATGCAGGCGAAGACGATTATACCACGGGCATTCCGGCGGGCGGTCGTAGGAGCATCAATAAGACGGCCCTGGTGTTAAGGCTGGGAGAATGTCGCAGCTTCGAGCGTTGAGCTCGAGGCCGCGAGAGCAACCCTAATCTGGTCAGCGAGGCTCACGGGGCACGCCCCCTCGCGGCTCGATTTCCACCGAGAGAAGAGCCGAGGTATTCAAGTGCTGATAGGTCCGCCTGGCGGAGGGTCGCGGCGGGCCTTATAAGCATAGACGACCGCCAGCACGGGCGCGGACAGCAGCACTCCCCAGAACGGAATCACAAGCCCAAGAACGATGGGGGCGAGGATGGACGCCCACATGGGCACACGAGCCACCCGTTTCATGATGAACGGCTGCAGCAGAAAACCATCGAGCATAACCACCACCGCATACAGGATCAGGACATAGAATGGATGTTCCCAATCCTGCCAGCGCAAGGCAGCGGCCAGTGCCGGGCCCAGCAGTCCGAGAACCGGGCCGATGTGGGGAACGATTTGCAGCACGGCAGCCAGCAGCGCCCAGAGAGGCGCCCAGGGCACCTTGATCAGGTACAGGCCGAGCCACCAGAGCAGGCCGACGGCCAGTGAATCCTCGAGCTGCGCAATGGCCCAGTTCTTGAGGGCTCCGCCGGTGATTCGCAGGTGTTCGTCCAGGGTCATGGCTTGGAGATTCAGGATACAGGACCGGGCTGAACTCCCCGCCAGGTAGTCCGGGCGCCCCGTCCGGGCCCCGAGCGGGCCCCGGCTTGCTTAACCGACAGGCCGGCAACCGCCAGAGACCGGTCGAGCTGCCCCCGGTAAACCCCGGGTGATAATTTTCGTCCATAGCAATAACGGGCAAACAAACTTGGCGACGACCATGACATCGGCCCTGCGGCCGCCGGCGGAAAAGATTGTGGAAGGGATCTCGCTGGAGAACTTCGACCAGGTCATCCGCCAGCACCAACGGCGCGTGTACGGGGTGATCCTTCTGCTGGCGCGGGATGCCGACGTGGCAGACACGCTGACGCAGGAGTGCTTCCTGCGGGCGTTCCGGAAGCGGCACAGCTTTCGCGGGGAATGCAGTGTGCGGACCTGGTTGCTGCGGATCGCGACCAACCTGGCCCGGGATCACCAGAAGAGCCGGCGGGTTGCTTTCTGGAAGCGGCTGGTCGGGCTAGACAACGCGGAGGAAAGCATCCCCATGCAGGTGGCGGCGCCGGAGGCTTCCCCCGAGCGGACCCTGATGGCGCGGGAGGAGTTGCGGGCGGTTTGGGATGCGGTCGAAACCCTGCCGCAACAGCAGCGCACGATCTTTCTCTTGCGCTTTGCCCAGGAACTGACGCTGGAGGAGGTGGCATGCCTTCTCGACCTGCAGGTGGGAACGGTCAAGGCCCACCTGTTCCGGGCGACGGGACGGGTGCGGGAGATGATGAAGGAGCAGCAATGGAGATAGTTGGCCACATGAGCGACGAGCAACGCCGGGAGATGCTGCTGGAGAGCGACCAACAGGCCCTGCAGCCCGTTCTGGATGGGCTGCCGAAAGCGGCACGCGCGGCGGCGGAGCGGGACGAGCTATTGTGGGACCGGCAAAGGGAAGCCATCTGGTCGCGGATCAGGCAGCACGAGAAACAGCAACGGCGGCTGGCGGGGGTTCTGACGCTGGCGACGACGGCGGCCATCTTGATGGTGAGCACATATCTCGTCAGCCGCCGGGCAACTCCGCCGGCTCCCTCACACGCTGTGCAGCAACCGGTCGATCCAGACCAGGAATTGCTGATGGCGGTGGAGGATGCCGTGCGGAACGGCGGACCGGCAGCGCTGGAGCCGGCAGCATTGCTGGCCGAGGAAATCAACCGGCATGCGAAGCCAATCGCGCGTCCGGCACTCCACCGGGAGGAGAGAAGCAATGCGAATTAGTTATCTGGCCGGATTGCTATTCATCGTTTCGCAAGTCTGGGCCCAGGGTCCGCCGGAGACCACCCCGGGACCGTTGGTTCGGGGCGGAGGGGTAGTCGCGGCCCGGTCGCGGTCTGACGCGGGCAAATGGTGGGAGAACTCGGACGTGGCCAACAGGCTGAAACTGACGGACGCGCAAGTTGCCCAGCTCGACAAGACCTTCTACGAGCACCGCCTGAAGCTGATTGACTACGGGGCGGACATGCAAAAACAAGATCTGAAGCTGCAAGCCCTGCTGGACCAGGATGTGCCAAACGACAACCAGGTGAGCGCGCAGGTGGACCAGGTGCTGGCGGCCCGGGGCAAACTGGAACGCGAGTTCACCATGATGAATCTAGACCTGCGCAAGGTGCTGTCGGTCGAACAATGGAAGCAGTTGAAATCCATTCGTGGAGAACGCGGCACGACGGGAGGCAATTTCTTCTTCCGCAGATTCGGGCCCGGGGAGGCTCCGCCGGACGGTCCTCCGCCCCTGCCTCCGCCGGGTCCGGGGCCCATGGATCCCCTTTGAGGTTAGAGCCTGTCTTTACCTCTAAGACGGTCGGCGGCTGCCCTCCGCAGGCGCAGCCGACCTTCTTGTTTCTCGTGTTAGACTCAAGCCATCCCCACACCAGGAACCTCGATGAAATTTGGCGTCATCATCTTCCCCGGATCCAATTGCGATCACGATGCTTACTGGACCGTTCAGCAGGTCGCTAAGCAGCCGGTGACCCTTCTGTGGCATGAGTCGCACGACCTAGAGAACTGTGACGCGATTATCGTGCCGGGGGGGTTTGCTTACGGAGACTACCTGCGTACTGGAGCCATTGCGAAGTTTTCGCCAGTGATGGACTCGGTGAGCAAGTTTGCCCAGCGAGGCGGCATCGTGCTGGGCATCTGTAACGGCTTCCAGATCCTGTGCGAGTCCGGGTTGCTGCCCGGGGCGTTAATGCGCAACGTCGGCCTCAAATACATCTGCAGGCCGGTCCAGGTAAGGGTGGAATCCACAGACACTCCCTTTACCGCCGCGTGCCGGCAGGGAGAGGTTCTCAGCATTCCGATCGGTCACATGGAGGGCAACTACTTCTGCGACGACGCCACCCTGTTCGAACTGCGCCGTCACCAGCGCATCGTGTTTCGCTATGCAACGGCTGACGGGCAAATCACGCCAGAGGCGAATCCCAACGGCTCGCTCGACAACATAGCGGGCATCTGCAGCCCGGGACGCAACGTGCTGGGCATGATGCCACACCCGGAGCGCGCGGCGGAGCCGGAATTAGGCGGCACCGACGGCTTCAAGATTTTCCAGTCTCTGGTCGGGGCCATGGTGGCGAGGTAGGATTCCGGCCCGCACAAGCGCAGCGAATGTTCCCTTTTGCTCAATCCCATTCTGCGTTCTGAAAACCTGGCGTGGTTGACATACTGCCGCGGCTTCGCAGCCTGTCGGCCGGGGGAGTTAGGGCCGGCGTCTCAAGGGATATTTGACGGGCGCCTGCGGAAGCTGGCGACTTGGTAAGTTGAACGCGGGCAGCGTATCCTGAGCGCCGTGCACAGGGCGATTCAAAGATACTTTCAGCTCGACGCGGCGGGCACGAGCATCGGCCGGGAGGCCGTGGCCGGTGTGACGACCTTCGTTACCATGTCCTACATCATCGTGGTGAACCCTGCCATTCTGAAGACGGCCGGGATTCCCGCCGAGGCTTCGATGATGGCCACCATCCTGACCGCGAGCTTCGGTTCGCTGCTGATGGGCCTGTACGCCAACCGTCCATTCGCCATCGCTCCCTACATGGGGGAGAATGCCTTTGTCGCCTACACCGTGGTGCAGGTTCTGGGATACCGCTGGCAGGCGGCGTTGGCGGCCGTATTCTTGGGTGGCTTGCTGTTCGTGCTGCTGACAATCTTCCGGCTGCGGCAGTGGCTGGTGGAGGCGATCCCGTCCGCCTTGCGCGCCAGCTTTGCGGTCGGAATCGGACTTTTCCTGACCTTCATCGGGCTGAACCAGACCGGCATTGTCATGCTGGGAAGCGCAGGCGCACCGGTGCGCACGGGACATCTGACCACGGTCCAGGTGCTCGTGGCGATCGTGGGGTTTCTCCTCATGGCCATCCTGATGATCCGGCGCTTCCCGGCCGCGATCCTGGTGGGCATCCTGGTGACCGCGCTGCTGGCGTTCGCCTTCGGCGTGGCGCCGCCACCGCGACACTGGGTCAGCTTGCCGCCGAGCCTGGCACCCATCTTTCTGCAGCTGGATTTCAAAGATGCGTTCACCTGGGGATTCTTCCCAGTGGTGCTGACCATCTTCCTCATGGCATTCGTGGACACGATGGGCACGTTGATTGGGGTTTCGGCGCGGGCAGGGCTTCTCGACGAGCGAGGCAATCTGCCGCAGATCGAGCGTCCGATGCTGGTCGATGCCCTGTCCACGACCTTCGCCGCAGCGGTGGGAACGACGACCTCGGGAGCTTACATCGAGTCAGCAACCGGGGTTGAAGCCGGCGGAAGGACCGGCCTAACAGTGGTGGTGACGGCCTTGTGCTTTGGGGCGACCTTGTTTTTTTCTCCCTTCGTGGCCTCGATTCCCGCGCAGGCCTACGGGCCGGCACTGATCGTGGTCGGATTGCTGATGCTGGAGCCCGTCCGCAGGATCCCGTTTGACGATCTCACAGAGTTGATCCCCGCCTTTGCGGTGGTCGCCTTGATGAGCTTCACGTACAACATTGGGGTAGGAATCACGGCGGGGTTTGTGCTCTATCCGTTTTGCAAGCTCGTGGCCGGCCGAGCACGGGAGGTGAGGCCGGGATTGTGGGTGCTGGCGGGATTATCCTTGCTGTTCTTTGTGTTCTATCCATATACGTGAACCCAGTCTCAGTCATTTGTCCGCACACAACAGCAATGCTCGTAATCCCTTAACCGCAGAGGATCGCATGGTACGTTTTGGAATTGTGGGTTTTGGCCTGCATGCGGTGCGGCGGCTCATGCCCGGCTTCCAGTTAGCCCAGAAATGCCGGGTGACGGCCTTGTCGCGGAGCACCCTCGCGAAGGCCCAGGAATCGGCACGTCAGTACAGCATTCCGCTGGCATTTGCTTCGGCCGCAGAACTGTGCCGATCCCCGGAGGTGGACGCCGTGCTAGTGACCACGCCGGATGCGCTGCACCGGGCAGACGTGCTGCTGGCTATCGAGTATGGCAAGCCGGTGCTGTGCGAAAAGCCGATGGCAATGAACGCGGACGAGTGTCGCCAGATGGTGGAGGCGGCGCGCCGCGCCAACGTGCTGTTGGGAGTGGCGCAGGTTTTCCGCTTCGAGGAGAGCACGCAGCGGCTGCGGGAGCGACTGGCTGCGGGACATCTCGGAGCCCCCATCTTTGCCCGCGTGGAATTTTCCTACTACGCACCGGAGCATCCGCGGAAATGGCTTACCGATCCCATGCTGGCTGCAGGCGGTCCAGTCGCTGACGTTGGCGTGCATTGCGTGGATGCGTTGCGTCACATACTGCAGGATGAAATCGTGCGCGTCAGTGCCCGCGGGGTATGGGACGAGCAGTCAGGACCGGTGGAGGCAGCGGCCGTCCTGGCACTGGAGTTTGCGGGAGGCACATTAGGCTGCGTAATGGTTTCGACCCGTGCGCCGTACAGAACGCCCATCGAACTCGTGGGCATCCGAGGCGCTCTCCGGGCCGAGGATGGGTTCAACGTGGAGCACCCCGTCCTATTACAGCTGTGGCGCGACGGGGTTGTGGTGGAAAGCGACAAGGTATCGAATCACCTGGCCTATGCGCGGCAGGTGGATTCGTTTGCGGCGGCGGTGCTCGGGGAAGACCAGTTTCCCGTGCCGGGCGAGGAAGGCTGGCAGAACCAGGAAATCCTGGACGCGGCCTACCGCAGCATGAAAAGCGGAAAGACCGAAGAGGTGCCGAGAGTAAAACGGAGCTACTAAGGCACAATCGAGGTCGCGGCCAGCGGATCCAGTCGGGGCGCAGTAACACGCGCAACCGCCGGAATCACCAAGGGCAGGTGCCTGGGCCACCGCCGGCCGGATCTAGGCGCGATGAGGGCTACTGGGGCGGGATCCCCCTGGCTTGTACGATGGCCCAGTGCCATTCCTGGTCCGAGCCGAGACTAATGTTCAGTGGAGTCTTGAAGACGCCGGTGGCGGAGGGAGGCGCGCTGCCCTTGATATGGTAGAGCAAGGTCAAGTCGGAGTGCTTCTCGAGCGGCGCAGGTTCATCCGCCGTGGCGGGAAGGAGCTTCGCGTCGCCGTAGTAGGCGCTGTTCGCCCGGCGCACAATCGTCAGACCCACAGTAATCTCGTCAATCTTCCAGTTTGTTCCATTGAAAACCGCGATCTGCAATTCATCTCCCGTGATGGCCGCCGGGCCATCCAGCTTGACCAGGTCGGCATCGGGCAGATCTCGTGGCCCGAACGGCTGCGAGAGTAAGGCCGTGGCTTTCGCGTTGAAGGAGAGGCTGCAGGTCACGTCGGGCGAAGGGGATACCTGAAAATTCGTTCCCCGGCTGTCAAAGGAGAACAGCAGGGTTGAAGAAAGGCGCCGCCCCTGGGCCTCGCCAATTATCTGGGAGAAGTTGTCATTGTCAATCACGCTGCGGGCTGGAGCGCCCTGGTTTTGTTTACGTAAGGCCCGCGCCACATCCCCAAGGGGGGCGGAAGCGGGATCTTCTGACTGGGCCCAGAGGCTAGCGGGAAGAAGCAGTCCGCCAAGAATGAGGAGCGTAAGCATGCGGCGGTGCGCTTCGGGGCCCATGAAGAACAATGAGATTGTAACGAGGATCTGTGTTGGGCGAGCGTCCGCGATGCGAAACGTTGGTGCTAGGCCCTTGGCACGATATTCAACAGAGGGGGGAAGGAGGGCGCGAGACGAAGCGCAAGCGGCAACGGGGTTGCGCCCTCAAAGCAGAGACCGAGAATCAGAGCAAGCCAGAGGAACGAAGCCGCGCCACGGGATCTTTGACCAGCAGGGACTGGCGCCGGAAGATCCAGCGCGCCACGGCAAATCCCAGAGCCGCATAGCAGACGTGCATGAACTTCATAGCCAACCCCCCAAGCAAAGTGCGTTGTGCACTCTAGGGGAGTCGCTTGCTGAGTCCAAGGTAGCGCCGCACGGTGGAGCGGTCAATGAACCTAAGGTGCCATTACGTAGCACAAGGGTAATCCATGGTCACCATAAGGGAATTTCCCGATTAGGCCCGGCAAATTCTTGGGCGTGACACCCCATGTCACTGAAAGGAAGACAGATGGACAGATTCCGCGGGCTCAAGAACTAAACCGCACACTCGGGTCTCCGGGCCGACCGCGGAAAGGTCGGTGCGCGGGGGGAGGGGGTTGACGCCCGCTTAGGGTTCGTGCTCTCCGGCGCTCACCGCACTTCCCGGTGCGGGCACTACGACCGCCGGCACGCCATGTTCGGCGGCCAGTTTTTCGAAGGCGGAGAGGTCGGTTTTTTGGAGTTCGGCCCATCGTGCCAGAGCCTCGTCGCTTTGCTTCTTCAGTACCTCGAACTGTGCATACGCGGCTTCGGTCGGGGCCGAATCCGAATCTCCTCCCACGACCATAGCCAGAGCGGCAAGCTGAGCGTTGAGTTGGGGAGGAAAAGCCAGCGAGTCTTCATTGGAGCGGATGCGGAGGTTGATTAGCGGGGCGCGCACGGAGACCAATTTCTTGTCCAGATCGTCCGCCGCGACCAGCAAGGAGTGGAAGTTTACTGTCTCCGGGAATCGCGTCTTTAGAGCAGCGGTCTGGGAACTCACATCTTGGATCTGATTCACGGCTTCCTGAACCTGGCTCAACCGGTCCCGGATCTGGATGAGGAGATCGAACTGCCTTTCCAGATCAGCCTGCGATACCTTGACACGCGGGTCGAGTTTCAGTTCCAGAGGAGCGGTCTGACTCTTGCCCTCCACGCTGAGACGCACCTGGTACTGGCCGGGAAGCGCCAGCGGACCCCGCGCACCCACCTTTTGCTCCCACAAGTAGTAGCCGGGAACCCGCGTGGCAGGCTCGTAGCGCAGGTCCCAAACGAAACGGTTGAGACCTGCCTCAGGTTTGATCTCTTTCTCCGGCTTCTTATCTTCAGGATCAGGCGGCTCCTCGGGCAACTCCAGTTGCTGGCTTGAGTACTTGCGCACCAGGTTGCCCTTGGCATCAAGAATCTCGAGGGTGGTTTCTCCCTTGGGGTTGTCTTTAAGGAAGTAATAGATCACAGCGCCGGGCGGGGGGTTCTGTCCCGCGAGAGTGGCCTTGGGAAGATCCTCAGGCTCCGGGTTGTGCATGCGGTAGGCCGTGGCTGGCGTGTAAAGGTGCACATTCTGCTTCGCGAGCTCGTCGGTGAATTGGCGCAGCGGACTTACGTCATCGAGGACCCAGAAGGAGCGGCCATGGGTGGCGAGCACGAGGTCGTCGTTCTTCACTATCAGATCGTGCACCGGCACGGTGGGAAGGTTGAGTTGCAGGGAGCGCCAGTCGGCGCCGTCGTTGAACGAGACGTACACTCCCCTCTCAGTGCCAGCATAAAGCAGCCCGCGCTTGCGGGGATCTTCGCGCACGGCGCGGACGAAAGTCGTGTCGGGAATGCCCTTGGTGATCGCCGTCCAGCTCTTGCCGAAGTCGGCGGTCTTATAGATGTAGGGGTGCATGTCGTCAAGCTGATGGCGGTCGACGGCGACGTAAGCTGTGCTGGCGTCGAAGGCAGAGGCGTCGATCAGGCTGACGCGGCTCCACTCCGGCAACTGCTTGGGGGTGACGTTGGTCCAGTTCTTGCCGCCGTCGCGGGTAAGCTGGATGAGGCCGTCATCGGTGCCTGCCCAGATGAGACCTGCAGTCAGCGGCGATTCCGCCACGGCGAAGATGGTGTCGTAGTACTCGGTGCCGGTGTCGTCGAGAGTGATGGGGCCGCCGGAAGGCTGTTGCTTGCTCTTGTTATTGCGGGTGAGATCGGGACTGATGGCATCCCAGTGCATGCCTGCGTCGGTGGATTTGAACAGACGTTCGCCCGCGTGATACAGCACGTTCGGATCGTGGGGCGAAATCAAAACCGGGGCCGTCCACTGGAAACGATGGTCGAGATTGGCGGCACCGCGGCCGTCGGAGAGTTCAAGCTGGTTGCCGACATTCTTGGTCTGATGGCTGCGCTTGTCAAAGCGGGTGATGAGGCCTTCGTAGTCGCCGGCGTATACGATATCCGGATCCGGCGGGTAAGGCGCGATGTAGCCTGCTTCACCGCCGCCAACCGAGTACCACTCCGGACGGTCGATCGCGCCCTCGTCACCCCGGCTGGCAATCGCGACGGTGCTGTTGTCCTGTTGGGAGCCATAGACATAGTAGGGCGTGCGGTTGTCGGTGATGACATGATAGAACTGTGCCGTCGGCTGGTTGTCTTCGCGGCTCCAGTTCTTGCCGCCATCGACGGTCACCGTGACTCCGCCGTCATTGGAGGCGATCATCCGGTGGTTGTTCGTAGGATCGATCCAGAGGCCGTGGTTGTCGCCGTGCGGGACCTTGATTTTGTTAAAGGTGCGGCCGCCGTCGGTAGAGCGGTAGGCATCGACATTCATCACGTACACCGTGTCGGCGTCCTGCGGGTCGGCGATGATGTGCATGTAATACCAAGGACGCTGGACGAGGCTGTCGTTGCTGTTTACTCGCTGCCAGGTGTCGCCGCCGTCATCGGAGCGGAATAGCCCTCCTTCCGCGGCTTGGATCAGGGCGTAGACGCGGTCCGAACCTGCGGCAACCGAAACGCCAATGCGGCCGTAAGGTCCCTTCGGTAATCCTTTCTCTTCCAGGTGCTTCCAGGTAGCGCCGCCATCGTTGGAGCGATACAGGCCGCTGCCTGGGCCTCCGTTGGACAGGTCCCAGGGGGTACGCCGCACTTGCCACAGAGCCGCAAACAGAATGTTGGGATTGCGAGGGTCAAAAGCGACGTCGATGCCGCCGGTATTTTCGTCTTTATATAGGACCTTCTCCCAGGTCTTGCCGCCATCGATGGTGCGGAAGATGCCGCGCTCGGTGTTCGGGCCATATGGATGGCCGAGAGCTGCGACAAACACTACATCCGCGCTGCGCGGATCGATAATGACCTTGCCGATAGCGCGCGAGTCGCCCAGGCCAACATTCTTCCAGGTCTTGCCTCCATCCAGCGACTTGTAGACGCCGTCGCCATGCGAGATGTTGCCACGAACGCAGGCTTCTCCCGTGCCCACATACATGACGTTGGGATCGGAGGGGGCGACGGCCAGGCTGCCGATCGCGGACGTTCCCTCTTTGTCAAAGATCGCAGTCCAGGTGAGGGCACCGTCCGTGGATTTCCAAACGCCCCCGCCCGTTGCGCCGAAGTAGTAGGTGGTGGGATCGCCAGGGATGCCGGCAGCGGTTAACGAGCGGCCACCGCGAAACGGGCCAATAAGGCGGTACTTCATACCCTGGAAAAGAGGGTCCGGTTTGTCTTTGTCGGGCTGACTAGAGTCCGGAGGAGCGCTCTTGGCAATGGCCGGCTCGGAATTCGGCGACTTCTTTTGTGCGACGGCGAAAGACTGGAAGTAGAAAAGACAAATTCCAAGGAGCAGGCAAACAGGCCCAGCGAACCGACGGATCCAAAACATTGAAGCGCTTCTCCGGAGGAAGTGTGACTGCGTCGGATATCCTAAAGCCTGCGAGGCCGCCTGCAAAGAAGTATCGGACCCGCCACCCGCTTTACGAACCGGGGACAGGCTTGGAGGTCCAGCCCCCACTTTTGCCGTTCTCTATTTGCTGTTGAGAAGAGCCTTGCGCACTGCGGCCAACTCCTTTTTCTTGGCTGCGTCCACGACCGGGTAGCCCAGCTTCAGGTCTTCGAGGGTGTCGATGATCGCACCGGCAACGGCCAGCCGGGTGAACCACTTGTTGTCGGCAGGCACGACGTACCATGGAGCTTCCGCGGTGGAGGTGTTGCGAATCATCTCCTCGTAAGCTTCCATGTAATGATCCCAGAAGCCACGTTCCTGGATGTCGGCCGTGGAGAACTTCCAATTCTTGTCAGGATCATCGAGGCGAGCCAAGAATCTCTTTTTTTGTTCCTTGTAGGACAGGTTGAGGAAGAACTTCCGGATCAGAATCCCGTTTCTGGTCAAGTAGCGCTCGAACCCCCGGATGTCCTCGAAGCGGTGTTCCCAGATCTTCTTGGTGACCAGCGAGGAAGGGATCTTCTGGCTGGCCAAGAACTCGGAATGAACCCGCACCACCAGCACCTCTTCGTAATACGACCGGTTGAAGATGCCGATGCGGCCGCGTTCCGGGATACACTTCATCGTCCGCCAGAGATAGTCGTGATTGAGTTCTTCGGCGGAAGGCGATTTGAAGGAATAGACCTGACAGCCTTGCGGGTTCACGCCAGACATGACGTGCTTGATGGCCCCATCCTTGCCGGCGGCGTCCATGGCCTGAAAGATCACCAGCAGGCCCCACCGATCCTCGGCGTAGAGCTTGCTTTGCAGCTTGGCCAGGCGGATCACCCCTTGTTCGAGCAAGTTCTTGGCGTGCTCCGGGGAGCGGAAATACGCCGTATCGGAAGGATCGAAGTGTTTGAGCCGAAAGTGCTTGCCCTGCTCGACGCGGTATCGTTTGACAAGCTTGCTGAGTTTGTCACCGTCGTTTTTCGCCATGAAACCTCCTTCCCAAGCCTTGGTGGCTGCGGGCAAGAGCGGAAAGTCTACCTCACTGAACCCGCGAGTGTCGTGCTCGTCTGACTGACAGTGTGACTTGGAACCCACTGCTCACACCAAAGGTGCATGGACTAACAGCATGCAGGACTTGGCTTGAAGCGCGATAGGATGTGACCAAGCCACCCACCGCGAGGTAGAACTCTGCGGACTTACAACATCGTGGCCTGCACACATCTGGAGGAAGCCCCCCATGATGCGCATTGGATTCCTGGCCGCGATTCTGGGCCTGGCGGCGGCTGCCGCATCCGCACAGAACTGTCCTAAAGTCACCTATACCGCGAATACTCCGGCGACCATCAAGAGCCTGGTTGAAACGGTAAACTGTCTGTCCGATGCGGAACAGAGCACTCCGAAGGTCGCGGCAGCGAAAGACAGCATGTCCGCCGACATGTTCAAGATCGTTGGGCCTCAGCACAGTCCCAGCTATCCGGGCATCGTGCTAGCTATCCTGACGGTAAACTCGAGCGGCGGCCTCAAGACCGCCATCGTGACTCCGGACAACCGCGAGGCGAACGTCACGGCTGAAGCGGGAGGCAACTGTTCGGTCAAGATCAACGCCGACAAAACCGTGGATAGTCATTGCTATATCGCGGGGGGAACGGTGTACGTACTGTACCGGTAGGATCTAGCCGAAGACCGGCCGGTGCGGTTCGAACGTCTCAGCCAGCTTTGAAATGGTAGATCACATCCTGCTTGGACGCGACGGGAACGCCGTCCCGAGTCGCAGGCCGGAAGCGTGGGTCGGGAAAAATCCTGCGCCCCTATGGGCTCGCACGCCAACGTTCAGCCGCCAGCCCCGAAACTCGGACCGCCTCATCCTGGCTATGACCGCCAGACCAACGATGCGAAAGTCACTCGGGGCAAGCGGCGCAGCTGGCAATTCCGTCGGTTGCAGGTGACGACCGGCAGGAACCGGCGCCGATCTCGCCGTTCTAGTGCGGCATACGCCTAGCCACGGGTGCGGCTTCGATATCAGTGTTATTAATGGTGTTTGTCTTGGCGTCCAACGTACCTGTTATTTCAACCTTCTTACCGGCAAACTCCTCTATGCCTGCCTGGTTTGTGAGACGATACACGTCATCCCCGGACCGAAGGACCCACTCCCCGCCTCGCCTGACGCAGGCTTTTGCGCAGGAAGACGCGTCCGTGCCCAGCGTATTCTTCGCGATCATCTCTTTGTGCGAACGACTTAGGGAGTGGACGTTCAGCGCGCATTGCGTATCAGAAATCTCTCCATAGAATCTCGATTGTGAAGAACCAGCTCCGGCAAAAGCGATTGCGCCTATCAGGAACAACGTGATTTTGAGCGATTTCATTCTAATCCTTGCTGTTTGTTCCCGGATCCGCTACCAGCAAAGTGAACCCCATCCCTTCGTGCGCGGCACTGCAGATCACGATACAAACCGCGTTGTAACGACCGGGTTGGGCCGGAGCAGTAACCGCCAGGTCTTGGACTCCGGGATGCAAGAAGAATCGCCAGCCCGGCACGGCGTTGGAATCCTTATCGAGTAGAGCCAAACCGTGCACGGAGCCGTCGCGCGCGACTTCCTTGGCCTGCACCGCCGTGATGCGCAATATGAGGGGCTCCCCAGCGAACACCTCAACCGTGGGGGAAGCCTTGTGGCCCTGCCGATAGCGACTGTCCCGATCCGCACTTAATTCGATGACGCGCGGGCTGGGCGATAGAGACGATTGTGCGTAGCAAATCGACCAGGCAACCAATCCACAGGCACACCACAAAAGATGAAGACGGTTACACATCAATGAGTCATGTAGTAGAGGACGTATTTCATGTCATCCTCAGTAAGCATCGCACGAACCCGCATGTGCCGTATCGCCATTGCCATCGCACGCGGCGGGAATTTGTGCGGTGGCTGATGGCACCGTCCGCAGTTTGACCGGTAACGCTTTTCCCCCTCTACCATCCACTGCACGTCCAATTCCCCCGACGAGACCGCCGCGCTGGAGGACGCCGGCTTCGACGGCCGGGTCGCTGACCACGCGAAGCCTAGCGCCACAGCGCCGAAGAGGAAACTCACCATTATTCTCTGGAACAGATTCATTGTCTTGGCCCCAATGGGATGACGAATCGATAGGTCATTCCAACAGTCCAGATGTTACTGTCACCGGCAGGAGTGAACGTTCGCCCGTAGCTCGCCAATGCTTTCCAGCCGTCATTCAGGTAATAGTTCACTCCGATTTCTGTACGCTTCGTATCAGTGGGAGGGAGATCGGGGTTCACACCCGGATCGCTCCCGGTAAGAAAGACCTGAGTACGAGCAACCAGCTGGGCACGACGAAGCAGAATGGGACGAACATTGCTGAGTTGAAACGCCCCTTCCGTCCAAAAGCCGCTGCCTTCCGCCCGCGAATATGCGGCCTCAGATCGAAGTTCGAAAGGCACGCGGTGTGGCTGCCACTGCAGATGAAGTCCATATCGATTAAGTCGGGCATCCTGCAGTTGGTGCTGTGCGCTCATTCCGATCTCAAAGCGTTCGCGGGGTAGGAACATGCCAACCCGGACACCAACGTGACGTTCGGATTCAAAGTGATCGGTCGTCGAGAGCGCGGAGCCATAGACCGCATAATTCATCGTGATGCTCTTATCACCTGCTATGCCGCCTCGGAACATCAATCCGTTGTCACTTCCGGTTCCAATGGGAAAAATCAGCGGATCGGTTTGGGTATTTCGTATCCAATTGGGGTAGAGCCGTTCGTTGAAGATGTTAAATGGAGTGAGAAACCGGCCCGCGGTGATCGTGAAATATCGATTCGCGATGTAATCGAGTTCCATGTAGTCAAGCGACTTGTCAATCGCTCCCGTGAAATCACCCGAGTTACCGTAGCGGCGCTGGAAGTCGCCCTCGAAAGCGGCTCTGGATGCAAAAACCAAGTTACTGCCAAGCGGCACGAGCAGGACAGGTGAGACGATCGATACCAACGTTGGATTGCCGCTATCCCAGGTGGGCACAAACGCCGCAAACCCGGAAAGCACTGGAACTGGTTTCGCATCGCTCACGAGAGGAGGCGCCGCCGCTGGGTCCTGGGCCACGCATACAAGGGTTGCCATAATACAAACAACAAACGAGAGACTGCGGCTGACCAAGATCCCCCCCTTTTCTCGATATCATGCCTAAATTCACGGACATGTCATGTCAAACCTTTGTAAATAGGCATTACGTTGGTAATGTTCTCGTTCTTCCCCCCTGGTCCCCTGGCTAAACTGCCGGAGTAGCGCAGATAGCGCTCTGAAGCTTGAACCGCAGATCGGCCGCGATCGACTCGCATCGTGTGCCGAAGCTCCCGTAGGCGAAGTTGCGCTGCGAGACGAGGCGGAATGCCCTTCGAGGCAGGCCGCGGAAGCCATCGTGCTTGATCTCGAAGTCCAGTCCGAGAAGGGCTCATGGAAGCGTGTGAGGATCATGGTCGAATAGCAAATGCCAGGGCGGCTTCGACCTCGACGACCAAAATCGAGAAGCTGGGCAAATCCTCGTTTCGTGACGAAGCTGCCTATTCTGGCCGTCAACTTCAGACTGGCAGCAAGAAAGAGAAATCTAGTCGCTCGGGATAGGTAAGCTTGTACGCATTCTTTCCCTCAGTGACCCGATTCTCCTTTGGTGCGCGCCGGCGTGGGGCACAACCGAAATTCTGCATCGAGTATGGCCCCAAAAGTCCGAAAGGAAATTCTTCTGTCCACCTTTATCGCTTGGATTGTTGTGAGGATTGCTGCGCTCTTCTATTTTCTTCCCAACGTTGAATGCTAGGCGACGCTTTTCAACAACCACGCTGTTGATGAGGAACAGCGGCCCCTGCCTTCCGTGCCTTCCACTGCCTGATCTGCACAGCCTAGTGGACCTCGTGGGTCTTCGCGGTCAGCGGAGAGCGCTTTTGTTTCTCCCCCAGGCCAGACCAATGCATGGAACCGATGCCCCACAACTTGGGCAGGGAAGATGGTGGTCAAGCACGGTTGTGATGGCATCTCGCCGTGCCTAGCCAATTCAAATGCGCACACATGCTCGGATGCCGTACCAAAACTAAGCGATGTGCTTTTCTAGGATTGGAGCGACCCACCTCGTTTTCCGCTGCGCAGGTGAATTAGGGCTTCTTTGGCGAGGGCACTGGATCGCTTTGCTTGTCGGCGGCCGCGTCACCTGCCCCCGACCGATCCGCGGCTTGCCGCTTCGTTTTCGTTAGCTTCCGGAGCACGAACTCCTGCAGCACGCCGGCGAGGGAGCTCTCACCCAGTCTGGTAAACCCGTTCGACAAGATAAACATCCCCAAATTGGTCGTGGGGTAAAACGTGGAAGACAGGGCTGCCCCCGCGAATACCCCCGCAATATTCGAGTAATTGACCTGCCAGCGCCCGTTATCGCCTTTGCACATGACCGAGTTCCCGACCGCGTAC
>DASPST010000013.1:0-2571 GCA_035623795.1 Terriglobales bacterium
CCGGCTGAACCGAGAACGCCCAATGTGCACCGAGCGAAACAGAATCGCTCCTCGAGAGTGCGGATGGAAGCATGGCGACAGTGGCTACTCGGCGGAGAAAAAACCTTGTCAAACAAAAACGGAAATAATTTCACTTGACTCAGGCCGGCCTTCTCATGGAAGGCGGTTACACTCATCTTCCCCGGAGGGCTGTTCCTCCTCAGGAACGCGCCTGTGCCCAGCCCCCGACCCGCCGCTCGCCAGATTCTACGCTGCAATCGCTATGTTCCCCAGCCGGAACAGATCGTTCACCGGATGGCCAAGATTTTGTTTGCAGCCGAGATAGCGTTCCGTGGTCTGTACGGACACATGGCCCAGCAGGAACTGAATCTGCTCCAATTCGCCACCACTGTCGTGGCATAGCTTCGCGCAGGTCCGGCGCAGGTCGTGCGGTGCGATATGCTGCAGCCCGGCCCTCTCGCAGCAGCCCTTGACAACGTACCACACGACATTCTGCGAGATGCCATCGCCCCATGTTTTGTCTCTGGCGACGGCCCGAAAGATTTTCCCTTCCGTGATCCCTGCCGCCGCTGCCCAGTCGTCGACCGCTGCCTTCGCCCAGGCCGGGATCGGCACGGTGCGGATGTGCCCGCCCTTTCCGATCAGGTCCACGATGGCCCAGTGGCCTTGGCGCACCTGCAGGTCGTTCACACCCAGCCCGACCAGTTCCGATCTCCGTAGTCCGCAGCCAAACAGCATGGCCAGCATGGCGTAGTCGCGCTTGGCGCGCAGAGTGCTCCCGAAGGCGTGCCGCAGGACGGTCGAGCACTCATCCGTACTGAGCCAGTTCCCGGTACGGAAGCCTAGCTGCTTCACTCCCCGCACGCGGCTGATGCCCGCTGCTAGTTCGGGACTGAGCAAACCCGCGTCGGCTGCTTCATGCGCCAGACGGCGCACGGCGGCGAGGCGCTGGTTGATAGTGTTCGCCGCCAGCCCTAGGGATTCAAGCTGCATGCGGTAGCGCGTCACCACGATCCGGTTGAAGGCGAGGCGAGGTTCCGAGCAGTACCACGCAATGAACTGATCGAGGGCGTACTCGTAGACCCGGTGCGAACCGGGTGACCCGAGGCTGTTGAGTACCGCCAGCTTTGAATGATCGAGGTCTGGCAAGCGAAGGGTTCTGCGACGATAATTCGGCTGAAGTTTCTTTTTGCCCATAGCGACGGCCTCCCATGCCGCAGAATTGGGACGAGGGCAGGCCGCGCAGCGATGCAACGTCGCGCCGGGAGGACGGGATGGAGATCAACAACGAGAAAGTGGATGAGATGACGCTGGCCTTGCTGTTCCTGACCACGTTCAAGGACAAGTACGGGCTACGGGCGTGGAAGAGCCATAGCTGGGATGTTCTCGACCGCCTGCACGAGAGCGGCTACATATACGACCCAGCGACGAAGGCAAAGTCGGTGATGCTGACCGACGAAGGCGCGGAGCGGTCAAAGGGTCTGTTCGAGAAGCATTTTATGAAGAAGTGATGGCCGCTGATCCCCGGCCTCGAGTCTCCGGCGGGGCACTTCAAGGGCCCACAAACCGGGAAACTTGAGCGTAAACACCTGATTGCGTCAGTAGTGGCATCCCAACCATTTATCGGCGTACATTGCTCGCTTGTGAAATGGCCGTTTTAGGTCTGGTTGAGCGTGGGGTTAAGAGGCGTCTCTGGAGGAATTGGCGTGACGCGCAGACTTGGAGGAATCTCGGGAGGAATCGGCTTCAGTGGGGTGTCCCACTGCCTCGGTCGCTCATGGTCGAAACGGTTGCGCAGCATCAGTTGAATCTGCCCTTTAGAACTGGCCGCTGTAAGCTTCTCCGCATCTGAGGGAGACACGAGTAAGGTAACTACGAATGTTTTCTGCGGCTCTTCCACAGAGTTACGTTCCAGCCTTTGCCCAGCCGCAATCACTACGACATTCTCCAAAACTGTGGTGGTTTCCCGCTTGTTAATTCCGCGGGGACCGTTAGTCAGCAGAACGTTCACACGCGTGCCAGGAACAACAAAGCCAGCCTCGGCGATCTGATCATTCACCCGCACTGAAACAGCACGCATGCCCGGTGGAATAAGACCGGGCCACCCCGAGTTGGCCGCCAACTTGTTGGGCCGGATCAACTCTCTTTTGGTCTGCGGAGCACGGAGCACCTTCTGGCTAACAACCATACCGAGTGCCAGTGCGAGGAATCCACCGAACAAAAGCCACGTGCGACGCATCGCCTTTACCTACGGGAGCCACTAATAGCTTACCCCCGCGCTTGTCGAAGAGAGAAGAGGAGTTTACAAGCCAGGATTTCCGGTGGCCTGGCCCAAATACGAATGAGTACGTTGAGAAAACTATGGTTGGCGAAATATCTCGATTTCACTCACCGACACGAGGAAAAGGCGAAGAAAAAGCGCACGCTTGTGAAATCGCCTGATTACGCCAATTGACTTTTTCTCGGGCGAGCTGGGCACGAGCAGTCGTGTGGATCGCGCCCAGTTCGCCGTGTGCTTTTGCCCTAATTCGTGGGCGCAAGTTTGCGCATAACCTCATCCAGATTGAAGCT
>DASPST010000022.1:0-69887 GCA_035623795.1 Terriglobales bacterium
GCTGACCAGCTCTTGATAGTTCTCTTTGAAACTCTGCGTCCAATCTGCCGGTGCGTCGCGGGAGAGGACCTCCTGACATCTGGAATGGGTGACGCCAACCCAGAACATCGCTTCCCGATGGTAGCCCCGCCCGATCAGCCCCAAGCTTCCATCGATCGCAACCGGGCGGGCGCTGTCGCTGACGTCGGATACGAAAGGAAACGGTGACTTGATGGCTCCCTTGGCCCGGTCAAAGATCTCCGTGAGGGTGGCAAGATGCCGGCCAACTCGCTCTCGGCTGATTCGAACAGACCCCAGCAACTCCAGTAGCCTTTCGTGGAATTCAAGTGCTAAGTGGACTTCGTATGCTAGGAGGGGACGTTGCCATTCGCGGATTCTGGCCGATGGGCTTCTAGGGCGACTGGCTAAGTGTGTCCGCGCAAGATCGTGAGCGAAGCGGGAGGCAAGTTGTAGCGTGTGGTCTCATCACCCGTAAGGTTGGTTGTGACCGGAGGTCCATCGGGATCTGCGTGACCGTTGCGCCGGTCGGGGTGCCAGTGATATTGAGCCTTGCCGAAGGTGATCATGGTGACGGGACCGGAAAGATAGCGATCGCTATGGCTGGCTTCGTCGTGAAACCTCAGGCGGACTTGATGAGCCTGGTCATAGTCTTTATTAATGAGCATCAGGGACCACTGGCCGTCGGGACGCTGCAAAGCGTAGGCGGTTAGCAATACGTGTCCTTCAGAGTCCTTCACATCACTGACCGCACGGAAGAGACGATGCTCGGCGTCTTTCGGCTCAGCCCATTGCTGGGTGATGAGTTGCGCAGCAAAAAACTGCGAGGTGCGCTGGCGAATCTGATAATTCTCATCGACCATGAACATGTGGTACGTCCCCCAACTGTTGGGACAGGCAGGGTGCGGAGGAGAGTAGGGCAAATCGTGATAATAGTGTGTCGATTGACCTCCCGCGGTTAGAAACCCGGCGAAAGTGTCGGCCAGCCACAACGCGCCGAAGATGTCAACCGCGGCTTCCCCGCCGTGGGCATTGGTTTCGGTGTCGAGCAGGGGGACGCCGGGCGGCAAGCCGTCGTCTCGCCAAACCTGCATGATGTGAGTAATCAGTTCCGGCTCCTGATAGAGATTCTTCCAAGGCGTTTCGCAACCATCGTAGGGGTAGTGTTCAAACGACATGAACGCCAAGTCCTGCAAACGGGCGTGGGCTTTGAGGTAATCCAGGAAGCGTCCGAGCCATGAGGTTCGTCCCTGCGGGTCGGACCAGACTTTGATGTCCTCGGTGACTCCCTCAAAGACTGGTCCTCCCAGTTTCAAACTCGGGTCAGCACGATGGAGAGCAGTGGCAAACTGTAGGTACAGGGCGGCGTAGTCTTCGGGCAGCATGTACTGGCCGTCGGGTTCTTCGCCCATCTCGACATAGGAGACTGGATAGCCGCGCCTCTTGATGTAGGTCATCTGTGCGGCCGCGTCCTCTGGCGTGCTGTACAACATGGCGATCGGGATGATGGCCGGCAACCCACGAGTGATTCCGCTGGTAAAGAAAAGGTCAAAACCTGGCTGGTCGCCGGATTCCATGCGGTCGGGCACTACATACAAGTCGGACGGCTGATGCCAGGGATCCACCGAGGAACACAAGATTAGTGTTTGGTTCTGATCGGGAGAGTGATGCAGCAGATCTTTGATATGCCCCTCGTCATCCGGAGTGCCGAGGTAGAGCTCGCGGATGGCATATCCGACGCAGTTGCGGCGATCGCCCGAGCCGTGCGAGTCACAGGTATTGGAGGATTGCATCATCAAAATGCGCACAGCTTTGGTATTCACCGGCGAGGATTGGAGGCGGAATGTGACCTCGCCTCCCTTGCCTTCCCGGATGTCACCCGATGCGTACGTCTTCCATGATCCCTTGTCCTGCTCATCCATGGGGTCAGCTTCGCCAGTCCAGTACTGTACTTGGTAGACGCGTGCATAGGGATCGGCCCAGTCGATCCGAATCGCGTTGACATCCTGCTTTTTTCCGAAACTAACTACGACCCACTGGGGATGAAGCGAGTCGTCCTCGCCGGTGAAGGCCTGCGCCAGATAGGGATTGCTTTTCCAGTATGACTGGGGGTCGCCATCGTCGAGTCGAGAGTAGCCGTCAAACTCGGTTCCGTTGTTGCGGGTGAAACCACGGTGAGGAAGGGAATAGCCGTAGGAGTGACGGATCATCTCGCTGGTGGGCGTTGCATCACCCACGAAATATCCTTTGCCGGAGGGATCACTCCACGTGCCCTTTGGGTTCCAGTGCCAGGCTTGCACAAACAAATCGGTGTTCTGGCGATAACTGATAATCCCCCAACCGGCAGACAGGATCTGCTCGATCTGGTCGGGACGGAAGAACATGTCAGTGGCGTTGCTAGGTATGCGGTCCACCGTGGAACCCAGCGCAGAGGAGGGACGGAACCGGTTGACAACGTGGCTGGGCGTCGCGTCGACAACGACCGTCTGGGCCGAACATCGGGGCGGTTTATCGCCGAGGACCATCAGCAGAGCGAACCCGGCCAGCAATCTGGCCCCTTTCCGCTTCAAAGATGTTTTGCGTGCCAAGGTCCTGGAATGCACGACACGAAGTCCTCTCGGTCGACGAATCCAGCCATCGACAAGGCGATGGAATCGCGTCCGCGATGTTCGCAAGATGAAAGCAGATATTGTAACCAGTCGGATCGAGAGTCTGTATAATTTTCGAGTTCTGAGCGGATGGCAGGCGGAGGCCCGGCGGTTTATGCTCATAAAAGTATTCAACGACAAAGCGTCCTTGGGCAAAGCGGCAGCGGAACAGGCTGCGACTGCCATCCGCGGGGCGATAGCGGAACATCGCCAGGCCCGGATTATCGCCGCCACGGCCGCGTCGCAAAAGGAGTTCCTGGACTCGCTGACGAGCTCGCCAGGCATCGACTGGGAGAGAGTCGAGGTCTTCCATCTGGATGAGTACATCGGCCTGTCCATCACTCATCCGGGTAGCTTTCGGAAGATGCTGCTGGAGCAATTGGTGGGGAAGGCGGGAATCAAGCAATTTCACTTGCTGGACGGGGATGCTGCCGATCCTGCTGAGGTTGTAATACGGGTTGGCCGGCAGTTGGCCTCTGCACCCGTCGACGTCGCCTTTCTTGGAGTTGGCGAGAACGGACATATCGCTTTTAACGACCCTCCGGCAAACTTCAGCACGGAGGAACCATACCTTATTGTGAACCTCGATGAGGCGTGCCGGCGGCAGCAGGTTGGCGAGGCCTGGTTCGCTGATATCTCGGCAGTGCCCAAGCAGGCGATTTCGATGTCCGTGCGGCAGATACTCAAGAGCAAGGAAATCCTCGCGGTGGTGCCCGATGCTCGTAAGGCACAGGCCGTGAAGGCGTGTTTCGAAGGCGAAATCAGCCCGATGGCACCCGCGTCCATCCTCCGCACGCACGGAAACGCAACCGTGTATCTGGATAAGAATTCCGCAGCGTTGTTAGGTCCGGCTTTGCGGAACCAGCCCAACGAAGTCATGGTCAGTTAATTCGGGGACCGCCGCAATTCACGTGAGTTGCTCAGGAAACCCGCTAAGCCTAGGCTGGCTGCCTTGCCAAGAGCAAATGCTGGAAGCACCGCGCATGAGTCGTCTCCTACCATTATCCCTTCTTTGCGATGGTGGATTGGCGGACTCTTGTTTGCCTCGACGGTGATCAACTACATCGACCGGCAAACACTGTCGCTGCTTGCCCCCTACTTGAAATCACAGTACCGCTGGAGCAACAGCGATTATGCCAATATCGTGATTGCCTTTCGAATCGCGTACTCAGCCGGGCAAACCGTGTTCGGCAGGGTAATGGATCGCATCGGCACACGGCGCGGCCTGAGTCTCACCGTCGCCTGGTACTCGATTGTGTCGGTCACCACGTCTCTGGCACGGGGTTTGCAAAGCTTCATGGGATTCCGGTTTCTGCTGGGCGCGGGGGAATCGGCGAACTGGCCGGGCGCTATCAAGGCAGTGTCGGAGTGGTTTCCGATGCGGGAGCGCGGACTGGCTACGGCACTGTTCGACAGTGGTTCCTCGATCGGAGGCGCTATCGCCCCTTTCCTCGTCCTGCCCATCTATTTCAGATGGGGATGGCAGCCCGCGTTCATGATCCCGGGTATGCTGGGATTTCTCTGGCTCATGGTCTGGCGGCGGCTCTACTATCCGCCGGAGGCGCATCCCCACGTCAGCCAGGCTGAACGGGATATGATTCTCGCGGAAAAATCCGAGCTGCACGCGCAGCCCGCAAGCAAAACGCAGGTGCGCTGGCTCGACCTGCTGAGACTGCCGCAAACCTGGGGGACGATCGTCGCCAAGACGTTCACCGATCCGGTGTGGTTCTTCATTACCGACTGGTTCCCCATCTACCTGGTGGGAAAAGGAATTGAACTGAGGAGCGGCCTGATCGCGGTGTGGATACCTTTCATCGCCGCCGATCTAGGAAACTTCTTCGGCGGCGGCATGTCGGGATTCCTCATCAAGCGCGGCTGGCCGCTGGGTGTGGCGCGCAAGGCTCTGGTCGTGTTCGGCGGAATCGGAGTTACTTTGCTCATCCCCACAATCCTCAGCACGAACCTGCGCCTCATCACCTTGCTGTTCGCGATGGCTACGTTTTCCTATGCCTCATTCAGCACCATCGCAAACGTGCTGCCTTCGGACCTGTACCACGGGGATTCCGTCGCATCCGTGAGCGGGTTGAGCGGCACCGGCGCGGGTGTCGGGACCATTGTTGCCTTCAAACTCATCGGCTATTTTTCGGATATGCGGCAGGCAACCGCTACGCATGTCTTTGATCCCATCGTAGTGGCGGCAGGATTGGTTCCATTCCTGGGGATGATTCTGGTGTTGCTGCTGGTTCGCAACACGCAAGCCACAGAGGCAGGCCTGGTGCGACGCCTTTGAAGCCTGGTCAGAGGTGGGAGCCACCTGCTTGGGGTCGTCGGCGTGACTTAATGCGCGAGGAAATATGGGTTACAGTCCTTTGGAGTTAAACGGCAAGGTAGCGGTGGTCATTGGCGGGAGTTCCGGAATCGGCCAGACCCTGGCCCGCGGCCTCGCCCAGGCGGGGGCGGACGTGGTGCCCAGTGCCCGGCGCCTCGATGGGGTGAAGGCGGTTGCGAAGGAAATCGAATCCCTGGGCCGTCGGTCCCTGGCCGCTACCTCAGACGTTACCGTCCGGGCCTCTCTAGAAGAGCTGCTCCAAATCACGGTGGCAGCGTTTGGGAAAGTAGATATTCTGGTCAATTGTGCCGGCTTCACCCAGCGCGCGCCCACGCTCGACTTCCCGGAGGCGGATTGGAATCGGCTCATCGACACCAACCTTACCGGTACGCTGCGGGCATGCCAGGTTTTTGGACGACACATGATCGAACGCCGCTACGGCCGTATCATCAATATTGCTTCCATGGCTGCATTCCTCGCTCTGTACGAGGTATCGGCGTACTGTGCCAGCAAAGCAGGTGTTTCATCCTTGACGAAATCGTTGGCCATCGAGTGGGCGCGGCATGGCGTCTGTGTGAATGCCATCGCCCCCGGATATTTTCGCACGCCACTTACCGAGAAACTGATTGTGGGTACGCCCCGCGGCGAGGAAATTCTCTTGCGCACTCCGGTGCACCGATTTGGAGAGCTGGAAGAACTAATCGGCGCGGCGATCTTTCTTGCCTCCGATGCATCGGCCTTTGTTACCGGCACTGTACTGGTAGTCGATGGAGGATATCTGGCGAGCGGGGTGAATCAATAAGGGCCGCGTGCAAGGGGCGAGAGGCGGCAGTTCGGTCGGAGGTGCGCAAGGCTGAAACGGGTCTTGCGCGGCGTTCGGGAATCAGGGGAACGTCACCAAGGGGACGGACGCGCGTCACGGCGCCGGCTGGCCCGGCCGCCTAAGCTTTGGCTGAGCACAGGGATTTGCCCGTCCGGGTGTGCACACAGTCGAGTCGTGGCCCGCGGGTTGCCAAGTCCCGATTCCTCCCTAGAGGCGATGTATGACCACCAGCCCTCATACCCGGAATCGAATCCGGATCCCGCGCTCCAAAGACAACGATTACACCCACGAAATGGCAGCCGAGCGCAGGCGGTTTGTTCGGGCGGAAACGGGCGCGGATCTCTCCCACGTGGGCCAGTATTCGCTCGAGCCAGAAACCCTTCCCGGTAACATCGAGAACTTCGTTGGCGTGGCCCAGGTTCCCCTGGGGATTGCAGGTCCGCTGCGCATCAGCGGCGAGCACGCACGAGGCGATTTCTATATTCCCCTGGCGACCACCGAAGGGTCGTTGGTCGCCAGCTACAACCGGGGAATGCGCCTGCTGACCGAATGCGGCGGCGTGAAGACCACAGTGGTGGAGGATGCCATGCAGCGCGCCCCCGTGTTTGTCCTCAGAGATGCCCTGGAGGCGAGGGAGTTTGGCCGCTGGGTAGAGGGGAACTGCGCGGCCATCCGGGCGGAGGCAGAGCAGACGACACAGTTCGGGAAGTTGCAGAGCATCAACCAATTCTCCGTGGGCCCGCTGCGCTACCTGCGCTTCAACTACAACACCGGCGATGCCGCCGGCCAGAACATGACCGGTAAAGCGACCTGGGCCGCGTGTGAATGGATCAAGAACAACTATCCCGGCCGGCTTCGATATTTCCTTAGCGGCAACATCGATACCGACAAGAAGCACTCGCACCTCAACACCCTGCTGACGCGGGGCAAGCGAGTGGTGGCCGAGGCCGTGATTCACAGAGAAGCGATCGAGGAGCTGATGCGCGTCGATACGCGAAACCTGTTCTGGACGCGCCAGGTCCAGATGACTGGAGCCTTTCTCGCCGGATCCGCCAACAACGGCGCGCAGGCGGCCAACGGACTCGCGGCGCTATTCATCGCCACCGGCCAGGACGTGGCCAACATCGCAGAATCGCAAGCTGCCATCACCTATTCCCAGTATCTGGACGACGGCGACTACTATTGGTCGATCACGCTGCCATCCCTGATTGTCGGAACCTGCGGAGGCGGGACCGGCCTGGCCACGCAAAAGCAGTGTCTGGAGATGCTGGACTGCTACGGGCAGGGAAAAGTCAGAAAGTTCGCTGAGATCTGCGCGGCCGTGGTTCTGGCGGGCGAGACCTCCCTGGCGGCAGCCATGCTCAATGGAGACTGGGTCAGCGCGCATGAGCGGCTGGGCCGCAACCGCCCACCCACCTAGCACCGGAGTTGCCATGTCCTATGGGAAGAGTCACGAGCGCCTCTCCTGGGGAGACGCACTATTCCTGTACCTCGAGCGCGAGGGCATGCCGCTGAACATCGCCTCCGTGAGCGTGTTCGAGGGTCGGATTCCGCTGCTGACCTGCCGGAAGTTCATCGAATCGAAGCTGTGGAAGATTCCCCGCTACCTCGAGCGAGTTGTCGCTCCCCCCTTGAACATCGCCTTCCCGGCCTGGGAAAACGACCCTGCGTTCGACATCCGCAATCACGTCCGTCAGATCAGGCTGCGAGGCGGGACCGAGGCCGAGTTCAAGGAAGTCGCCGGCAAGATCCTAAGCACGACCATGGATCGAGAGCATCCCCTGTGGGACTTTATTCTGATACAAGGCTTGCGCGGAAACCGGACGGGAGTGATAGCCCGCGTGCACCACTGCCTTGCCGACGGAGTTGCCGGGGTGGGATTGATGAACGTGATCATGGATCAGAGCCCCCAGGTCTCGAAGTTACCTCGAATGCAGGGACGCTTGAGTACGTCTCATCACCCGGATTCATGGCCGTCGATGGTGGGTCTGTGGATGAATTCGTACACGAACCTGGTGGAGCGGATACTTGGGGCGCAGGCGGAGGTGCTGGACCTCGCCGAGAAGGTGGTGGCGGATGAGGAGCCGTGGCCAACCAAACAGTGGATTCGCCTGCTCCCGGAACTCGCCCGGCCGACGGAGAGGCTGTTTTTCAACATTTCCTATCGGGGTCCGCAGAAGTTCACCTGGGCACAAATCCCGATGGAGGAGATCCAGGCAGTGCGCGAAGCCTGCGACGCAACCCACAACGACGTCGTCCTCACCCTGGTGACGGCGGCGGTTCGGCGCTACGCGCAACTCCACGGGGACGTGGTCAAGAATCGACTCCTGCGAATCATGGTTCCGGTGAACGTGCGCGGGGACGGGCACTGGAGCCAACTGGGCAATCGCGTGTCCCTGCTCCCGCTGGCCATTCCACTGGATCTTCGCAACCCGCGCCGGCTGCTGTCGGCGGTGCGGGAGAGGATGGAACTTCTCAAGCGCGCACATGTAGCCGAATTAGTCCATGTGGCCGGTGGTCTGATGGGAACACTTCCGACGTCGCTGCAGGCGCTGGCCGGACCGGTGGCGAGCAAGCTGCCCATCACGCCCTTCAATCTGGTGTGCACGAACGTTCCAGGTCCGCGCTGTCCGCTGTACCTGCTGGGACACAAGATGCTCGACTGGTATCCCTACGTGCCCGTGGGCGGCGACATGGCGGTAAATTGTGCGGTTTTGAGCTACAACGGAAATTCCTATTTTGGATTCTCCGGGGACGTCCACGCCGCTCCCGACCTGGGACGCCTGGCCACATTTCTGCGACTGAGCTTCGAGGAACTGAAACTCGCCGCCACGGTCCAGCCGTCACGGAACCGCGCGCCTGTGCCCAGCGCGAGGTCGCAGCCAATTCTGAAATCCTTCCCCGCGTCGGCTTCCGCAGCGAGCGCGCGCACAGGGGCAAAGGATAAAAAACGCGACCAGGTGGCGGCCGGAATGGCTGCCGACTGAGGATCGAAGAAATTCGCCACGTGTGTCTGCCGCAGGGCGGTAAGAGCCAGGCTTCTAATTCCAGAGCAGTAAGTTCGGCAATGCAGCATGCAACGGATCGGGTGTGAGGGTGTTCCCGTGGACAGCCGGAACCAAGTCTTTTCCACCTTGTCGGCGAGGCGTCGCTACGAGGTGTGGTTCGTTCGGTTGGGCCTGGCGAATGGCAGTGGAGCTTGGTGGCTTCGATACTTGCTCATGAATCCGGGACGCGGCGGCTGTGCCCCTGACCGGCTGGGTTCGCCCGTCCAGGTCTGGGCTGCATGGTTCCAAAAGGCCGCCGAGGCCAAGAGTTTCATCCAAGGCTTCCCCTTGCAGGGATTCCAACTCAGCGCCAGAGGCGTCAGTCCTTTCCGCTTCCGGGTGGGCGAGAACACGATCGGAGAGGATTCCTGCCGCGGTCACTTGCAGGTGGATGGACACGAAGTCTCGTGGGACCTGCGATATCGTTCTACATTTTCTGTAACCCTGAGCGACAGGGGCTGGATTGGCTTTTCGCGGACTGCCCATTCCGATGCCGTGTTTGCCGGCCGGATAACCTTGGACGGCCGGGTCTTTGAGGGACAGCCTCTGGGCTTCGGTATTCAGGGCCACAACTGCGGATACCGGCACCGCAGTTTTTGGGTGTGGACGCATGCGTATTTTCCGCGACCTGCGGGTGGCGCCAGTACGTTCGAAGCCCTGCTCTACAATATGCCCCTCGGGCTAATGGCCCGCAAGGCCGTGCTGTGGCACCAGGGGAAGGAGTACGTGCTGCGCAACCTGCGTGAGGAAGCTAGGGATCGACAACGCATGCAATGGAATCTTCGGGGCTCGACCCGCGATGGGTGCTCTGTAGAAGCAGCCATCGACGGCAGCGGGCGCCTCATTCATCCTCTGCCCTACCTCAGGACCGACTGCTCCGGCAGTTTTGAGGTTGCGAACAACAGCCTGGCCCGAGCCACGGTAAGGCTCCATCGGCCAGCCGTGCCGGTCGAAGTGCTGGAGACGGTGGACGGCGCCGTGCTCGAGATCGGCGGGCAGGGCTGACCCCAACCCGGCGGCCCGGGTCAACAGGAGTTTTCATGCCGGTTTCATCTGACGTTAATGTCGACTCACAGCACGAATCACCGGAAGAACTGCTGAGCGCAATTCTGTCCGCAGGTGTAAGCTCCGCCGAGCGGGTCCACCGCATCGAAGCAGCGCTCGAAGGCCCGGCCGGTCAGCAGTTGCGGGAACGGATGGCGGAGTGGGTGGTTCATTTCCTGCCCACCAATCACCTGGTTCCCGAACGCTACGCAGCCTGGCGCCCGCTGGTTCGGGACGCGATGCTGTTTTTCGGTACCCATCTTTCGGCGCCGCGCCTCGCTCCGAAATTGGTCGAGCAGATGGAACTGCCGTTGGAGACGCCGCCCGAGGTGCGTCTGTTGCACCTTATTGCCAAAGTCCCCGGCTTGCAAAAGCTCGGGCAAGTGCTGGCGCGCAATCGGCACTTGCCCGCCTCGTTGCGCGACGCTCTCACCGAACTGGAAAATGGGATCTGTGATGTAAGCACCGACGAAATCCGCGCGATCATCTCTCAGGAACTGGGTCCGCGGCTCGCCCGCTGTGCCGTGGAGATAGAGCCTGCCATTTTCTTCGAGGCCAGCGTGAGCGCAGTGATGCGGTTCACCTGGCACAACCCGGATACCCAGCAGCGCGAACGTGGCGTCTTCAAAGTGATGAAACCCTACATCCCGGCGTGTTTTGCCGAGGATATGGACTTACTGGGACGGCTGGCAAGACACCTCGGATCCACTCGCCTGAAATACGGATTTGCCAGGCGGGCTCTCACTGAGACCTTCCAGGACGTGCGGCGGTTGCTGCAGCACGAAGTGCAGTTTGTCCGTGAACAGAAGGTATTGCGCGAAGCGCATCGCCTCTACGACCCAATACGAGGCGTTCGTGTTCCCCGGGTGATCCCGCCGCTATGCACTCCGAAGATCACCGCCATGACAGAGGAACAGGGAAGGAAGATTACGGACGCGGTCCGGCGCATGCCGCCATCACGCCGCCGCGAGGTGGGACGGCAATTGGTCGATAAGCTGATCGCGGTGCCCCTGTTTGCGCCCAAAGGAGAAGTGATATTTCACGCCGACCCGCACGCCGGCAACCTGCTCTACGACAAGACGAAGGGAGATGTGGTCATTCTCGACTGGGCTCTGACCGAAAGTCTGAGCCGCGACCAGCGCCGTCATCTCGCCATGCTGTTCCTGATGATCTTTTTGCGGGATCCGGTAGGCACTTGTTATGAGATCGAGGTGCTGCGGCGCGGCCGCGGCCGGCATGGCCGACGCGAGGCGCGCGTCATCCGGGACTGCATCACACGCTTCATGGCTGAACTGCCTCCCGCTCACTTGCCCGGGACCGTCGAGGCCATGGGATTGCTGGAGCAGATCGCTCTGGCCGGTGTGCGCTTGCCAAGTTATCTGGTCTTATTGCGTAAAGTGCTGTTTACGCTCGATGGCATCCTGCATGACATTGCGGGACCGGGTTTTCGAATGGACTTGGTCCTGGCCCGCCACCTGGCGTTGAACTGGTTGACTCGATGGTCGAGTATCGGCTTGCCGCTCTCTCTCCCGGACTGGGTCCTGGTGCAGCTCAGCACGCTGCTTTATCCCAGCCGGATATGGATGCAGTGGGCACAAAACCTGGGCTCCGGGCCAACGATTCCTGGCGGGATTTCCACTGCCCGAAAATTACCGCGGGAGGCAAGGAGGACTTCCCCGGCAACACCATAAGCCTCTTACCCGGGGGTTCCATGCCGTGACCAGATCCGCAGGAAGAGGGTGAGACCTACGAACAGGTTATTAGCAGGAGCGAGAAGCGAAAGAGGCCAGCCCTAGACCATGCTGGCCTCCTGCGATTGATTGCGTCGGGCACAAATTCAGAACGTCAGCTTGAGCCCGAATTGGAGATGACGCGCGTCAAACGCCGATTTGAACGCAAGCGGCTGCGTCGGGTCGGAAGACTTATACCCGTTGATATGATACGGGCCATTCTGCAAGGTGCCCCCGTTGGGAAGAGCAAAGTTCGGATCCGCCGGGAATTGATCGTTCACGGCACTGAAGTTGGGGTGGTTCAGGATGTTCGTGCCTTCGGCAACCAGATCAAACCTGATGCCACGATCTCTTGACAGGTACAACGCCTTGGTGATCCGCATGTCGAAGCCGTAGAAGTCGGGCCCGATGCCCGTATTCCGTCCCGCCGCCCAGGGGCGAGCATAGAGAGACTCTCCCAGGGTGCCGTTCACCAGTCCCGGCACACGGATGGTGAACGGGATCCCGGTTCGCAGAGACAAGACCGGCGACAGGGTCATGTCGGCCAGCACTCGCGATAAAGCATTCCCCCCTGGCCTGAAGGGGGTCGCGTACACCGCACTGGCCACGAAGTTGTGGGTGATGTTGAACGCCGAGAGGCCGCGCTCCAGGTCGATCCGGGTGGGGCGGAAGGGCATGAAGTTGTTGTTGAAATCGGTGTTGTCGTCAATCGCCCGGCTGTAGGTGTAATTGGCCTGAAACTGCAGGCCATTGGCAAACTTCCTGCTAAGGGACACCGTCACACCGTTGTAGAGCGAACTGCCGGTCGAAGAGTAGGTTTCGATCTGGGCATAGTTCTTGTTGATCTGAGTGTAGCAAGGCCCGACAAAAGCCACATCGGTGCTGGCGGGGCAGGGAACCTCCGCAACGTTGGTGTCGATGGGAAGCTGTTCATGGAGGCCGTGGTACAGCTGGTAAGCAACCTCCAGCGACAGGTTCCGCGCCAGTTCGCGTTGGATGCCCAGACTTGCCTGGATGGAGTAAACATTCTGGAAGCCGGGATTGGTTTTGACCACCACTTGATTGGTCTGGCTGGGTACGGTATAGCCCAGCGCGGCCAGATCCGCTTCGGTCAGGTGGCCGAAGGGCAGCTTGCCGGTCTGTTCCCCGTAACCCCACAGCTCCACGGGAATGGGCAACCCCGTATGGGGATCAACTTCCGTGATAGAGGTGGCAAATTGGTTGATGTACCGGCCGCTGCCACCCAGGAGGTTCAGGATGTAGTCGTTGTAGAAGGGGATGGGTGCCACGAACATCCCACCTCCGCCGCGAATGACGGTTTTTTGACTACTCCCAGGGCTCCAGGCAAAGCCGACCCGAGGCGAGAAGTAAACGTGGTGCGGAATCGGCGTAGCCTCCGCGCTGTAGTCCACCCGCCCTCCGAAATCGAGACTGAAAGACGAGTTCACTTTCCACGAATCTTGGGCAAAGAAACCGAGGTTGTGGCCCCAGCCCTGCCAATTGGGATTCCCGAACCCCTCGCGGAACGCCACCGGCAGTCCCAAATCGTACGATTGCAGCGCACTCAGGTTGGTCGCCGGGCCCGGCAGGCCAACTGCGGAACCCGCCAGGTATGCGAGGGCGGGCGGCGGCAGCAGCGCGCTCAAAGGTGCAATAAGCGGGATAGTGCCGTCGTAGAAATTGAACTCGCCGCGCATCCACAACTGATCGTTCACCTTATAGCTGACCGGACGGTAGGAGCCTCCAAACTTGACTGTGTGCGGCCCCTTGGTCCAGGTCAAGCTGTCTTCAAACTGGAATCGACGTTGCAGGGCGGCGTAGGGCTCGTAGTGCTCTCCCTGGAAATTACCCAGACTGCCGAGCGTCAGGTACGCCGTGTCGGGAGACACGACGGGAACGTTGGCATAGTCGGAAGGGACAACCTGAATTCGCAACTGGTTCAGCAAGCGTGGGTTGAAAACGTGACTCCAGCTTCCCAGCAGCGTGTAGTCGCGCCAATATTCCAGAGTTGCGTCATCCCACGAGTTGAGCGGATCCAACACGAACATGCGGCTGAAATCTTCGTTCATCAGCGAGAACCGGCCGGTGATCGTATCGTTGGAAGTGGGCGAATAATCGACCCGCGTCACCCAGGTGTTGAATTTCTTCCAGTCATTGAAGACCCCGCTATTGGGATCGAGCAACCGGCCCGTGATGGGGAAATTGGCCGGTGTCAGAATGTAGTCAAGCAGACCAGCGATCGGCAGTAAATTCGGGTCCCCGGAGGCAACCAATTGGTTCACGTAACCGATCTGCGCCGGATTGGAACTGAAAGGCTGCGCGACCGCACTGGTGGAGTAGGAGCGAAACTGGGGGGTATCGTTCTTAACCCACTCGTAGGCGGTAAAGACGAACAACTTGTTCTTGACAATCGGTCCACCGAAGGTCACGCCGGCAACGAAGTTCTGCTCAAAGGGTTTGTTGGGACCATGGGGGGAGAAGTAGTTGGCCCCGTCCGTACTCTGGTTGCGGAAAAAAGAATAAACACTGCCGTGGTATTCGTTGGTTCCGCCGCGGGTGACCATATTGACGGCGGTGCCGCTGGTGAATCCGAATTCCGCCGCGAAGGAGCTGCGATTCACCTGGAACTCCTGGATGGAATCGATGGGCACACTCGGTGTCCGGAGCTGTCCGGAGCCGTAGTCGTTCTCGCCGCCATCGATGGTGACCAGATTGTTGCGGCCGTTGCTGCCGCCCACGGAAAAGCCTGAGCTCTGGAATCCGGAAAAACCCGGGTTCTGAGCACGAGGCGCTTCCGACTTGGAGACCCCCGGCAGGGTGAACACCGAATAGGTAAAGTCGCGGTCCAGGTTGGGCAAGTCCACGACCTGCCGAGTGCCGATGGTGTTCGCCTGCTGAGTTTGTTCCAGTTGGACGAGCGGCGCCTCGCCCGACACCTGGATGACGGCGGAGGTGGTGCCCACCTCAAGATGAAAGTCATAGGTTAAAGTCCCGCCTACGGAAAGGGAAAGACTTCCCACTGCTTTGGCAAAGCCTTGCGCCTCTGCCTGGATCTCATAACTGCCGGGGGCAAGTAGGGGGAAGCGATACTCGCCGTCGGCGCCAGTCGTTACCGTTCTGCTAAGACCTGTGCTGGGGTTCTTGATGGCAACTTCGGCCCCGGCGACAAACAGGCGCTGGGGGTCAAGAACCGTTCCTTTCACGGTGGCAGTCGAGTAGTCAACCTGGCTGTGACCAAGCGGAGAAGCGGCGAGAGTAATAGACAGCGCGATCAAAAAGCTGAGCCGCCCTCTGGTCATTGGGGACCTCCTTGCTCCAAAAGATTTGCTGCAATCTTCGAGGACTGGTCTTCTGGGAGTGACGGTGAAGGAGCTCCAGTGTCCGGCGGGAAACGCGCATCGAACATTTGGCGCTCGCTCTCCGTGCGCCGAATTCGACGAGTCCTTCCTGCTCCAGGTAGGAAAGTGTGAACCGAAAGCATCAAGCGGGGTGCTTTTCGGTTCACCCCACTCTAAGTACGATTTGACCGCGACGTCTGTGATTGGCCTCACCCTCGTGAGTGAGATCGGGGTGGGCCAGGCCTGGCGGCAACCCCCGCGATGGTAAGCTGTGAGCCATGTGCCGACCTGTTAGTCCAACGGTGCGCCTATGACGGACGAAGCTATCCGGGTTCGCGATCTGTTTTCGGTTGAAGGAAAAATCGGCCTGGTAACCGGAGGCTCCCGGGGCATCGGACTGATGATCGCCCGCGGCCTGGTGGAAGGGGGCGCCAAGGTCTACATTTCGGCGCGCAAGAAGGAGGCCTGCGACCAGGCGGCACGGCAGCTTTCCACAGTTGGGCAATGCCTGTCCTTGCCGGCCGACGTTTCGACGGCAGGGGGATGTGCCAGCTTGGCAAGGGAGCTCGGACAACGCGAGACCAAGCTGAATATTTTGGTGAATAACGCCGGGGCGGCGTGGGGAGCCACGCTGAAAGATTATCCCGAGTCGGGGTGGGACAAGGTGATGAACACCAACGTGAAGTCAATTTTCTTTCTCACCCGGGAACTGCTGGCTCTGCTGGAGAAGGCCGCCACTGCCAGCGATCCGGCGCGAGTCATCAACATCGGTTCCATCGACGGGATCAAAGCTCCGTTCTACGAGACCTACGCGTACCCCGCCAGTAAGGCGGCGGTCCACCACCTGACCAGGGACTTGGCGGTAAAGCTGGCGGGGAAAAACATAACCGTCAACGCCGTCGCGCCCGGGCCGTTTGAAAGCCATATGACGGAGTGGATGCTCGATCATTACCGCGGCCGCCTCGAACAGGCTTGCCCGCTACGCCGTATCGGTGCACCGGCGGATATGGCGGGAATCGTGATCTATCTGGCTTCGCGGGCGGGCGCCTATGTCAACGGGGCAGTCATTCCCGTGGATGGCGGCATCTCCGTCAGCTGAGGGTCAGCCGATCCCGGGGAGGGAGCCGGAGAACCCGGCTCTTACCGCGCCGCAGGACAAGAGGAAGGCCGCTGACGTACCCTTCGGTCGCCAGCACGTCAGCGGCAGGGCCCCCGAGCTCTGAGCTGAGGCTTCGGCCAACCTCATCTCCTGGATCCTGGTATCCGGTTGTATCCCTCAGACGGCTGCGGCGCGCACCCGTGGCACCACTTCGCCTTTGATAAACCGAGGGCGCCGCCTGCGGCGCTCCGGCTGCGCTTCACGTTTGTGTGCGTTGCGCGGTTTCAACATGACGTCCATCAGCGCCTTCTGGGCGTCAACGTAGCTACGTACCCCTTCCCGGGTGAGGTCCGCCAAGTCCACGAAGGGAAGCGGCTTCAGCAGGTCGGCCGCTCGGCCGGCGGCTTTCACGTTGGCGTTGATCTGGCGTCCCGCCAGGTCGAACAGCTTCTTCTGCGCATCCACGAAGGCTTCCGTCGCGCGATTGGCCAGTTCCGACAACTCGGTCTTCTTGAGCCTCGCGGCAGCTCCGTTGGTGCGTTTGGCGCCGGTCGCCTTGGCGGTCTCGTCTTCGATGATATCGAGGAACTGCTTCTGGGCATGGATGAAACGCTCCATCCCTTCCCGTGCCAGTTCCATCAGGCGATCGCCTCTGTAGGGTTTGCCGGTGCGGGCCACTTCCAGCCATGCGTGGGTTTGCCTGCCGGCGATCTTCAGGAACTCCTGCTGCATGGTGATGAAGGTATCGATGCTGCGGCGCCACAGATCGGTGACGGCTCCCGCTGGGACGAAACTTCCTACTCGCTCCCTCACGCCGGTCAGCACGATATCGTTCTGCTCCTGCGCCAGATGAAGTAGCACTTTCTGCGCTTCGATGAAGTTGGCCATTCCTTCGCCCGCCATCTCGGCGACGATGTTGGCCGGTGAATGATGGGGATCGGTGAGGCGCTCACGTAGGACTTTCATCACGTTCGCGTTCTGCCGCATCGCCAGATCGACGAGAATTCGTTGGGTGGCGAAGAAACTCTCGACGCCCTGCTGCATCCAGCCCGACAACAAGGAAACCACGGACGACTCCCGAGGATGAGTCCGGGAGGATTCTACTCGTGCGTTGGCTGCCATAACTGCCTCCCATGATGCTGCAATGCAGCATCGCCATAAATATAACGAGTCTAAACAAGTTATGTCAAGTACATCGGTAAAAATTGTTGCGACGCAAGGAGGGCTAAGGCCGCTCGCTCCGGGGGCAGGCCGCTAGACGGGTGGCGACGATGGAGTAGACCATGGGATTCCACGCCAGGCCGATGTGCGTGCCCGAGACCTCGAAGTTGACCTTCGGGTCTCGGGCAATGCAGTAGTGCCAATCGACCACTCCATCGCTGCGGGTATAAATGGCAGTCTGGTAAACGGTTTCCGCCGGATCGCGGTGCAGGGAGTTCATAAAGTCGCAAGTACAACGGCCGGTGTAGCAGTCGGGCAGAACCGCAGGACCTCGCCTCCATCGGATTCCGAGGCGTACCGCTGTGGCCACCAGCAGCACACTGGGGTGGGCGACGGTCCCGCGAAATGGCGACCCGAGCGTGGTCACGGAAGCAATGTCCTCCGGCCTTTGAGTGGCCAGAGCTCGGGCCATGACTCCCCCTAAGCTGTGGCCGATCAGATGAATCTTGCCACCGGTTTCGCGACGCGCTCGCTCGATGGTTTCACCCAAGCGATGCCGGATCAGGATATTGGGGCAGTCCGCGTTGATGCGGATACCGGAAAAATATGGGGAGTAGCCGATTCTTCTCAGCCAGCCATGTATTCCTCTCAGGTAGGAATCAGGCAGCAGGAATCCGGGAATCAGGATGACTCCGGAGCCGTCGCCGCGCGGCACGCCCCGGCCGTAAAACAGGGGCGAGGTGCGCAGCCGGACGACGTCGCGCGCGACCAGAGCTTCATGCCACAGCGATAGGTCAGCCGCCGCCGGGTCCTCCCGCATCAGATTGTCATCCTCGGTCACGCCGCGCACCCCTAATGCTGCAATGCAGCAATGGTTAGAATGTACAAACAAGAAGAGTTTATGTCAAGATAAACAGGAATTGTTGCGTCGCAACAGGAGGGTTCATGGCTTCGGAGCCGGTCGTGATCAAGAAATACGGGAATCGGCGGCTGTACGACACGCGGGGAAGCCGCTACGTCAACCTGGACGACATTGCCGCACTTATCCGGCAGGGAGAGGAAGTGCGGGTGATGGACGCCAGGACCGGCGAGGACCTGACGCGGGTTACGCTGACGCAAATCATCACCGAGGATGCCAAGGACAGGCCCACCGGGCTGCCCCTCGAACTGCTGCGCCAGCTCATCGTCGCCTCCGATGAGGTGCGGCAGGAGTTCATCATGTGGTATCTGAAGTCGGCGTTCGAAACCTATCAGACCGTGCAGGACGCGGTGCGGAACCGGGTCAGCGAGGTGCAAGCCGCTCTGCTGTCTCCGGTGGAGAGCATGAAGCGGTTCCTTTCCACCCAACCCTCGCCGCCCGTTGCCTCCGACGAAGCGGAACTGAAAGCCCTGCGGCAGCGGGTCAGCGAACTCGAATCCCGGCTGAAGAAACCGGCGCGCAAGAAGCGCAGCCGGGCTAAGTCCTAGGCGGCGCGTTCGGCTAGAAATTGCGCCCGGATGGCGCGCTTCTGAATTTTTCCGGTGGAGTTCTTGGGAAGCGCTGCCTGGAACACGACCCGGCTCGGCACCTTGAATTTCCCCACGTACTGCCCCACGTGACGGCGGATGTCGTCGTCGCTGGCGGCGGTTCCCGCCTTGAGTTGAATTACGGCGCAGATCTCTTCCCCGAACACCGGATCGGGAACTCCGACCACGGCCGCCTCCGCGATGGCCGGGTGCAGATAGAGTGCTTCTTCAATCTCGCGCGGCGAGATGTTTTCCCCGCCTTTAATGATCAGGTCCTTCTTGCGATCGGTGATGTAGAGGTACCCGTCCTCGTCCAGATAGCCCACGTCCCCGGTGTGGAACCATCCGCCCACGAACGATTCCGCGGTGGCTGCCGGGTTCTGCCAGTAGCCGGCGGCGATATTGTCGCCGGCCACGCAGATCTCGCCCACCGTGCGAGGCGGCAGGGTCCGATTCTTGTCGTCTACGATGCTCACCTCAACGCCCGGTTCCGGCCGGCCGGCGCTGCCGCGGCGATAGCATTCGTGATCGTCGTAGCTGGTGGCAATCGCCACCGACTCGGACATGCCGTAACCCTGATCCACGCGGCAGCCGAACGCCTCCTGAAACTCGGCGCGCAGTCTTTCCGGCAACGCGGCGCCGCCGCTGGTAATGCGGTAGAGACTCGGGAAGCTGAAGTGGCATCGTTGGGGATGGTGCAGCAAGTACACCAGCATGGTCGGCACTACTGGCAGGTAGCCGACCTGGTAGCGCTCGATGGCCTCAAAGATCATCAGCGGATCGAATTGCCGCAGGAGTATGGAAGGAAATCCCCAGCGGTTGGCCAGCTTCAGCATTACCATCCCGAACACGTGCGTCAGCGGCAGAGCATGCAGCATGGGGCGTACCGGCAGATCGGGATTGAGGCGGCAGGCGCTTTCAATGGCGGCGGCCACATTGGCATGGCTGATCATCACGCCTTTGGGCTCCGCGGTTGTCCCCGAGGTGTAAAGCAGCATGGCAAGGTCCGCAGGCGCGCGGCTGATCGGACTGTCGATCCATGCGCCGGCTTCCAGTTCGCCGGCAATGTCCTCCATGCCGCTTATGTCCGTCTCGCCGAACACGAGCCGGTGGCGCAACGTGCCGACCGCCTGCGAGGCATCCCGTACGCGTGCGGCCAACGCGGGCACGGTCAGCACCGCCATGACGCCGGCGTTGCGCAAGACATGGTTCACTTCGGCAGCGGTCCACTGCGGCATCACGGGACATATAACGGCCCCGATGGTCCAGATTGCCTGAAAGCTGGCGGTTAGTTGGGGAGAGTTAGGCACAAGCACAAGCACGCGGTCGCCGGGGCAGACGCCACGCTCCCTGAGCACGCGCGCCAGCCGCCCCGCATACTGCAGCTCTTCCAGATTCGTGTAACTGCGGTTTTCATAGTGGAGCCGGGTGTAGCTTCCGAACTTGTCCAGGTAGTCCAATTCCAGGCAGGCGGCGTTGGCGGAGCGAGTGGCGCGGAACGTTGTGGCTGACATGGGGCCTCCTTCAGTGCCGGGCGGGGCCCCGTGGCCGGCCGGGGGCACGGAGGGTGGTTCGAGCCCCTCTCTTCAGAACTTGCACCGCAAGGGGCGGTACTTCAAATCGAATTATGTTGCCCGGCTTTCAGCAAGGAGGAAGATCACTGCTTCGTGTGAGCTGGTCGTCAACCTTACGCTGCAAGTCGCGCAGCGAAGGCCCGGCCGCCTGCTGAATTCTGGTCGCTCTCCCCAACTAAGCGGGGCGTTCCCGGATCTGATCCAATGTGCCGAGGAATTCGGCGACGGCCGAGCGGGCGGCATGGGGCTGATCGGTGGCGAAAATATGGCCAGCGTGAGGAATCGTCACCAGCTTCGCGCCCGGAATCCGGGACGCGATGATCTCCCCATTTTTCCGGGGAACCAGCCGGTCAGCCTCCCCGTGGATCACGAGCGTGGGAGCGGTGATCTGGGGCAGGCGGCTGTAAGAGCTCCAGCGGACGATTCCCTGCATCTGTGCGAAATAGGCGGCCGGGGTTGGAACCCAGTTCCTGAGCACGGCCATGTCTTCGTCAATGCGCTCCCGCGCGGTGGCCCGGTCGTAAAGGATGGGGATAAAGGCTTCCCGGGCTTCCTCCGGGGTCATCGTGGCGCGCTTCATAAGAGCCAACAGGACCTGGGCTTTCGGTTGCACGGCGTGCAACCCTCCGGGGGAGGTACAGGCCAGGATCAAGGAGCGCACCCGAGCCGGATATTGCAGCGCGAATTCCTGAGCGATCATCCCGCCCATGGAGGCGCCGAAAATGTGTGCGCTGTCCGCTCCGGCGGCGTCCAGGACTGCGGCAGCATCCGAGGCCATCAAACTGATGGGATACGGACCAGCAGGCACATCACTTCGACCCACGCCACGATTGTCGAGAGCGATGGTCCGGTAGCGCATGGCCAATTCGGGGCGTGCGCGGTACCACATGTCGGAGGGATAGCTGAATCCCATGATGAGCAGCAGAGGCGCGCCCTGCCCTTGCTCGTCCCAATAAATCCTCGCGCCTCGATTCTCGGCGAATGGCATGGTTTGCTCCCGTCCGACTAGCCATATCACTGGTCGGCCTGCTATGCAGTGATGCGTCGCAAAGCTCCAGCCTTCGTCGTGCTGCCACCGGTCGACTTGTAGGGGGAGGTTCTGTCTGCCTAGCTATCTCGGAGTCGGCCCAAAATGGGCCTGAGGCTCCCCGCCCAGAGCGTGCTCATGACCTCCACATCCCCAGAGGCCATCTCTGATCTGGGTTTGTGCTGCGTGAAGGATGCTGTAACTAATTGAATAACAATGTACTAAAAATGTACTAAAGAAGTGTTGCGCTCGAGCATCCGGGCCTAGAATCAGATAGAGAGTTCCTACGGGGTGAGCGTATGCGGTGCTGGGAAGCCCTATTGCCGACGATCATCTTGGGGTTGACGTGGGGTAACGCCATAGCTCAGTCCACCCTCTGCGCGGACTCCGTCGTGCCCGTGGGGCTGCTCGTCATCCAACCCACTCATCTGCCTCCTTCATTGGAGCGTTTTGAAGGACAGGATGTCTTCCTGCCCATCGCTTTCGGAACCGGCTTCGTGGTCAGTGAGACGGGCTATGTGGTGACTGCTCTACATGTTATCAACAGGGCCAGGGCAATACTCCCGAGCATCCAGTCATCGGCCAAAGAAATGGTGGTTTGTCTTGGGGTATCGCCCGAAGCGCTTGACTGCGAAGAAGTAATGATCGCCGCGAGGGACGAGTCCAACGACCTGGCACTGCTCAAGATCAAAAAGGCAAGGCTCACCGAGGCCCTGCGCCCGGTGCACCTCAGCGCCGAGAGGCCAGTCCGCGGCACCGAAATCTGGGCTGCCGGCTACTCGGAGCGGACGGGTGGCAGGCTCGTCGTAGCGACAGGGACCTTTTTCCAGGAAGAAGAGCCGGCCGACGCGGTGGAATCGGCAGCTCCCGCCTCCAGAATGTGGCTGGCAAACCTGGTGGTGGAGAACGGCGACAGTGGCAGTCCCGTCTACCTGCATGACGGCTCGGTCATTGGAGTGGTCGTTACACGTTCCGACAGCCACGCCGTTACGGGTTTCGTCCCCGCCCAGCATGTCATTGATCTACTTGTTCGTAATGGAGTTACCACGCTGTTGCCGGGCGATTCCGGGCTTCCCTTCGTCCCGCTCTTCCGGTAGACCGGATCCAATTCCACAGCTATCAGCCGGTCACTGCCAGTTGTTCAGCGAAAGCCCTTTCGATCTCGGTCCGCAGCCAGCGATTTGCCGCATCATTCTCCGCGCTCTCGTGCCAGTAAAGGTGAACATCCAGGAAGGGAACCCGGGCGGGAAACGGATAGAGCCGGTTGCCGAACTGGGTGTTCAAAAGCAGTGCATACCGTTCTGGCATGGTCAGCAGCAGTTCGGTCTGGCTGACCAGGCGACATGCTTCGAAGAAGTGTTGGCAACGCACCCCGATGCGCCGACGCTTCCCCAGCCGGATCAGTTCCGTGTCTTCCAGGCCCGGCCCCGAGCGGCGAAGCGAAACCATAATATGAGTTTCAGACAGATAGGTATCAAGATCGAGCGTAGAGGAAACGCGGGGATGGCCGCTGCGGGCCACCACCACCAGACGGTCGCGAAAGATCCACTTTTGCCGGATGTCCTCGCCTAAGCTCAGCGGAATATCCATGGCCAGGTCGATCGATCCGTTCGCCAGTTCGGCTTCCAGGTCGCGACGATTGACCCGCACGCTGGCCAACGAGATCCCGGGAGCCGCCTCCTCCAGCCGGCCCAGCAGCGCCGGCAAAACGATGGCCTCCGAACTGTCACGCAAGCCGAGGGAAAAAGTCCGCCGCGTGTGCACCGGGTCGAAGTGCTGGTTCTCATGCAGATTGACCTCGAGAATCTGAAGTGCCTGCCGCACCTGCCCGATTATGGTTCGGGTAAAGGGCGTTGGCACCATGTTGGGACCTTGGCGCACAAAAAGCGGATCTCGCAACAGTTCACGCAGCCTCCTCAAACTGTGGCTGATGGCAGGCTGGGTAAGGTTCAGCTGATGCCCGGCTCGAGTGATGTTTCCTTCCCTGTAAATCGCATCCAGCACGACAAACAGGTTCAGGTCGATCTGGTTAAGATGCATGTTGATAATAGTACATGATTCTAGTTATTCATTTGATGAATTACAGTTGCGCCTCTAATCTACCCCTCAGCGAGGCCGGTCAGCGTGGATTTCGCTCTCAGCGACAAGACGCAAGCCTATGTCCGGCGGCTTTCCGCGTTTCTCGAGGAGTCGGTGCTGCCAGCGGAGACCGTTTACCACTCTCAGTTGCGGCACACCCCGGACTGGCACAATTGGGTGCAGCCCCCGGTCATGGAACAACTCAAAGCCAAAGCTCGGTCTGTAGGGTTGTGGAACCTGTTTCTGCCTGACAGCCAATTCGGCGCCGGACTGACCAACCTGGAATATGCGCCGCTGGCGGAAATCATGGGACGTTCCCCGATCGCCCCGGAGGTGTTCAACTGCAACGCTCCCGACACCGGAAACATGGAAGTACTGGTGAAATACGGCTCGACCCCGCAGAAGGAGAGCTGGTTGAAGCCGCTGGCGGCAGGCGAGATGCGCTCCGCGTTTTGCATGACCGAGCCCGACGTGGCGTCCTCCGACGCCACCAACATTCGCGCCACCGCTGGCATCCAGGGCGACCGTGTGGTGCTCAACGGGCGCAAGTGGTGGAGTTCAGGGATTGGTCATCCCCATTGCCAGATCGCAATCTTCATGGGAGTGACATTTCCCGAAGCCGAGAAGCACCAGCGTCACTCCATGGTGCTGGTGCCGCTCAACACTGCGGGTGTGAAGATCGAGCGCATGGTGCCGGCCTTCGGCATGTACGATGAACCGTTTGGTCATGGTGAAGTCACGTTCACGGACGTCGCGTTGCCGCTGGATCACATCATTGCCGGCCCGGGGCGTGGATTTGAAATCGCCCAGGGGCGCCTCGGGCCAGGCCGCATTCACCACTGCATGCGTACCCTGGGAGCGGCTGAGCGCGCCCTGGAGTTGTTGTGTAAGCGCTCGCTCAGCCGGGTGGCCTTCGGCCAAGTGCTGGCCGAACTCGGCGGCAACCGGGACGTGATTGCCAACGCCCGGATTGCCCTCGAGCAGGCCCGGCTGCTCACCTTGAAGGCAGCCTGGATGATGGATACGGTCGGCGCGAAGGGCGCGATGAGCGAGATTTCGCAGATCAAGGTGGTCGCCCCCAACCTCGCTCAGACCATCATCGATCAGGCCATCCAAATTCATGGGGGGGCCGGGGTATCGAGCGATGTCCCGTTGGCCGAGATGTTCGGTTACATCCGCACGCTACGGCTTGCGGACGGCCCGGATGAAGTGCACCGCGCTCTGATCGCGAAGCTGGAACTCAAGAAATACAGAAACGCCGCAACCGCCCGCCAGCATTGAGGATGACGCTGTGAAACGGATCGACGAACCCGTGCCGGTGCGCCCCGGCGAGGAACTGGATGTGGGCAGGGTGGATGCTGCCATCAAGACAGTCGTGCCCGGCCTCACGGGCGAGCCAGCCATTGAGGAATTTCCCCGCGGCGCATCGAACCTGACCTATCTGATCCGTTATCCGGAGAGGGAGTTGGTTCTGCGCCGCCCGCCGTTCGGGTACAAGGCCAAGTCCGCCCACGATATGCGGCGCGAAGTCACAATCTTGACCGCGCTCCGCCCAGTGTATCCTTACGTGCCCAAGGTGATTCGATTCTTCGATGACCCGGGAATCCTAGGTTGCGACTTCTACCTCATGGAGAGGATTCGTGGCCTCATCGTGCGGCGTGATCTGGACCTGCGCCTGGACCCGGACACGACGCGCCGGCTCTGCCTGAACCTCATCGATCGCCTCATCGAATTGCACCAGCTGGACTATCGGGCGGCGGGACTCGAACAGATCGGAAAGGGCGCCGGCTACGTGCAGCGACAGATTGCCGGATGGAGCGACCGCTATCGCAAATCGCGCACCCCAGACGTGACCGACTTTGAGGAAGTGATGGCCTGGCTGCAGCGCAACATGCCGGCGCACGAGGTCGCGACCTGCATCGTGCACAATGACTTTCGCTTCGACAACGTGGTCCTGAACCCAGAGAACCCGCTCGAAGTCGTCGGCGTGCTCGACTGGGAGATGGCGACCTTGGGTGACCCGCTGATGGATCTGGGCAACTCGCTGGCCTATTGGGTCCAGGCCGACGACGATCCATTCTTCCTCGAAACCCGCACCCAGCCGACCCACCTTCCCGGCATGTTGACTCGCCAGCAAGTGGTCGACTATTACGCGACCAAAACCGGCTGGGCAGTGGACCACTTCGATTTCTACCTCATCTATGGTCTGTTCCGCCTGGCTGTCATCATTCAGCAGATCTATTACCGCTATGTTCAAGGGCAGACGCGGAATCAGGCGTTTGCCGGGTTCGGCCGGCTAGTGAACTATTTCCAGCAGCGTTGTGAGCGCTTGCTGCGGCAACCGGTGTTGTGAGCCGTGGGCACCATTTATCTAGTCCGTCATGCACAGGCCTGTTTTGGCGAGGAGGATTACGACCGGCTCTCGCCCATCGGCGGACACCAGTCCCGGGCATTGAGTGCGTGGATTCGTCACTGCAATCTGCCGGTGGATCGTGTAGTTATGGGAACCGAGACGCGTCATCGGCAGACGGCAGAATGCTGTCTCGCCGGGCTCGTCGGAACCCCACCCGGGTCGGAGTGGCAGGTCGTGGCGGGCTTTTCCGAATTCGACCACGCCGAAGTGGTGCGACGGTTTCGTCCGGATCTGGCCAGTGCGGCCGCGGTTCGTTCCTGGCTTTCGGCAACGGAGGATCCCGGACAGGAGTATCAGAAGGTGTTTGCTGAAGCCTTGGCACGTTGGATCAAAGGCGACCACGACGACTATGGAGAGTCCTTCGCCGCGTTCCGGGCGCGCTGCTGGCGGGCGCTGTTGGCTGTGCACGAACCGTCACCGTCTTCCCTGACCACTTGGGTGTTCACCTCCGGGGGACCGATCGCAACCATCGTGCAACACGCCCTGGCGATTCCCAACGCACGGATTGCTGAGTTTACCTGGGCCCTGGTAAATACCGGGATCACGAAACTGGTGTACCGGCGCGGAGGCCTGCGCCTGGTTACCATCAATCAGTATCCCCACCTGGAGCTGGCGGCGCAGCCAGACTGGATCACTTACCGCTGAGAGGAGACGCTCATGAATATTCCTCTTACTCCGGTCCGCTTCTTGCGTTACGCACGCGAGCAATTCCCCCTGAACCCAGCCGTGGTTTGCGGCGCGGAGCGACTCACCTACGCGCAGCTCGGGGGACGCGCCTACCGGTTGGCGGGCGCTCTGGTCGCGGCCGGGGCGAAACCTGGCGATCGCATCGCCTTCCTGAGCACGAACTGCCACCGCCTGCTGGAAGCCTACTATGGGGTTCTGGAAGCCGGCTGCGTACTGCTTCCCCTGAACATCCGCCTGTCTGCTCAGGAGCTGGCTTTTGTTGTGAGCGACGCGCAGGCCAAATTTCTGTTTCTGGAGCAGCCGTTTCTTCCTCTAGTGGAATCGTTCCGGCAGACGCTTCCTTCGGTGGAAGCCTTCTTCCTGCTGGACGCACAACCACCCGCGAATTGGCTCGCCCCGCAGAACTATGAGCAACTGCTGGCCGCCTCGGCGGAGTTCCAATGCGAGGTCACTGAGGTTGATGAGGACTCGCTGGCTGAGCTTTTCTACACCAGCGGCACCAGCGACAAGCCGAAAGGGGTCATGCTGACGCACCGCAATGTCTATTTGCACGCCCTTTCGGTAATTGTCGCCGGACAGACTACCCCGGCGACGATTGGTCTGGCCTCGTGCGAATCGGTGGTTCTGCACACCATCCCGCTGTTCCATGCGAATGGCTGGGGCTGTCCGCACACCATTACCCTGGTGGGCGGCATCCACGTCATGATTCACCACTTCAACCCTGCCGAAGTGTTCCGCCTGATCGAGCAGGAGAAGGTGCGCACCTGTTCCCTGGTTCCCACCATGGCTACGGCATTGGTGAATGCTCCGGACAGACACAAGTACGACTTGAGCAGCCTGCGCGCCATCAGTATCGGCGGGGCAGCTTCGTCCCCAGCGCTGGTGCGGGAGGTGGAGGAGAAGCTCGGCTGCACCTGCTTCTCCGGATACGGATTGACGGAGACCTCGCCCACCCTCGCCCTGTCGGCCATGAAGCCGGGGCGTCCCTGGACCGGCGAACAGAAGTACGCGGGGCAAGCCCTGACCGGATTTGCGATTCCGGGCGTGGAACTTCGAGTCGTGGACGCGGAGGGCAATGAGGTGCCTCGCGACGGCGTCAGCAGCGGCGAACTGGTGGCGCGAGGCGACGTTGTGATGGCCGGTTACTGGCATCTGCCGGAAGCGACCCGGGCTGCGCTGGCGGGCGGATGGTTCCGCTCGGGCGACATCGCCACCATCGATCGCGACAATTACGTCCGCATTGTCGATCGCAAGAAGGACATCATTGTCAGCGGCGGCGAGAACATATCTTCGCTGGAGGTGGAAAAGGTGCTTGCTGCATATCCTGCCGTGTACGAGGCGGTGGTGATTCCGGTGCCAGACGCGAAGTGGGGAGAAGTACCGAAGGCGCTGGTGGTCCTGAGGCCCGGATCGCAGGCTACCGAAGCAGAAGTGATCGAATTCTGCCGCTCTCGTCTGACGCACTACAAGTGTCCGCATAGCGTCGAGTTTTTGGATGCCCTGCCGAAGACCGGGACGGGCAAGCTTCTGAAGCGCGAGCTGCGCAAGAGATATGGGACGGCGCAGAAGAGCGGAGTCTCCTAGTTCCAGCCTGGGACAGGGGGCGGAAGGGTTAGGCACAGGAATGCAGGGATCCTCCGAGGGCAAGTCATCGATCTCGCTGGCGACAACGGTTGGACGTCTGAAGGACGGGCTCGGCCGCGAGGTTGGCGTGTCCGACTGGTTTGTGCTCAGCCAGGGGCACATCGACAGCTTTGCTGAGGTCACGGGCGACCGCCAGTGGATTCATGTCAGCCCGCAGCGTGCGGAGCGCGAATCACCTTACGGTGGAACCGTCGCGCACGGATTTCTGACCCTTGCCTTGCTGAGCCGGTTCCTGGCTGAGGTGGTTCAGGTTGATGGCCTGGCGGTCAACTATGGCCTGAACCGGGTGCGCTTCCCTGCGCCCGTCCGGGCCGGAGCGAAGATCCGGGCGCATTTCACCCTGGCTTCGCTGAAGGACGTTCCCGGGGGCGTGGAGGTGCTGTACTCGGTGGCAGTGGAGATGCAGAACGCGGACAAACCAGCCTGTGTTGCCGAGTGGCTCGTTCGGTACTACGGGTCTCAAGCTGGGCTGAAGTGTTAGGGGGTGGACGTATGAATCAGTTGGTGGAAGTTACCCAGGACCGCGAGATTGCCATCATCGCGATCAATAACCCGCCCGTGAATGCCCTGAGTCCGGGCGTGCCGGAGGGAATTCTCGAAGCGGTCGAACGCATAGAGAAGGATGACAGCATACGAGCAGCCGTAGTGATGGGCGCCGGATCCACATTCATCGCTGGAGCCGACATCCGGGAATTCGGCAAGATCACCTCGGGCAAGGCCCGGCCCCTGCTGCTCGACCCCTTGCTTCAGGCAATCGAGGAATGCGGCAAACCGATCGTGATGGCCATCCACGGCACCGCGTTCGGTGGAGGCCTGGAGGTGGCGATGGCGGGCCATTATCGGGTCGCGGTCCCGACCGCCCTGGTCGGGCAACCTGAGGTTAAGTTGGGGCTGATTCCCGGTGCCGGTGGAACACAGCGTCTGCCTCGGCTTGCAGGCGTAGCCAAGGCGGTCGAGATGTGCACGGGCGGAAATCCGGTCAAGGCCGGTGAGGCCCTCGAGGCCGGCATCCTGGACCGCCTCATCACGGGCGATCTGCGCACCGGCGCCGTCGCTTTCGCGCGCGAAATCGCGGAAAAGCCTCGGCGCAAGACGCGCGAACGCAACGATAAGCTGGGCGCAGCCGAGACTAACGCTCCCATCTTTGAGGCCGCGCGTGCTGCCGCGCGTGCGAAGCAACGCGGCCTGCTCGCCCCGCAAGCGGCCATCGATGCGGTCGAGGCGGCGACCCGTCTGCCCTTCGAACAAGGCCTCGAAGTGGAACGCAAGCGGTTCACTGACTGCCTGTTTTCCCATCAGTCGAAGGCGCTCATTCACATATTTTTCGGCGAGCGCGAGGTGAGCAAGATTCCGGACATTCCCAAGGATACGCCGCTTATACCGGTCAGCCGAGCAGCCGTGGTGGGCGCCGGAACCATGGGCGGGGGCATCACCATGACCCTGGTCAACGCCGGAATTCCAGTTCTGCTGAAGGACCTGGATCAGGCGGCGCTCGACCGTGGTCTGGCCACAATTCGGGAGCGCTATGCGTCCTCCGTGAAACGCGGCCGCGTCACCCCGCAGTTCGTCGAGGAAAGATTGAAGCTGATCCAGCCGATGGTTGGGTTTGACGGTTTCTCCGACGTGGATATCGTCATCGAGGCTGTGTTCGAAGGCATGGCCCTGAAAAAGCAAGTTTTCAGCGAATTGGATCGGGTGGCAAAACCGGGTGCAATTCTGGCCAGCAACACCTCCACGCTCGACATTGACCAGATCGCCTCGGCCACCTCGCGGCCGGAAGCAGTTATCGGCACCCACTTCTTCAGCCCGGCTCAGGTGATGCGGTTGCTCGAAATCGTCCGTGGCAAGGCAACCAGCAAACCCGTAATTGCCACGTGCATGCAGCTGGCCAAGAAGCTGGGCAAGATCGGAGTGCTGGTCGGAAATTGCCGCGGCTTCGTGGGTAACCGCATGGTCGAACCCTACATGCGCGAAGCCATGTTCCTGGTGGAGGAGGGAGCAAGCGTCGAGTCCGTCGACCAGGCACTTTATGATTTCGGCATGGCCATGGGTCCGCTGGCCACCGGCGACTTGGCCGGTCTCGACGTCGGGTGGAGGATCCGCCAGGAGTACCGGCACCTCACACGGCCCGGTGTCCGGCAGCCGATAGTGGCAGATCGGCTGCACGAAATGGGGCGTCACGGACAGAAGACGGGAGCCGGCTGGTACCGCTATGACCGCCACTCCTCACAGCCGGTCCCGGATGATGAAATTTCCCATCGGATTCGCCGCTGGTCCACCGAGGCCGGCATTCCGCAGCGTCAGATTTCCCCGCAAGAGATCACCGAGCGGTGCATCTACGCGCTCATCAACGAGGGCGCCCGCATTCTGGAAGAAGGCTTCGCCCTGCGTCCCGTGGACATCGACATGATTTATGTCAATGGTTACGGATTCCCTGCCCATCTTGGCGGGCCGATGTGGTACGCCGACACGGTGGGGCTGGAAAAGGTTTACGACAGAGTTTGCGACTTTCAGCGTCAGCACGGGGAGCTGTGGACGCCGGCTGCCCTGCTCGCCAAGCTGGCGAAGGAAGGCCGGACCTTTGCGCAACTGACGGTCGAGCAGGGGGCGGCCGCATGAGTTTCAGTAGCAGGAACAGGAGCTTCTCCTATGCAACTTAACCACAAAGTGGTGGTGGTGACGGGCGGCGGCAACGGAATCGGGCGCGCGTTGTGTCGGCGCTTTGCTGCCGAGGGCGCCAGAGCTGTAGTGGTGGCTGACATCCAGGCGGCGGCGGCCAGGCAGGTGGCCAGCGAGATCGGAGGCATGGCGCTCGAAACCGACGTGGCCCGCGAATCCGATGTCGTCCGCTTGGTCCAGGAAACGCTCGAAAACTTCGGCGTGGTTGATCTGTTCTGCTCCAACGCGGGAGTCGGCACGCAGGGAGGCGTGGAAGCTCCCGACCGCGACTGGGCGCGGAACTGGGAAGTCAACGTGATGGCGCACGTGTACGCTGCGCGCGCCGTGCTGCCCGCCATGCTGGCGCGCGGCGAGGGCTATCTGCTGCAGACGGTTTCCGCCGCCGGCATGCTCACCCAGCTGGGATCAGCACCCTATGCGGTTAGCAAGCACGCCGCGTTGGCACTGGCCGAATGGATCGCAATTACCCATGGTGATCAGGGCATCAAGGTGTCAGCCTTGTGCCCCCAGGGCGTGCGCACCGATATGCTCCGGCGGGCCGAGTTCGCCGGCGGCGCTTTCCTGATGGAAACCGCGGTGGAACCCGAGCAGGTCGCCGAGGAGGTCGTGAAGGGACTGGCAGAGGAGCGCTTCCTCATCCTTTCGCATCCCGAGGTTGCCGAATACTTCCGTCGTAAAGCCACCGATTACGATCGCTGGCTGCGGGGCATGCGCCGCTTGCAGGCCAGCACACAAATCCTGAAAGCGCAGGTCTAGAGGTTACGAGGGGTCTCTATCGATTACCGAATGCAGAGGAATCAAGGGAGGGCACGAACATGAGCACAATTTCTGCTGTGGGCACGCGTACCATTTCAGGTGGAAGTTTCCTGATCGAAGATCTCAACCCGGACGACATTTTCACCCCCGAGGACTTCAACGAACAGCACCAACTGATTGCCCAAACCGCCGAGGAATTTGCCGCGAACGAGATCGCGCCGAACATCGAGAAGATGGAACGCAAGGAATTCTCCTTGACCAGGGACCTGGTGAAGAAGGCCGGCGACCTTGGCCTCAGTTCCGTGGACGTACCCGAAGCCTACGGCGGTACCCACATGGACAAGGTCACTTCTGCCATCATTGCGGACCGGCTGGCGATCTACGGAGGGTTCAGCACGACCTGGGGTGCTCACACTTGCATTGGGACCCTGCCCATCGTCTACTTCGGCACGGAAGAGCAGAAGAAGAAATACCTGCCCAAGCTGGCATCCGGCGAAATGGTCGGCGCCTATGCGCTGTCCGAGTCTTCCTCCGCCTCCGATTCGCTGAACTGCCGCGCCCGCGCCGAACTGTCGCAGGATGGCAAGCACTACATCCTCAACGGCGAAAAGATGTGGATTACCAACGCCGGGTTTGCCGACCTGTTCACCGTATTCGCCAAAGTGAATGGGGAAAAGTTCACGGCATTTCTCATCGAACGCAATTTCCCGGGTTTCTCCGTGGGAGCCGAAGAGCACAAGATGGGGATCCGCGGATCTTCAACTTGCCCGCTCATCCTCAACGATTGCAAGGTCCCCATCGCGAACGTCCTGGGCGAGATCGGCAAGGGACATGTCATCGCCTTCAACGTGCTGAATGTGGGCCGCTTCAAGCTGGGGGCGGGATGTGTGGGCTCTGCCCGCAGGTGCATTGAAAGCGCCATCGGCTATGCCAAGCAGCGGAAGGCCTTTGGCAAAGTCATTGCCGATTTCGGCTTGATTCGCGAGAAGCTGGCCAACATGGCAGCCGGCATCTTCGCCGGCGAAGCCATGGCCTACCGCACGGTGGGGATGATGGATATGGCCATCGCGCGTCTCGAAGGGCATGCCAGCGACATGGCGGCGGTGCGCAAGATCATCGACGAATATGCGGTGGAGTGCTCGATCCTCAAGGTATGGGGTTCGGAATTAATCGACTACGTAGTGGACGAGATGGTACAGATCTACGGGGGATACGGCTTTGTGGAGGAGTACCCGGCGGAGCGCGCCTACCGCGATGCCAGGATCAACCGGATCTTCGAGGGCACCAACGAGATCAACCGGCTGGTCATCACCGGCTTCCTGCTGAAGCGGGCGATGTCAGGACAGCTGCCGTTGATGCCGGCGATCAAGAAACTGATGGACGAGGTGCTGGCCGGAGCCAGTTCCGGCAACGGTGTGCCGGACAGCTTCGCCGAGGAGCACAAGCTCGTTTCCGCAGCGAAAAAGATCGGGCTCTTTGCCGCCGGGGTTGCCGTGCAGAAGTATATGCAGGCCATACAGGAGCAGCAGGAAGTCATGGGCGCGATCGCCGACATGGCGATCGAGACCTACGCGATGGAGTCCGTCTTATTGCGCGCCCGGAAGCTGGCGGCTAAGAACGGCGAGGCCGGATGCGGTCACGCCCTGGCGATGACCCGAATCTATCTGGCGGAGGCCATCGAGAAAATGGAAAGCGCCGCGAGAATGGTCCTGGCGGCTGCCAGCGAAGGTGACATGCTGCGTTCGCAAATGGCCATCCTGCGGCGGTTAACCAAGTACGAACCCTTCAATCTTGTGGCTTTGCGGCAGTCGGTTGCGCAAAGGGTGATTGAAGCCGGCCGCTACGTGATTGCGTAGCCCGGTCTCGGAGAACGGAGAAACGACATTCAAGCTGAGGCCTCATCCGCAGTGCAGGGGGCATTATCCCAGGTCTTTGCGGCGCACTGCGCGGCCCAGGATACGCCGCACCTTCTTGGGTGAGATGGAGAGCCGCGTCGCGACCCGTGAGACCTTGCGGCCCTCACGCTCCCAGACTTTGGGGATAATGAGGTCTTCGAATTCCTCGGTGAGCTGCTGGAAGGTCTTGGTTCCGACCAGACCTTGCGTCCAGGCGCGCAGGGTGGGCGATACGGTGCCCGTGCGGAACAAGCGTGCCTTGAGGGCCTGCAGGTCGGTCCACAAGCTGCCTGGTTCTTCCCGTTTCAGAATTGCGGTTGCCTGTTCGTAGGATTGCCGGGCAGCTTCGAAATCGTCAAAGAAGGCGTTGCTCTGACTCAAGCCCTGCCAGAGGAATGCCGACGCCAGCAGGCGGCGATGCTGCGTTCGCCGAGCCAGTTCGATCGCCTCCTTCACGTAGTTCAGGGCGTTACGGGCGTGGCTGCCGGAGTCGGCGCCCTCGGCGACTTCTTCTTCCAGTTTTGCGTTGGCGATCATACAGCGCAGCAGTTGCGCCCTGGCCATGAGGATGTAATCGGTCTTCTGCTCCGCGATCTCAAAGGCGGTGGAGGCTTCCACATCCGCGCGATCAAAATCTCCGTTGTCCAGGTGAAGGTATCCGTAGTTCAGGTGGACACTGCCGAGTCCGTGGTGATTGGGATAGTGGGGATAAATGTGGGCCGCCTCATCGAGATGAGCAAACGCCTCCTGCCGCAGTTGCGCGAGGCGTTCGCGCATCTGAAGGATACGGGCGTTCCCTTTCTTCGGCCCGCGGGTAGCAGCCCCGCGCCGGCGTTCCGCCTCGGCATCAATCTTCTCGCGCAGTGCGAGGGCGATATTGCGCTTGACCAGGGCGATGTTGGCCAGGGAGCGGGCCAGGTTCCGGTGCTGCGAGTCTCGCCTCCGGTATTCTGCGATGGCGCGCGCGAAGTGCTCGATGGCCTGATCAAAGCGGCCCTCGCGGCGCGCGATCCTTCCGTACGAAGAGTGGATATTCCCCAGGGTGACGTAATCGTCTGTGTCCTGCAAGGCGGTCTCGGCTTGCTGCAGAATGCGGCGCGCCTCGGTGGACCGGCCTTTCTGGAACAGCAGCCAGCTCTCCAGGACGCTCATCACGGCGGCCATCTTGGGGTGTCCCAGCGCAAGCGCCAGGCTTTGCCCCTTTAAGGTGTGCGTCAAGGCCTCCCCGTATTCTGCCTTCTTGCGCAGACAACGTCCCTTCCAGAAGTTCGCGATGGCCAGCATTTCCTGGTCTTGCAGGTCTTCGGCCAGGGTCAACACGAAGTTGAGGTGCTGAATCGCCGCGTCCGGTTCCTCCTCCGCCATGGCCAACATTCCCTGGGCCATGCGCAAGTGTGAGTATTCACGGAGCGGAAGTTGTGCCTGTCGGGATCGGGGAAATTTGGAGAGGAGGTCCTCGATCAAGGCCGGACTGTCGAAGCCAAGGTCGACCCACTGCGCCGCGTAGCCGGTGAGGCGGCCGGCATTTTCGAGGTCGGGGCCGAGGGATGCGAATAAGTAGGCGTGTTCCTGGAGACACGCAATGCCGCTGGCAATGCGCCGGTTCGCCAGATCATCCTTCAGACGCTCGAGTAGGGCCTCGGGGATGCTTGGGTTCTGCGGACTGCCCAGGGCCGTGCGCGGCTTCTCAGTCGAGGTACTCATAGGCGACGAGGGTGAGAAACTCCGGACATTCCGGACTCGTCATCATCCGGGTGAACAGCTCTGCCGCCAGACCCACATGCTCTCCACGCAGCTTGTCCTTTTGCTCTTGGACGACGTTTCGCACGAATTCGGCCGTCACTTGTCTTCCGTCGTCAAAGTGGGCCCCGTGCTTCACCCACTGCCAAACCTGGGTTCGGCAGATCTCCGCGGTGGCGGCATCCTCCATCAGATTGTAGATCGGAACACATCCCTGTCCGCTCAGCCAAGCCGCGAGATATTGCAGTCCCACGTCGACGTTCCAGCGCAGCCCGGCCTCGGTGATGGCTCCTTCCGGAACCGCCAGCAGGTCTTGGGCGCTGACCGGAGAAGCTGGCCGAGGGAGCGCGATCTGGTTGGGCGAGGTCATATGCTGGTCAAAGACCTGTCTGGCGACCGGCACCAGTCCGGGGTGGGCCACCCAGGTGCCGTCGTGACCTGCCCGCACTTCACGCAGCTTGTCCTGCTCCACTTTTTCCATGGCGGTACGATTCGCGACCAGGTCGTTCTTGATGGGAATCTGCGCGGCCATGCCCCCCATGGCATGAATGCCGCGACGATGGCAGGTTTGGATCAGCAGTTCCACGTAAGACTTGAGAAAGTGGCGCTCCATGGTCACGGTCGAGCGATCCGGGAGGACGAAGTCCGGACGGTTCCGGAATTTCTTGATGAAGCTGAAGATGTAGTCCCAGCGCCCACAATTCAGACCTGCTGAGTGGTCGCGGAGCTCATAGAGAATCTCATCCATCTCAAACGCTGCCAGCACGTTTTCGATCAGCACCGTCGCCCGGATCGTCCCCTGGGGGATGCTCAGCTGCTGCTGCGCAAAGCGGAACACGTCATTCCAAAGGCGCGCTTCCAGGTGACTCTCCAGCTTGGGCAGGTAGAAGTAAGGTCCGGTTCCTCTGTCGATCAGCCGCGCAGCATTGTGGAAGAAGAACAACCCGAAGTCGAACAGGGAGGCGGAGATGGGCTTGCCGTCGACCAGAAAGTTACGTTCCTCAAGATGCCAGCCGCGGGGACGCACCATCAGAGTCGCGGTCTTGGGCGCCAGTTGGTACCGCTTGCCTTCCGGGCTGACATAGGAGATGTCGCCGTTCACCACGTCGCGAAGGTTGAGTTGCCCTTCCAGATTGTTTTGCCAGGTGGGCGAGTTGCTGTCCTCAAAATCCGCCATGAACACGTTGGCACCGGAGTTCAGGGCGTTGATGATCATCTTGCGGTCGGCCGGCCCGGTGATCTCGACGCGGCGGTCCAACAAGTCGGCGGGGATCGGTGCGACGCTCCAGTCACGGCGCCGAATCTCTGCGGTTTCTTCCGCGAAGTCGGGCAGATGGCCGGCATCGAGTTCCCGCTGGCGCGAGCGCCGGCGGGCCAGCAGCTCCTGACGACGGCGCTCGAAGGTCCGGGCCAGGCTGTGGAGAAAGGCGGTGGCTTCGGGGGTGAGGATTGCGGTCTCGAGTGGGCTAAGCGGTAAGGTGGTTGCGATCATGCCTGTCATTCTGCCACGCGCGTCTTCCGCATTCCTCCCATACTAGGTCAATTCGGACCAGTAGTCCATCCCGGCGTCACCCATTTGCCTGCCTTGCCGGTCTGGCGTTTACTGAAGATGGCCAGGGGCAATCGCCTGACTCAGCCCTGGCCCAAGATCTCTCCAGCTAAGGAACTACGCAATGCTCGCTCGCCAGATCTCACTCGACCCGGTTGACACTTGGACCTCGGACCCGCGTTGGAAAGGCATCCGCCGCCCGTACACCGCGAATGAAGTCAAGCGCCTTCGTGGCACGGTCCGAGTCGAGCACACCTTGGCCCGCCTGGGCGCTGAACGCCTCTGGGAGTTGCTGCACAGCGAATCCCACGTGCCGGCTCTGGGAGCACTCACCGGGAACCAAGCCGTGCAGATGGTGGGCGCCGGGCTGAAGGCGATCTACGTCAGCGGATGGCAAGTGGCGGCCGACGCCAACGACGCCGGTCACATGTATCCCGACCAGAGTCTTTACCCGGCCGACAGCGTGCCCAATCTCGTGCGCCGCATCAACAACGCGCTGCTCCGTGCCGATCAGATCCAGCACGCGGAGGGCAAGTTGGGAACCCGCTGGTTGGTGCCCCTGATCGCAGATGCCGAGGCCGGGTTTGGTGGTGCGCTGAATGCCTTCGAGTTGATGAAGGGCATGATCGAGGCCGGCGCCGCCTGCGTTCACTTCGAAGACCAGCTCTCGTCGGCCAAGAAATGTGGCCATCTGGGCGGCAAGGTTCTGGTGCCCACCTCGGAGGCGGTGCAGAAACTAGTCGCTGCCCGGCTGGCCGCGGACGTCATGGGAGTGCCCACCCTGGTGATGGCGCGCACCGACGCGCACAGCGCGCGCCTGTTGACCAGCGATATCGATCCTGTGGACCGCCGGTTCTGCACCGGCGAGCGCACGGCGGAAGGCTTTTTCCGCATGCGGGAGTGCGGTTTGGAATCTGCGATTGCGCGCGGTTTGGCCTACGCTCCCTATGCCGATCTGGTGTGGTGCGAAACCTCGGAGCCCGATTTGGGTGAGGCCCGCGAATTTGCCGAGGCCATTCAGGCCCAGTATCCGGACAAGCTGCTCGCCTACAACTGCTCTCCCTCGTTCAACTGGAAAAAGAAGCTCGATGACGCCACGATCGCGCGTTTCCAGCGCGAGCTGGGTGAAATGGGCTACAAGTTCCAGTTCATTACCCTGGCGGGGTTCCACGCCTTAAACCTCAGCATGTTCGAACTGGCGCGCGCCTATCGGAGTGCAGGGATGACCGCCTACGTGAGGTTGCAGGAAAAAGAATTCTGCCGCGAGTCCACGCATGGCTATTCCGCGGTGAAGCATCAGAGATTCGTCGGAACCGGATATTTCGATCTGGTCGCCACTACGGTCACGGCCGGTACGTTATCCACAGCAGCCCTGCACGGTTCGACCGAAGAAGCCCAATTCGCTGGGGTCAAGGTCCCGCAGCCCGCCCCTGTTGGGGAAGATCCGGCTTGCCGACCCATCCTCGGTGAGTGTCCGCTGATCCAGCCGGTGGCCGCTCCGGCGATACCGAACCCATCGCTGGGAGACTGAGCCAGAAGAAGCCGGTGCCAACCTAGGTTTCTCCTGCCACCACGGGTGCGGGCGCCAGTGTGGGCACGAGGGCCTGAATGATGCCGAGCGCCAGCAGATAGGCCGAACCGGCTATCACGAATGGAATGGTGTAGCTGCCGGTCCATTGCAGAAGATACGACACGACTTTGGCGATCAACATCCCACCCACCGCGCCCGCCATACCACCGATTCCGACTACGGATGCGACGGCGCGTTTGGCAAACATATCCGAGGGTAGAGTAAAGAGATTGGCGGAGAATCCCTGGTGCGCAGCCGTGGCCAAGCCTAGGAGCAATACCGCTCCCCAGGTGGAGGCGACCCGAGGCACCAACACAATCGGCACAACGCTCACGGCGCAGATCAGCATGGCCATCTTCCGGCCGGCGTTCACGGTTTTACCGCGGCGAATCAGCAACGATGAAATCCCCCCCCCAGCCACACTTCCCGCGTCGGCCAGCACGTAGATCAGGACAAGAGGAGCTCCGAGTTCGAACAGCCTCAATCGGTGTTCGCGCTGGAGGAAATCCGGTATCCAAAACAGGTAGAACCACCACACCGGATCGGTGATGAACTTTCCCAAGAGGAAAGCCCATGCCTGCCGATAGCGCAACAGATCGATCCAAGCGATGGCAGCCTGGGGCTCGCGCGGATTGCGCTGGATGTAGTCCAACTCGGCAACAGAGCAGCGGGGGTGTTCTTTAGGGCTGCCATACATCCACAGCCAGATCACCAGCCAGCCGAATCCCAACGAACCCAGAGAGAGAAAGGTCCAGCGCCAGCCCCAGTGGAAGGTGATCCAGGGCACGAGCAGGGGGGCGACAATGGCGCCAAGGTTGGTTCCGGCATTGAAGATGCCCGTCGCCAAGGCCCGTTCTTTCTGGGGAAACCATTCCGCGATGGCCTTCAGGCTGGCCGGAAAAACCCCGGCTTCACTGAAGCCCAGGGCGCTGCGTGCCACTAGAAAACTTCCGAACGAACTGGCCAACCCGTGGCACATGCAGGCGAGACTCCAAGCTGCCATGGCAAACGCATAGCCCAGGCGCGTGCCGATCCAGTCGATGAAACGTCCGACCATCACCATGCCCACGGCATAGGCGGCGGAGAAGGCAAACACCAGGTTCCCATAGTCGATCTCGCTCCACCCCAGGTCCTGTTGCAAAGTTGTCTTCAGTAAGCCGATGATCAGCCGGTCAAGGTAGTTCTGGGTGACGCCGATCAGCAGCAACGTGCAGATGACCCAGCGGAAGTGCCCTACGATCCTCGAGGTGGGAGCCGGAGGAGATTCTCCGGCGGCGGGGACTTGCGCAGAGGTTGACGAGGAATCTGCCATGCGCCGCTGGGACTTCTTGCCTTGCCTTCAATACCTCCTGCCTTCCCCGCTTCGCCGCGTCATTGACTCACGCCGCCCGCGAGGAAACCACCGTCGACTACCGGCAGATGACCTGCAACCAGACTCGCAGCGTCGGAGGCCAGGAACACCGCTACCTCTGATAATCCGCACCCGCACTCCGCTCAATCATATGTCGCCCGAAAAGCTGGGTCCAACTGCCATCCTTCCGAAAGCTGGCTGGCGATGCCACCGGTAGCCAACCGTTTCCGCGGCCCCGGGAGTTCATACGCTGCCTGATACCCATGGTCCTCCTCGACGGGCGGAGAAAGTTACTCCGGACGGAACTCGATATAGTCCAAGGGCGCCGGTTCGCCTTGGTCTGGAACGCCTCGGATTACAATTTCGTCGCCTGGGTGCAATGCCAATCCAGGAATCCACCTGCGCGTCGAGGAGTCGCCGTCTGCTTTGCTTGTGGCCCGGTGATCGTCGGCCAGCCATTCGTCTACCCGTTGGTTGTTCACGTAGACGCTAAACCTTGACGCCCCACTCTCGAGGTCGAAGTACTGGACTCCGATCTGATACCGACCCGCCTTTTCTCTGAACCGGAAGATGGCAGCGCAGGTCTGCACGGGCGCGGGACACTGGACGCCTTTGCCGTTCGACGCGCCCTCCCAGGGAACCACATCGAAAGCCACGTATCCTTGTAGTTGGGCATCTTCGGCCTCGATCCGGTGAGGATGGTGCCCCACCCGGGCCTGTTGGTCGGGAATGCCGGACAGACGGTACAACCAGTTACATATGGCATCGCGCCATACGATCGCATGGCCGGCTTGATATTGCAGTCGCACCAGGATCTCTTGGTAGCGTTCATCGTCCACGTGTCCCTTGAGCAAGCGCCATTGCGACACATACTCTTGGGCTTGTTCGGCACCCTGGTAATGTGCATCGTACATGTACTGAATCACGGTTTTTCCCAGGTGCAGCGCGTGGCTGTAGGACACGTGATGAAAGAACAAGAGCAGATCGTCGGGGCAGGCGGCGAGCGGTTCGTAGAGCTTCTCGACCGCTGGCGCATATTGACCGATGAAGGCGGTGCCGGTTGCCAGGGTGCGATCCATGCCGATCCCGGCATGGTCGGCGCGGTGCCACTGTCCCCATCCATTTCTCTCGGAAGACTCGGGTCCGGGCCCATAATGGCTACCCAGAATGTTGGTCAGGCTTCCGACGCCCAGAGGGCCGGTGTAACTCTCGTATGCGCGCCATGATACCAGCTGCATCTGATCGATGGTCCGCAGCACCAGGGAATCATTCCCGAAGGTGAGGCGTGTCCATTCGTCAACAATCGCTTCCGGGCTGAGATTGGGATCCCAGGAGAGCCTTCCAAAGCCGTAGAGGTTTGCCATGGCCAGCGGGTTTCCCAGCCAATTTGCCTCCATTCCGACATTGGCCACGCCGACAAATCCACCTGCCGGGCGGTGAAACACTTTGCCCGCCACCAGGTCTTTTACCGGACTCTTGGGTTGCTCGACATCGAGATCGAAGTCCAGCATGTCTTTCCACATGGGGATGAGAAAACACAGGTGTTTCTGCTGGCCGGTGTACTCTTGGGTGATCTCTAACTCGATGGCCTCGTTTGTACGACGCAGCCCGCCGAGCAACGGGGAGACTGGTTCCCGCACCTGGAAGTCGATCGGGCCGTACTTGATCTGGATGATTACGTTATCGTCGAACTTGCCATCCAGTGGGTGAAAGGTGTCGTAGGCAGCCTTGGCTCGATCATTCTTCAGATTTTGCCAGTCCAGATGGTGGTTGTAAACAAACGCGCGATAGAATACGAAGCCGCCGTGGGCTCGGAGCGCGCGAGCCATGACATTCGCCGCGTCCGCCGGGGTTCGACCATACCTGGCCGGACCGGCACGCCCTTCCGAATCCGCCTTCACCACGAAACCACCGAGGTCGGGGATCTGGCCATAGAGTTCCTCGACTTTGCGATTCCACCAATCCGCCACGCGCGGATCGAGGGGATCGAATGTATCCAACCCGCCGATTGCCTTAGGAGCGCTCAGATCGACGGAGACTGATAGCCGAACGCCCCAGGGGCGGAACTCGTCGGCGATGCGGGCCAACTGAGGAATGAAATCGGCGGCAAGAATGCGCGGATCGGCATTCACGTTGTTGACGGTGCAGCCGTTGATTCCGACCGAAGCCAGCAATCGCGCATATTGGCCGGCACGCGTCAGGTCGGCGCGCACCTTGCCGTGGTCGAAGAATATGGAAGGACCGGCGTAGCCGCGTTCAATGCTGCCGTCCAGATTGTCCCACTGGTTCACCCAGCGAAGAGGGGCATAGGGATGCTGCACCTCATTCAGGCCGTCGACACTTTGGTTCCGGGCAATTTTGCTCAACCAAGCGAAAACCCCGTATAGCACACCTCGGGCCGTGAATCCGGTGATGACCAGGCATGCGAAGCCGTGGATCTCGGCATGGGTCAGCCAGTAACCGTCTGCGGTGAGATTTTCCGGGGGCGGAAGGTCGGGCTTCACTCTCTCGAGGTCGGGCAGGGTTCCCAGCACAATCGCACTCTCCGTTGGCAGGCCGCGAGGGGCATCGAGAGTGCGCCCCAGCATTCCCCTGATGCCCTGAATCAGTTCCTGCCGAGCCGTGCGCAGCACTTCGCCGTCGCCGAGCATTACCGTGGTGGCGGGGAGAGAAGCATAATTTTGCGCGATGCGCTCATCCAACGCCGCGTATCGCAACCAGGCGGCGCTACCGCTCTCAGCATGGCTGAGCGTGGATCGTCCCCCTCCGCAAAGCGCGGCTCCAACCAAGATCGGCAAGGCAAGTCTTATCATCCCCATCGAGTTCCGAGATCCCATCCGGCGAGCCCGCCGCAGGCGGTTTTCCGCACGGTGATATGATCTCGCTCGGCGCGAAACTCCTCGAGTGGTGAGCCGCCGGTCTGACAGGTTAAGGCGGGGATGCGAAACAATGCACAGCGGCTTTTCGAATTTCATCAACGGCGACTTCCTGCTGCACTCGAAGACCGCGCAAGGGCTCTACCACGACTACGCTGCCAGAGAACCCATTCTGGACTTTCATTCGCACCTGCCGCCCGGCGATATCGCCGCCGATCGACGCTTCCAGAACCTTTTCGAGATCTGGCTCGAAGGGGATCACTACAAGTGGCGGGCCATGCGCGCGAATGGGGTCGGCGAACGCTACTGTACGGGAGAGGCTCCGCCCTACGAGAAGTTCCTGGCCTGGGCCCGCACCGTTCCTTCTACGTTGCGCAACCCGCTGTATCACTGGACCCATCTCGAGCTGAAAAGATACTTCGGAATTGACGCGTTGTTGGACGAGCGGAGCGCGGCCTCCGTCTGGGAACAGGCCGCCACGCAACTGAGTACGGAGCCTCTTACGGCCCGCGCGGTGCTGCGTAAGTTTGATGTGCGGATCTTGTGCACGAGCGATGATCCTTGCGACAGTCTGCACTCCCATCGCACCATCAACCAATCCCAGGGGGCGTTCCGAGTGTATCCTACCTTTCGCCCTGATCGGGCGCTATGGGTGGAGGATCCGGCGACCTTCAATGCCTGGATTCGCAGCCTCGAAGAGGCGAGCCATGTCGGGATCTCTTCTTTGCCCGATCTTCTGGACGCCCTGAGGAAACGCCACGATTTCTTTCATGCCCACGGGGCCAGACTCTCCGACCACGGTTTGCTTCACTGTCCGCTGGGCCGCTATAGCGAGGCCGGTGCCGCCGCCGTGTTCCGGAAGGTTCGCGGGGGCAAAATCCCCACCCGCGAGGAGCAAGCGGACTACGCCTCTTATCTGATGTTGTTCTTCGGGCGTTTGGATGCGGAAAAGGGTTGGACGAAGCAACTGCATCTGGGCGCGCTTCGCGCGGTCAACACGCGGCGGGTCCGGGAGTCGGGGGTGGAAAGCGGATACGATGCCACCGGTGATTGCCCTCAGGCCAGGGCACTGTGTCTGTACCTCGACCGGCTCGAACAGGAACATGCCCTGCCTAAGACCATCGTGTACAACCTGAATCCGGCAGACAACTATATCGTCGCAACCGCCCTGGGAAGTTTTCAAGACGGTTCCGTCGCGGGCAAGATCCAGTTCGGGAGTGGATGGTGGTTTCTGGACCAGAAAGAGGGGATCGAATGGCAGATCAACGCCCTCTCGGGTACCGGTCTGCTATCGCGATTTGTGGGCATGGTGACCGACTCAAGATCGTTCATGTCCCTTCCGCGTCACGAATACTTCCGCCGGATTCTCTGCGATCTTCTGGGGCGCGAAGTGGAGAATGGCGACTTGCCGAATGACGAGAAGCTTGTGGGCAATGTGGTCCGGAACATCTGCTTCGAGAACGCGCGGCAATATCTGAATCTGGCCCTGGCGCCGAGCGCCGCGCCATCGCCCGTCGCTCGCCAGGCGCCATCAAGCGGGGACAGGCTTTAGGCTCAGGGCTGGCGGAGTCGCACCGGCTAGAGACGACATACAATCTGGGCTCGGCCCTCACTCCGGCAAGGTCTGATCGCCCCGAATCGAGAAGGTTGCTGCGGCGCCGGGAGCTAGCCGGGGCTGCCCTCCGCCCGCCGAGACGCGGTAGACGCCGCTAGCGACGATCCGGTCCCCCCGTTCGTTGACCTGGCTCAGGTCGCGTGGCCCGAGCGGAAAGGCAACCTGCTGGGTGGCGCCGGCGGCCAAGTGAACCCGGGTGAATGCGCGCAACACGCGAAGCGGCGCGGCGGGTGATGGAGGGAATTCCAGGTACAACTGCACCACCTCGTCACCCTCGCGCTCACTGCTGTTGGTGACGTCGAGTTCGACCTCGAGCGAACCGCCGGCATTCAGTTCCGAGGTTGACAGTCTGAGGTGGCTGTACGCGAACTTCGAATAGCTGAGCCCGAACCCAAACGGGTAAAGGGGTTGCCCCCCGAAGTAGCGGTAGGTGCGGTTCTTCATCGCGTAGTCTTCAAAGGGGGGCAGCTGATCGACGCCCTTGTAGAAAGTCACGGGCAGGCGGCCGGCGGGATTGTTCACTCCCGACAGAGTCTCGGCAATGGTGGTTCCGCCTTCTTCGCCGGGATACCAGGCCTCCAAAATCGCGTTGGCGTGCTGCGCCGCCCAACTTACCGAAAGCGCACTGCCGTTCATGAGCACCACCACGAGCGGCTTGCCGGTGCTGCCCAGGGCTTCCAGGAGTTTTTCCTCCTCGGCGGGCAAGTCCAGGCTGGTGCGATCCCCGCCTTCGAAGCCGGGCATGTCCACTTTCATCTCCTCCCCCTCAAGTTGAGAGGTGATGCCGACCACGGCGACGATCGCATCCGCCTGCCTGGCGATCGACAGCGCTTGCCCAACCGGGTCGGAAAGAAGCCGCAGCCAGACCAGCTTGATGCCGGTTCCACCCTGACCGTATTCAACCTTCAAGGCGTATCGGTGTCCTTTTTCTAACTGCAGCGTGGCGGTCGTGGGCTCGGGGTCATGTAACAGGAAATCATCGGCAATCAGTTTGTCGTCCAGCCAGAGTCGGTTCATCGAACCGATCAAACCAATGCGGTAGGTGCCCGACTCGTCGGGCGTCAGGAAGCCTGTCCAGCGCACTGAGACATTGCTGAGCCCGGACGGCGGTGTCAGGGAAGTGGGCTCAGGATGAAGCGGTTGCAGGTTAATCGAAGGATCGCGCACGACCTTGGGAGTTCCTTCAAAATTACTGCCTGAGAAGTATTCTCCCTCGAGCCCGGGCTGCCCGGCTGCGGTGGAGAGCACCGAGGGAGGGATGAGCACTTCCGCCCGCAGAAAATTGGTTCCCGGAGCGTAGGTGACGTCGGCCGCAGAGAATTGTTGGCGAATGCCCTCGAGAGCCGTCACCGCCCGGGAGGGCGTGCCATTGTAGTTGCCCGCGAGCACCCGTGTGGATTCCGCCAGCGGTCCGACCACGGCGATTTTCTTGACTCGAGGCGTGAAGGGAAGTGTCCCGTCATTCTTGAGCAGAACCATGGATTCGCGCGCGGTCTTCAAGGCGAGTTCTCGATGCGGCGGGCTGTCGATTTCGGATTCCGGGGTGTCGGCGTAGGGCACCACCTGGGGCGGATCGAACATCCCGAGGCGAAAACGCGCCAGGAACAGGCGTTTAAGGGCAACGTCGAGGTCCTGCTCGGTCAGAATGCCCTGGTGGACGGCATCCAGATACTTGGCGTAGTCGGAGTTCCCCTCCGCCTTGCGGAAGAAATCCGCGCATTCGTTGTCTACCCCGGTCTTCAGCGCCAGCGCCGCCGCCTCGGCCATGGTCCGGGTGAAGTGGTGCCCATGAAGGATATCCGTGACCGCGTCACAATCGGACACCACGTAGCCGCTGAACTTCCAGGCTCCGCGCAGCTGATCCTCCAGCAGGAATTTGTTGGCGCACGCCGGTTCGCCGTTAACCCGGTTATACGCGCACATCACCGATGCTGCCTTGCCTTCAACCACCGCTGCACGGAACGCGGGCAGGTAGGTGTCCTCCATGTCGTGCTTGGACACCATCACATCCATGGAGTGTCGCGCCGGTTCCGGCCCGCTGTGCACGGCAAAATGCTTGGGCGTGGCAATGACACGATAGTACTTAGGATCGTTCCCCTGCAGGCCGGTCACAAAGGCTACCGCCATGCGGGCGGTCAGGAATGGATCTTCGCCGTAGGTTTCCTGTCCCCGTCCCCAGCGGGGGTCGCGAAAAATATTGATATTCGGCGACCAGAAGTCGAGTCCTTCCATGATGTCACGACGTCCGGCGCGCACGGCCTGATTGTGTTTGGCACGAGCCTCGGTGCCGATGACGACTGCCATGTCGTGAATCAACGGCGCATCAAAGGTAGCCCCCAGCCCGATGGGCTCGGGGAAAACGGTGGCAACGCCAGCATTGGCGACGCCGTGCAACGCTTCACTCCACCAGTCGTAGGCAGGAATGTCGAGCCGGGGAATGGCCCGCGCCTGGTTTACCAATTGCGATGCCTTTTCCTCCAGGGTCATGCGCGAGATCACGTCATCGACCCGGGCGTCCATGGGAAGCGCCGGGTTGAGATAGGGAGGAACGGGCGAGGGTGGCGACTGAGCCAGGGAACCGGATCCCGCCCAGAGCAGAAAGGCCAAAAGCGCAGGCAACAACCCAAGGCTACCGGGTTCGTTCATTGGAATCTGCTCCTCACCAGGCATTCCCGTTGCGGGCGGGAGCCATTGGAATCAAGAGGCCTTACCACCGCGGGGGCATCGCAGAATGGAAACCCTTGGGGACAAAGCTCTTTCCGTTCTTCGCGGACCGACCTGTTCCCGGATTTCCAACAGCCAATTTGCCGGATTCCAACATCCAATTTAGACGTCGCCACCAAGCCCAAAGCCTTGATTGTTCCTAAATCGTTTTAGACCGGATGCTTCTAACACAGACAAGTCGCCCAGGTCAAGATCGTCACTCCTCAGGGGAGGCGCGCGGAATGAGGAACTTGGATAACCGCGGGGGAGTCCGAGGCGAGGACGGTTCCAGCGAGACCCGCGGGAGGTTATGGGTCGGCTTCTACCAGTGGCTTCCGTTTCCCCGGTTGTCGCCGTGCTGCCGCCGTGGTTTCCCGTATCACCAGCTTCGGTTCAAACAGGATCTGGGCGGAGTCGCGGTCGGCATCTTCCTTTCCATTCACGATGCGGCGGAGCACTTTCTGCGCCGCGGTTTTTCCCATCTCCCGCAAGGGTTGTTGCACGGTAGTCAGGCCATGGGTCTGGTAACCGGCACTTTCGATGTCGTCAAAGCCAAGGACCGAAACGTCTTCCGGTACGCGCATGCCGTACTCGTGCAAAGCGCGGATGGCCCCCATGGCACAAATGTCGTTAAAGGCGAACAGCGCCGTAAACGGTTCTCCCCTCACCAGGAATTCCTGCGTTGCCTTGTAACCGAGGTGGGGCGAGGGTGAGTTCTCCTCGATCTGCGCCACCCGCTTCGGGGAAATCGCCAGCCCCATCTGCGCGGCGGCCTTCACGATTGCGTTCCAACGGACTTCGGTGTCGGGGACGAAAGCCTGTCCCTTGATAAAGGCGATGGCGCGATGGCCTAGTTGCATCAGGTGCTCGAGTGCCAGCTGCGCGGCGCGGTCGTGATCGAGCACGATGCGGGTCACGCCCTTCACCGAGTGATGGCTGGAGATGGTCGCCACCGGGAAGGGGAGGCTGCGGTGCCAGGGAGTACACACCACGATCAGCCCGTCGACCGAGCGGTGCTGGAACAGCTGAGCATACTCCTCGATCAAGTCGGGGCGGAATCGGTGGCTGGCGACGAAGTAGAGATATCCCTCCTGCAGGAGATGGTCTTCAATGCCACTGAGCACCGACGCGTTGTACCCTTCGCTCACCTCCGGCACCATGACACCGATGGTGAAACTGCGCCGTGTGCGCAAACAGCGCGCGAAAAAATTAGGACGGTAGTCGAATTTGCGGGCGGCCGCAAGAATCAATTCCTTGGTTTCGGGGGCGATGGTATCGGCCACCGAGGAACCGTTGATGACCAGCGAGACGGTAGCCGGAGCCAGGCCAACGTAATCGGCAAGTTCTTTCAGGCCGAGCCGGCGTTCCGCTTTACGGTTAGGCTGACCATCGGCCTTCGTCCGCTTTCCCTTTGCCATCCCGGCAGTGTGGCACAAAGGAAACCCATCGGGCAAGGCTCAGTACGTAATTTCATATATTTCTAAATCGTTATAGATTCGATTTAGATCGAATTTTTGTGCTTGACAAGGGAGGGCATGTGGAGATACAAACCCACGCCATAACGGTTTTGTTAGACGGGGTGTGCGCCAGGAACGGTCCAGGAGGATGGCCATGAAATCACTCTCGCCCAAGGATGCCGGGAGCGTGGTCGTTGCCATGCGAGGCCCGGGGCTGCGTCATCTACTGGCCCTGTTCGTGTTACTGGGGCCCTTGGCCACCCACGTGTTCGCGCAGGAAGCCACGATCGTGGGAACGATAACCGATCCCACCGGCGCCGCAGTTCCGAATGTGGCCATTACCATCACCAACAACCAGACCGGGCAGACGCGTCAACTGACGAGCAACAGTGAAGGGCAGTACGTTGCTCCCAGCCTTCCCATTGGACACTACACCCTCCGGGCCCAGGCCCCGGGGTTCAAGGTGGTGGAGCAGAAGGACGTCGTGTTGGCGGTCGCGGCTCGGGTGAGGGTGGACTTCAAGCTGGAAGTTGGTGCTGCTCACGAGGAAATCACCGTCGAAACCGCCGCGGTCGCGGTGCAAACCGACAGTGGCGATGTCAGTCAGGTGGTCACCAGCCAGCAGCTCAGCCAGCTTGCCACCAATGGACGGAGCATCTATACGCTGGTGAACCTGACCCCGGGAGCCGCCAGCCTCCAGGGCGACTTCCAAACCCCCACGCCCGTGGGCGGCGATGCCAATGTCAGCTTTAACGGCAACCGGCCGGTCCATAACATTTACCTGATGGACGGGGGCGAGGACTTGGACCGTGGCGGCGGCGGGACGTTCAGTGTGATGCCTTCCCTGGAGTCTCTCGCCGAGTTCCGGACGATGACCTCAAACTACAGCGCCGAATACGGGCTTTCTTCGGCAGCCACCATGACGACCGTGCTCAAGTCGGGAACCAATAGTTTCCATGCCTCGGCCTGGTATTTCGGACGGAACGACGCGCTGGACGCACGCAACTATTTCAATCCTGCTCCGCAGCCGGTGGCCGAACTGCGTTTCCACGTCTTCGGTTTCAACGCGGGCGGTCCCGTGGACTTCTGGAAGCAGGACCACAAGACCTTCTTTTTCTATAACATGGAATGGCGCCGCCTCATCCAGGGCCAAACCCTGAACCAGAAGGTACCGTTGACCAGCACGTACCAGGGCGATTTCGCAGGGACGGGCATCACGCCGCACACACCCTGCGCCAGCCAGCTCGCGGCCAGCTTGCAGGCCCAGTTTGCTGCTGCTGGCCAGACGCTCAGCACCTGCGACGCGTCCGGTAATGTCATAACCGCGCAACCTTTTACCGGGAACCAGATCCCGGCAAGCCTGCTGGACGCGAATGCGCAGTCGCTTCTCACCGAGGGAAAGATCTTTCCCGCGCCGACCAATGGCGCCCAGTTCCAGGGCGGCAATAACTCCCCCACCTACGTGACGGAAGAGATTGCCCGCGTCGACCACACGTTCAACGACAAGTTCTCGATCTTCGGGCACTGGGTATCGGAGCAGATCAGCCAGACCTTCGGGACGACGATGTGGAGCGGCGACAACGTACCCACGATCGGTAACACCTTCGGGAACCCGTCGTACAGTGCCGTGGTCCATGCCACCCATACCATCAGCCCGACCTTGCTCAATGAGATCGCTTTCAACTACAACGGCAATCGCATCAACATCATCCCGCAAGGGAAGTTTGGTGCTCCGCTCTCGGCCCCGTCGAGCTTTACCTTCAACCGCGTGTTCACGGGTCCGAACGCCAGCGACCGCATGCCCACCATCAACCTGAGCCAGGCAACCGGGGCGCAATACAGTGCCAACTGGACCCCCTGGGTGAATAAGGCGGACGACTATCAGATCCGCGACGACCTCTCCTGGACGAAAGGTGCCCACCAGTTGAAGTTCGGCTTCAGTTGGGCGCTTTACAAGAAAGTTCAAGATCTGTTTGCCAGTACACAGGGCAATTTTGGTTTCAACGGTTTCTACACCGGCAATGACTTCGCGGATTTCCTACTGGGTTACGCCCAGTCCTATTCCGAAGACGGCGTTCATGACCACGGCGACTGGAACAACGTCTCCTACGCTGCGTATGTGCAGGACAACTGGCGGACTTCCCGCCGGCTCACGCTGAATCTCGGGTTGCGTTGGGATGGCGTCCCGCACACTTACGAAGCGAATCACCGCATGTCCAACTTCTACCCCAACCTCTATCAGCCGGATCCGAACGTCTTTTTGCCCAACGGCACCATTAATCCCGCCAATCCCCACCTGGGCCCGAGCCCCAATTCGATCCTGCAGGGATACCAGTTTTACCTCAACGGCATCGGCGTCGATGGCCTGAACGGCATCCCGAAAGGACTGGTCGACAATCACTGGGCCGCCTTCGGTCCGCGCCTTGGTTTCGCCTACGATGTGACAGGTGAGGGCAAGACAGTGGTGCGCGGCGGATTTGGTGTCATGTATGAGCGCATACAGGGCAATGACATGTACAACGGGGGTACCAACATCCCCTTCAGCGCCAGCGTCACGTTCAATAACGTTCTCTTGGCCAACCCGAAAGTCGCCGTGAGTTCCGGCACCCAGCAACCCGTGGCCATTCCCGTGGCCAGCATCACGGGCATTTCCCAGAAGCAGTACAATCTGCCGGTAAGTTACCAGTACAGTCTGGGGGTTCAGCGGGCGCTGGGCGCCAGGTCCGTATTTTCCCTGTCGTATGTCGGAAATCAGAACCGGTTTCAGAATGACTGGCGGGAGATTGACCTGCCGCCCGCCAGTGACTTGGCCGCCCTGGTCCAGAACAGCAGCACGTACAACCAGTCCGTTCTCTATCCGGGCTTTCACAACATCCGCCTGGCCATTAACGAAGCCAACGCCAACTACAATTCCTTGCAAGCAGATCTTCGGGGCAACCTTACGCGGGACCTGAGCCTGCAATTCGGCTACACCTACTCCCGTGCGATTGACCCCACGACCGGAAACGGGGGAAATGGATACGACCTCAACAACGTTTCCAATCCTTACGTCGGCTGGAGATACGATTACGGCCCCTCGGTCTTCAACCGCACCCATGTCGGGTTTGTTAACTTTGTGTATAACATTCCCTTTCTCAACGACAGTCCGAATCGTGTGCTGAAAGCCGCCTTTGGCGGCTGGCAGGTATCGGGCATCGTTACGGCGGAGACCGGCGCACCCCTGGATGTCCGCCTCGCCGGCACGAGTGTAAGCAGCATCATTCCCAATTCCACCAACCGCCCTGACCTCGTGGGCAACATCTCCTACCTGAAACAACGGGTGCCGCAAGGGATTCAGTGGTTTGATCCTTCGGCCTTTGGCACGCCCGCTTCCGGAACCTGGGGCGATCTCGGACACAACGCCGTCGCCGGCCCCGGTCGGGACAACTGGAACCTGTCTGTATTCAAGAATTTCGCCTTCACCGAGCGTGCTCGCCTTGAATTCCGTGCAGACAGCTTCAACGCCTGGAATCACACGCAGTGGAAGGCGGATGTCCAGAACAATGGCTACGGCAACTCGCTTAACGGAGGCAACTTCGGCATCATCACCCAGGCTTACGACCCGCGGGTCTTCCAGCTCGGACTAAAGCTGATCTTCTGATCAGCCACGAATTCCCCGCTAAGCCCCGCTCGCACAAGCACCCCCGCGGGCGGGGCGTTTTTCTGACTGGTTGGACGCGCGGCGGGTTGGCGGTTCTTCTCTCGGCGCAAAATAGCCGCTTGTAGTCTGCCAGTTTCAGTGCAAAGATCTTGCGAACTCCGGTCATGAAGGGTTCCTTTCCAGGGTTGGTTCTCATAGCTCTCTTGCTGTCAACTTGTGCCCATGCACAGGCGTCCCCCGCGGAGGCGCTGGCTCTCGAGCAGCAAGGAAAACTGGCCGAAGCGGCCCAGGCCTGGCAGGCGATAATCCGGCAAAATCCCCGCGACGCGGGGGCTTACGCGAGCTTGGGGGTGGTTCTCGCCAAGGCGCAGAAATACCGTCAGGCGGCCTACGCCTACAGGAAGGCGCTCGCCCTGAATCCCTCGTTGCCGGGAGTCCAACTGAACTTGGGGTTGGCCGAGTTCAAGCAGGGCAACTTTGAAGCTGCGATCCCGCCGTTCCAGGCCGCTCTGGCTGCGGACCCGGCCAGTTCGCAAGCGCGCATCTTGTTGGGGTTCAGCTACTACGGCACGAAGCGCTTTGCCGAAGCCGTCCCATGCCTTCAGGTGGCAAGCAAGTCTGATCCGGGCAACCTCGAACTGCGTCATGCCTTGGCTCAGACCTGCCTGTGGGCTAAGGAATATTCCTGCGCTCTCGAGGAATTCCGTCAGGTGCTTCAGCAGGATCCCGACTCCGCCAGTGCCCACATGCTCATGGGGGAAGCTTTAGACGGACTGCAAAAGACGCCCGAAGCGATCTCCGAGTTTCAGGCGGCCGCAAGAGTGGCTCCGCGAGAGCCGAATGTTCACTTCGGCCTGGGATATCTTTACTGGAAGTCTCGCCAGTACGAGGAGGCGGCTCGCGAATTCAGGGCCGAACTCTCCTCCGATGCCAACCACGCGCAAGCCTGGGCCTATCTGGGCGACATCGAGATGAGAAACAATGACGCCGGAAGTGCGCTTCCCCTTCTGCGCAAAGCCATTCGCCTGAAGCGCGACCTGCGTATCGCCTACCTGGATCTGGGTGCCATCCTGGCCCAACAAAAACAATACGACCAGGCAGTTCCTGCGCTTCTGCGGGCGATTGAGCTCGATCCGGCCGAGCCCGATGCACACTATCGCCTGGGGCGCGCCTACGAAGCCATGGGAAGGATGTCGGAGGCGCAGGCCGAATTCGCAAAGGTTCACCAGATCCACCGTGAGTCGGAAGAAGATCTGGTCCGCAAGATCTCAGGTGATCCGCCCCCTCTGACGGGAGACGAAAAGCAGTGAGTTCTTTTGGCCCCGTCAAGTGATTCGATTCCGAGCTTTTCCCACGGCATAATCCTTGGGGCCTCGACGTCTTGACGTCGAGCTGTGGCTAGGCTGGGGTGTGCGAACCCGGTGATGGGGCGTGCGGTTTGCCCACGAGCGCTTGGCGAATTCGCGCATATCCCGGCTTCAGCGTTCGGTAGATGAAATCGCAGCGCTGCCCGTAGGGCAAAAAAGCACTCTTCATGGCATTAATGGAGATTTTTTCGAAGTCGTCTAGCGTAAGACCGAAGGTCTCTGCTGCAACCTCAAATTCCCGCGTCATGGATGTGTTGCTCATGAGCCGGTTGTCGGTGTTGAGCGTGACGCGAAACTTTTCCTGGTAAAGAATCCGGAAGGGATGCTGCTCCAGGCTGGGGGTGGCGCCGGTGTGCACGTTGCTGAGCAGGCAGATCTCGAGCGGGATGCGCTTGTCCAGAACATACTGGGCCAGATCTCCTAGTTTGACGGACCTGCCATCGACAACCGTAATGTCGTCAATCAGCCGGGTTGCGTGTCCGATGCGGTGGGCCCCACAGTATTGGATCGCCTGCCATATCGATTCTTTTCCGAATCCCTCGCCGGCGTGGATCGTGATGTTGAAGTTCTCACGCTGGATATAGTGAAACGCTTCCACGTGCTTCTTGGGAGGGTAGCCGCCTTCCTCTCCTGCGAGGTCGAACCCGACAACTCCCCGCTGTCGAAAATCTACGGCCAGCTCGGCCATTTCGAGCGAGACATTCATGTTACGCATGGCGCAGAGAATCAGGCCCGACCGGATGCCGAAGTCCTGTCGCCCGCGCTCCAAGCCCCTAAGCACCGCAGAGACCACCTGCTGGTGCGACAATCCTCGCCGGGTGTGGAACACGGGCGCAAAGCGGGTCTCGAAATATACGACGCCGTCTTTGCTGAGATCCTCGGCCTGTTCATAAGCCACTCGCTCGAGAGCCTCCTCGGTCTGCATGACCGCGATGGTGTGCGCGAAACCTTCGAGGTATTTGGCGAGGCTGCCCTGATTTGCCCCCCGGTAGAACCACTGTGCCAGCGCCGCGGGATCTCTCGTGGGGAGTTCGGGGTAGCGCACGCTTTCGGCCAGTTCGATGACGGTTTGCGGCCGTAGAACGCCGTCCAGGTGCTCGTGGAGCAGGACTTTGGGCAAACTCCTGAGCACGGATTTCTCCAGACTCATCTAAGATTCGCTCCCTGGCTTGATGATAGACAGTATCCCACGCCGCCACACGCCTGCGACCGGTTCCTCTAGGGCGTCGCTCCCGGCCGTGCTTGCCGGATCGCAACGTAAGCCGCCGTCAACAGCACCAGGTAGACGAGGGCGCTGACCAAGTTGACGCGGGAATCCCACCAGCCCTTGAGCACGACCGCGGAAACCACGACGAGGCCGACCCTCGATCCCCAACCGCCGAAGGGTGAACGCATGGGCAAGGCGGCCAGTTGCCCGGCGCTCAAGCGCTGGCGGAAGGAGACGTGTGCGGCGAAGGAGACGAGCCAGGACAGGATCATGCCGAAGAACGCTCCCCGCAGGATGAACTCAAAGGCGTTGGCGGGAGCGTACTTCTCGAGGGCCAGGGCCACGACGATTCCGTACGAGGAAACCAGGAGGGCCCAGCGCGGAGAGCCGGCCGTGTTCAGCCTGCCGAACAGGGGCGGTGCCCAGCCAGACCGGCCGAGGGAAAACAGCAGCCGTGAGGCGACGTAGAGGGAGGCATTGGAGCCGGAGAGAGCCGCCGTCAGCACCACGAAGTTCATCAGGTCGCTGGCAAACGGGATGTCCACCACCCGGAACACGGTCACGAACGGGCTCTCGCTGACTCCGGCGCGATTCCACGGCATGACCCCGACCAGCACGGCAATCGCCCCCAGGTAAAGGAGCGTCAGCATCACGAACGTGAGGCGCACGGCACGGGCCACTTCGCGGGGAGAGCGGGATTCGCCGGAGGTGACGGCAACAAACTCCACGCCTCCGAAGGCGTAAATCGCGAAGGTCATGGCCAGCAGGGGCGCCAGCAGGCCGCGGGGGAAGAATCCGCCGTGCGTCGTGTATTGCGGAAGCACGCGGCCGTCGAGCAGCAAAGCCGCTCCGATGAGGACGAAGGCCGCGATGGTGACGACCTTGACCATGGCGAACCAGTATTCGAAGCGACCATAGGAGCCCACACTGCGCAGGTTGACGAGCAGCAGAAGGACGGAGAACAGGATTACCCAGGCCAGGGCGGGGACCCGGGGATACCAGTACGCCATGTAGGTGGCCGCGGCGACCAGTTCGGCGCCGACCGAGACAGCGATGGCGGCCCAATATCCGGTGCGGGCGATGAATCCCGCCCAGGGGTTCAGGTAGAGTTCGCCGTAGATGCCGAAGGAGCCCGCGGCGGGATGCGCGCTCGCCAGTTCCCCCAGCGCCAGGGCGACCAGCACGTTGATGAAGGCGGCCAGAAGGAAACTGAGGATGACGCTGGGACCGGCCAGTTCGAGGGCGGTGGCCGAGCCCAGCAGGAGGCCGGTCCCGATCGACCCACCGACAGCGACCATGGCCATCTGCCCCGAAGTCAGCTGGTGACGAAGGCCCTGTTCTTGGTTCCGGCCGGGGGCCAGGTTGGGGGCGGAAGACATCCAGCACGTATACCAGAAGTGAAGTTGGCGCCCAAAGGGTTCGCCGGGAATGACCTTCGTAACCGGGCGCGGCCGTTACTTCATTGCCGGTGATTTTTCCTGCTCCTAGAATCACAGTGCAGGTTACTCCCCAGATTACTCACCCATGGCGGACCGAGCCGAGATCGCCAAACGTGTGGCCCAGGCCGAGAAACTTCTCCAACGGGGCAAGACCGGGGAGGCGCTGGACGAGTATCTGCAGATCCTAGTAGACGATCCGGAAAACGACAACGTGCGTTCGATGGCGGCGGATCTGTGTCTTTCCTTGAGCCGGACAGGCGAGGCCGTAACGCTGCTGGGGGAATTATTCGAGCGGCAAGTCGCCATGGGCGAAGCGACCCGCGCCAGCCTCACCTATAAGAAACTGGTGCGCCACGGAAACCCCACCTGGCAGCAGAAATTCCGCTTTGGTCAACTGCTCGAGAATTCGAACAAGAAGCTCGCAGTCGGGACCTACGAGAATGCCCTGGACGACCTGGTGCGGCAGAACAAGCCAGAGGAGTCTTTGGAGGTGCTGGCGCGCATCGTGCTGCTCGAGCCCAGCCAGGCGAATCACCTGCGCCTGGCCGAATTGTGTTCCCAGCTGGGCGACCGCAAACACGCGGCGGCGGCCTTCCTCAAGACCGCCGAACTGGCCGAGGCCGGCGGGCAGGATGCGGCGCAGTACTATGAGCGAGGGTATGCGGAGGATCCGAGCGATCCCCGGATCGCGCTGGCCTACGGCAAGAGCCTGCTGGCGCAGGGACAGGTCGGCGCGTCGATCTTCATCCTGGAGCCGCACGTGCTCGCGGGGAATCCCTCGATCGAACTACGGGAACATTACGCCCAGGCGTTGCTTTCGGCCAATCGGTTGAGTGAGGCGGAGCCCTTCGTCTGGCAGCTGTTCGAACAGAATCCCAACCGCCTGCAGCAGGTTGCCGGCCTGATCGGCCAGCTGGTCGATGCGCAACAGGACGCGGAAGCGGTGGCCCTGGCCCGCAAGCTGGAGCAATTTCAGCGGCGGCGGGGCGAGCGGCGCGCCTTCGTGGCCATGATGCAGGACCTGGTCGGACGACACCGCGCCTCGCCGGAGATGCTGGAGTTCCTCAGCGAGCTGTTCAACGCGTCCAATCGCGAGACCGACTACTGCCAGACGCTGCTGAAACTCTTCGACCTGTACGTGAGCACGGGAAATTTTCCCAAGGCGGCGGAGTGCCTGGACCGAGCCGCGGAAGTCGATCCTTACGAACGCGGCCACCAGCGGCGGCTGGAAATGCTGCGGGGAAGAATCGAGGAGGGACGCTACAAGGTAATCGCCTCCCGCCTGGCGCAGATGAACAAATCAGTGCCGGAGCCGATCCGGACGGAGGAGCCCACGCTGGGAGCGGCCGCGCTGCAGGACCTGATGCTGCAGGCGGAGATCCTGGTGCAGTACGGCATGCGTTCGAAGGCGGTAGAGCGACTGCAGCGCATCCAGGAACTGTTTCCCAGAGAGGAAGAACGCAACGAGGACCTGCAGCGGCTGTACCTGGCTGCCGGCATGACACCGCGCTACGCGGGCCGGACTCCGGTGCCGCAGGCGCCGGCGGCCCCGCCTCTGACCCTGCCGCCGACCCAGCTCGACGTGGGAGATGTGAGCAGCTTCACCCGCGTCGCCGAAATCACGCGCAAGCTCTACCACCAGAACAACCCCAATGCCGTGCTGTCGACGGCGGCCAACGAGATGGGCAGCCAATGGAAGGTTACGCGCTGCGTTGCGGCCATGCGCAAGCCGGGTTTGCCTCCCACCGCACTGCAGGAATATCGCGTGGACGGCATATCGGCGGGGGATCCCGCCGCGTTGGCGGCCCTGGTTGCGGCCTGCCAGGACTTGGCCATCGCCCGGGGAACGGTCACGATCGGGGATGCACTGACTGCGAAGGAGTTGCAACCGGTGCGGCGGTCGGTCGCGGAGCTGGGGATCACTTCCGTCCTGGCGCTGCCGCTCAGTGAAGGCGAGGAGCATGTGGGCGTTCTGCTGTTCCTGCAGGGCCACGCGCGGAACTGGCAACCCGCGGAGATCGTGGTGCTGAAGACGCTGGCCGAGCAGCTCGTCATCGCGCTGAACAATGCCGGCTTGCGCAAGCTGGTGCGCAACCTTTCCGTCACCGATGAAAAATCGGGACTGCTGAAGCGCGCGTCTTACCTCGACCTGGTGCAGGCCGAGACCAGGCGCGCGATGCAGCAGGCCACGCCGCTGACCATCCTGCTGATGCACTTCGGGCGCTTCAGCGCATTATGCAAGGAATTCGGAGAGCCGGCGGTCGAAGCCATGATGGAACAAGTGGGACAGCTATTCTCCGCCAATATCCGGACCAACGACGTCGCCTTCCGCTACGACACCATGACGGTCGCTCTGATCCTGGGAGACACGGCCGAGAAAGAAGGGTTGCTGGCCGTGGAGAAGCTGCGCAAGCTCATCGCGGAAGTGCGGCTGCCGGGCAAGGATCAGCCGGTGACATTCACGGCTGGGCTGGCGGAAGCGGTGATGAAAGCGAATTACGATCCGGTGGATGTGGTGACGGAAGTGATCAACCGCGTCGAACAGGCGCTGCATGATGCGCTCGCCCAGGGCTTGGGCAGCGTGCTGGCGCTGGCTGCCAACCTCTCGGCCGCGGCGGTGGCGTAATCCCAGCATTTGGCAATTGGCAACCGGCCAGGAGAACGCCGCTTGCACCGCAACATCGAGGTGGGAGTGCCAAGTGCTGCCGGCTGAGTACTGGCTTTTCCCTCCGTTTGAGTTCCCGACATACTGGCTGCTAGACTGATGGGCTTCATCCTGAAACGCTCTTCTATTGCAGGTCATTCATGTTGAAAGCGGGTGAGATTGCCATCGTAAGCGGCGCGCGTACGCCCATGGGGCGCTACTGCGGCAAACTCAAGGACTTTTCCGCGCAGGAACTGGGCGCGATCGCGGCCAAGAGTGCCATCGAGCGCTCGGGAATCGACCCCAAGGAATTCGACCACGTCGTGTTCGGCAACGCACAGCAGACGTCGGGCGACGCTCTGTATGGCGCGCGTCACGTGGGCCTGCGGGCCGGGCTGCCCATTGAGACGCCGGCGCTCACCGTCAACCGGCTGTGCGGTTCGGGCATGCAGGCCATGGTGAGCGCAGCGCAGATGATCCAGACGGGCGAGGCGAGCGTGGTACTGGCGGGTGGGATGGAAGCCATGTCGCAGGCGCCCTTCGTGATCCGCGGGCGCGATGGTTTCACCCTTGCTCCGGGCGGGAAGCTCGAGGATTCGCTCTTGGTGGCGTTGCTCGACAGCTACTGCGGGCTTTACATGGCCAACACCGCGGAGAACTATGCCGAGCAGCAGGGCATCACGCGGCAGGCGCAAGACGAGTTCGCGCTGCGCTCGCAGCAGATGGCGGAGGCAGCCTATAAAGAAGGACGCCTGCCGGAGGAACTGGTGCCAATCCCGCTGCGCAATCACAAGGGCGAACCGACAGGTGAGATGTTTTGTGAAGATGACCATCGGCGTCCGCAGACCACGCTGGAAGGGTTAGCCAAGCTCAAGCCGTCCTTTGGCCGGAACGGGACGGTGACAGCGGGAAACGCCAGCGGCATCGTCGACGGGGGAGCGGCGGTGGTGATGATGTCGATCGAGCAGGCGCTGAAACGGAACCTGAGCGTGCTGGGACGGATCGTGAACTGGGGCATCGCGGGCGTGGAGCCGAAGCTGATGGGACGCGGGCCGGTGCCCTCGACCAGGCTGGCGTTGCAGAGGGCGGGCCTAACCCTGGACTACATTGACCTGATTGAGGTGAATGAAGCTTTCGCCGCGCAGTACCTGGCGGTAGAGAAGGAGCTGGGGCTGGACCGCAGCAAGGTCAACGTGAACGGCGGAGCGATCGCGCTGGGGCATCCGCTGGGAGCGACCGGGACGCGCCTGGTCCTGACCCTGCTGTACGAGCTGCGGCGGCGGAAGAAAAAGTACGGGCTGGCGACGGCGTGCATTGGCGGGGGGCAGGGTATCGCCATGGTGGTGGAGAGCTTCCAGTCGAGTTCTTAACCACAGGGGGTGGAGAGAGAATGAGGGCTGGACGGGTTCGAAGGAATGGCTATGGACATTAAGAAAGTCGGCGTTTTGGGCTGTGGCCTGATGGGATCGGGGATAGCGCAAGTCGCGGCCATGGCCGGGTTTGACGTCCACGTGCTTGAACTCGAGCAGAAGCTTCTCGATAAGGGCTTTGCCGGCATCGACCGGTCGCTGGCAAAGTTCGCCGCGAAAGGCACCCTGAAAGAGAATCCCGAGGCGGTGCGGAGGCGGCTAAGGGGCACGACCAACCGCCAGGAGCTGGCCGATTGCGACATCGTGATCGAAGCCATCATCGAAAACGTGCAGCAGAAGCGGGATATGTACGACTCGCTGGACGGGATCGTCAAGCGCGAGGCCATCTTCGCCACCAATACGTCATCCATCTCCGTGACCGAACTGATGGCTGCGACCACGCGGCCGGAACGGTTCATCGGGCTGCACTTCTTCAATCCCGTGCCGCTGATGAAGCTGGTCGAGGTGGTGAAGACGATCGCGACCGCGCCCGAGGTGTATGACGCGGCCTATGCGTTCGCCAAGAATCTCGGCAAGGTGCCGGTGCGCACCTCCGATAAGACCGGGTTCATCGTGAATCGGTTGCTGGTGCCGTATCTGCTGGATGCGATCCGGGCATATGAAGAAGGCGTGGGCTCGATCGAGGACATCGACAACGCCATGAAGCTGGGCTGCGGCTATCCCATGGGGCCGTTCACGCTGCTGGACTTTGTCGGGCTCGACACCACGTACTACATCACGCAGGTCATGTACGACGAGTTCAAGGAGCGACGCTTCGCTTCGCCTCCGCTGCTCAAGCGGCTGGTGATGGCGGGGTGGTACGGGAGGAAGACGGGTCGCGGGTTCTATGATTACTCGGACCCGGAGAAGCCGGTGCCGGGGAGGTTCTGACAACCCGCCACCGAGTTAGAGAGGCACGGAGGAGAAGCAGGACGGAAGTCACGCGCATGGGTTGCTCGAAGGGACCATTCGTTAGGGGCACGAGGGCTCGCGTTTCGGATGATAATGACCCTGGGCAACGAGTCGGTGTGAACGTCGGCGAAAAGCGCCTACTTGCCGATTGACCAGACTCAGGGCCGCATACCAGATTGCCCATTGACCTCTCCGACTCGGTGCCTCGGAGGTTTACGCCGGCAAGAGGATCCTTATGACCTTGGAAAACATCCTCCTCGACAAGAAAAACTCCATCGCCTACGTCACCGTTAATCGTCCCAAGGTGCTCAACGCGCTCAACTTGGCCACCATGGACGAGCTGCGGGCGGCGTTTCACGACCTTAAGAACGATACCGGGGTACGGGCCGTGATTCTCACCGGAGCAGGCGAAAAAGCGTTCATGGCGGGCGCTGACATCGGTGAACTGTCAAAGCACGATGCGGTCTCGGGCAAGGAGTACACCCATCGCGGGCAGTCGGTGCTCAATCTGATCGAGCGGCTGGGCAAGCCGGTGATTGCCTGCATCAACGGCTTCGCGCTGGGCGGCGGGTGCGAGATCGCCATGGCCTGCACCTTGCGCCTCGCCAGCGAGAACGCCAAGCTGGGTCAGCCGGAAGTGAAGCTGGGGATGATCCCCGGTTATGGCGGGACCCAGCGGCTGCCGCGCCTGGTGGGTAAGGGCATCGCCATGCAGTTGGTGCTCACCGGCGAACCGATCAGCGCGCAGGAAGCCCATCGCATCGGGCTGGTGAATGAAGTGACGGCGCCGGCGGAGCTGATTCCACGCGCAGAAGCGATCGCGCAGAAGATCATGGCCAACGCGCCGCTGGCCGTGCAGTACGCCATGGAAGCGGTAAATCATGGGATGGAGCTGACCCTCACCGAGGGTCTCTATCTCGAAGCGACGCTTTTCGGCGTCTGCTGCGCAACCCAGGACAAAGCCGAAGGCACGCGGGCGTTCCTGGAGAAGCGGCCACCCGTGTTTAAGGGCAAGTGAGCCATGATTGATTCTCAACCGCGCTCCGAGACCGCGAACCGTGGGCACGGGAAAACCGGGAATTGAAGATGCTCAAGTCTCTCCATATCGGCCGATACGTCAGCAGGCCGCAGGACCTGCGCGCCCTCAGCGGCTTTCTCCAGGCGATCGGGTTTGAGCAGATCGCCGGTGGCGACGGACGCTCCGCCATCCTGGCGGCACCGGTGGGCCTGCTCAGCGTCAATGCCCTGCCTTCTCAGTATCCTGCCGAGGTTCTCGCCCGGCTCAAGGATGTGAACCGGCTGATCGTACTGGAAGTCTCAAACCCAGATGAGGTCTTTCAGATTGCGCGAAAACACAAATTGAATGTCCTCGCCGACTCAGCCTCTTCGGTCAGCGGGGAGAGGAGCTTCTCGCTCGAGCTTCCCGGGGAAATCATCATCACCGTGCATGGCAAGCCAGAAGATCTGCCGGCAGGGATGGAGGGCGACCTGCGCGGGGAGGGGAAACGGTTTGCCATCGTTGTGAGCCGCTTCAATGCCTTCATCACGGAGCGGCTGCTGCGAGGGGCGCTGGACGGGTTGCGGCGGACGGGGACTCGTGCCGCGGATGTGGAGATCCTTCGTGTGCCCGGCAGCTTTGAGATTCCGGCAGCGGCGCGCGTCCTGGCGGAGACCCGCAAGTTTGATGCGATCATCTGTCTGGGATGCCTCTTGCGCGGAGACACCGCCCACTACGACGTCATCGTCAACGAAGTGACCCGTGGCATCGGGCAGTCGGCTCAGGACACCCGGGTGCCCCACGCTTTCGGCGTGCTCACCTGCGACACCCTCGAGCAGGCCATCGACCGTGCGGGACTGAAAATGGGAAACAAGGGTTTTGAGGCAGCACTGGCGGCGGTGGAAATGGCCGGGGTAAAGAGGGCCATTCGCCTGTCTGCGGTCCGCAAAGCCAAGCCGGCGGTCGGTCATCGGTCGTCGATGGTCGGCAAAACCAGAGGCCTGAACAAGCGTTAGACAACCGGCCGTCCCTGCCGATTCGAGTCGGAGTGCTCGAGCCCATTCCCCGGTGCAAAACCTGTACACTGAACCTAACGACCGCGGCGACGGCTGGTCAGATTTTGCCACCGTCCGACGACGAGAGACTGCGATGGGCACCCGGCGCAAATCCCGCGAACTCGCCCTGCAGATGCTCTTTCAGGCCGACATGGGACGGCAGGGCGGGGATGAGGTGCGGCGAAGCTTCTGGGCAGAGCGCAAGGAAGTTGCCGACGATGTGCGCCGTTTCGCGGACGACCTGTTCCGGGTTGCGACCGGGCGTCTGCACGAGATCGACAGCCTCATCGAGGCCCATGCGGAACACTGGCGCATGGAACGGATGGCGGCCGTGGACCGCAACATTCTGCGCTCGGCCGTGACCGAGATGCTGGTCTATCCCGCGACCCCGCGGGCGGTCGTGATTAACGAAGCCATCGAAATCGCGCGCAAGTTTTCCAGCCCTGAGTCGGTGCAGTTTATCAACGGCGTGCTTGACAGCGTGGGACGGGATCTGGAGAAGAGCGCACAGCGGACGAACCTGGAATTCCCCGCCTCGGATCTTTGAACCGGATGGTGAATCCCGGCCCAGACCCCAGACCGTGGATGAGAGACGTCCCACCGGTTTACTCGGTGCCGGGCGCGGCAGCGAGGTTCGACTGGTGTCTTACGGAGCTACGGCGACCAGGTCCGGCGCACAGGTCGCGGGAATGTTGCTGCACAGCCCGACATTATTGTTGTTGTTGAGGTTCGCGGGGAACGAAATCTGCTGAATGTCCTGCCCGGAGACGGTGCTGATCACGTGCACCGTGGCATCGCTGGTGCCCACATACATCAGAGTTCCGTCCGCCGTCAGGCTGGCGCTCAGCGGCATGGGGCTGCCGGCCAAGGGGATTGCGTTGACGGTCTGGATCCCGAGATCAAAGGAAAAGACGCTGCCCAGATTCCTGGCCACCACGTAGGCCTTGGAATTGTCCGGCCGGACCAGCAGTTGCAAGGGAGTGAAGCTTCCCTGGCCCAAGTTAATGAAATTGGAGGTGGGCGGGGCCACACCGAAGGGGCACGTGACCGAGGTGGGTGAGGTCGGGGTGGCCACCGGAGGCGGGATCACCTTGGCGGTGAAAAGCTGGAGTCCTGGAGAGTTGATCCCGATGGCATGCACGCCATCGAGCACGATCTGAAACTGGTCTGGCACGCGGGTAACCGGGATCGTTTCCGCCAGGGAGTTGTCGCACGTGTTTCGAACCTGGATCCCGGTGGGATCCACACCCGACAAGAAATAGAGAGCACCGCTCGCCTGGTAGGAAACGGCTGTCGGTCCACCCGGGGCCGGACCGGGCACTCCGGGCAAGGCGATGTTTTGCAAAGCCGCGACCGTCGAGTACACATACAGAACGTCGCCCGGCACGTAGAGCGGGTCTCCGGCCGGATGCTGGCTAGCGATGATGGCGATTTCCTGGCCATCCGGCGAAAACTGGGCGGCCGTCGCAGCGTTGATCAGGAGAATGATGGGGGCGACGCCGGCGGCAGCAGTCTGATCGAAGATAAATACCTGGTTCGGGTTGGATTGAGTGTCGGAAACCACCACGCGATTGCCGTCAAGGGAGACAGCTAGAACCTTACCAGGTACGTCATTTCTCTGGGTGACCTGGCCGGATGTACCCGAGCCCGGCGAAAAAATCATCAGGCCCTGGGTGCTGCCGAGAAAGGCCTTGCCGGCGGTTCCTGGCGTGAAGACGAAGCTGTTCGGCGAACTGGGTAAGGTAACCGGATTCGCAGCCAGATTGCTGGAGGTGGAGATGGGATACAGAAAGGGTTGGCAACCATTGATCGATCCGCATTGGGTGCTCGTGGCATAGGCAGTGGTCGTGGACGGGCTCGCCGTGACCAGGCCGGTAATGACGTTGGAGGCGTAAACCGGCTTTTGCGGCACCACACCGATGTTGCACAGTGGAGCAATGCAGGAGGCTGTAATCGTCGATCCCCCGGCAGCCACCCCTTGCGCCGTGCCTCCCGTGGTCACCGAAACGTTGGCAGGAGCCAGCGTCGCCCAGGTCAGGGCAGCCTTGAGCAGCGTGTTTCCCAGCCGGTCCACGATCGTGGGTGTGATGGTTTCACTGCCCGATTTGGTGACGGTAAAGGTGACGTTGGAGGGGGAGGCCCCGGCCTGCAGTTGGATGGATTGAATGAGGCAGGTCTCAAAAGTGAAAGGCAGACTGCTGACCCCCGTCGACGAGGCATAGACCTGGGTGATTCCCGGAGCGGTGGCGCTGATTCGCGCCTGAGTGATCTGCTGGCCGTTATTGTTCTCGAGTTCCGGTGCGTTCAAGCTGACCCCCGCCACCTGGGTATTGGTAACCGAGAACGTAAACGAGCCGACGCTATTGGTAATGTCAATGCCGCGGCTGAACGCCTTTGCCTGAAAATCGAGATAGTTCTGTACCCCCTGCACGGAAGCCTGGGTCACACAGGAAGGAACGGGAACGGGCGGATTGAGCAGGCTTAATTGGATCTGGTCGATGGGCTGGTGGACGTATACCGTTGCGGCAGGACTGGTCACCCCGTTGGCAGTGGCGGTGACCAAGGCCGTGCCGATCCCCCCTGGGGTGCAGACCTGTCCGGCGGAATCCCAGCGTCCGCCGCAAGCCAGACCGCCGGCCGAAGGGACGAAGCTCAACACGCTGGGGTTGCTGGAATAATAGGTGACCGGGACTGAGACGACAGCGTTCGAGGAGCTCCTCGGCGTAGCGGCGAACGGAAGGGTTGAACCCACTTGCACCGATCCGAATGTGGGCGTGAGGGTGACGGACGCGGGCGTCGCCTCACTGGGGGTGGTCGAAGAGCCCCCGCATCCGACGGTGGCGGCGTTCAGCAATGTCAGTAAAAGGAGAAGGAAAACCGCAACCAGGCCCGAACCGAACCGACTCATGCACCCTCCCCGCCCGGCACTCTTCCCGCCGGACGAGCCATGGTTTCGCTTGGAAAACCCTCAGTGTAGAGGTAGCCCGCTGCCTGGGGCAAGAGGGCCCCACGGTGCGTCTTCTTCGTGAGATGCGTGGGTGCGAGTTGACGATGTGCTCGAGGAGTTGCTATATTCAACTGGTTCCGCGAGTTCATTCTGGCTTGCCTCTAAGCGGTAGGTTTGGTTGAGCCGCGCTGCGCTCGGTGTGAAATAACGCCGAGCGCTGGCGGTTGAGCCTCAGAAGCATGCGTTTCCGGAGCCGACAAGGGAACCGGAGACTTCCTCGCTGAAATGCCCCGCGCTCACCTTCCGCCCGTCGGAAGGCTATGTAGGGCAGAAGCTGACGAAACGGAGCACCTCCGACTAAGGCTTGGTACCACCGTCGCCGGCGATCAGTCAGATCGGAAATCACATCCTCCTGCCTGCGGTTGTGTGCGCGGGAGAAGCATGGTTGGACACTCGTGCCAGCCAGCCCGGAATCGGGAAAAGCATAGGCAGCGCAGGTCTCGAAAGACCTACCCGTTTCGGGGTCTCCCCAAACTGTGCTGAAGGAGTGGCGAACCGTGCCTACGTTCAACCAACTGGTGCGTTCCGGGCGGAAGCAACCGCGCTACAAGACGGCGAGCCCGGCCTTGCAGTCGTGTCCGCAGAAACGCGGTGTTTGCACCCGGGTCTACACCCAGACGCCCAAGAAGCCGAATTCGGCGTTGCGCAAGGTAGCGCGCGTGCGGCTGACCAACGGCATCGAAGTCACCACCTACATCCCGGGGATCGGCCACAACCTGCAGGAGCACTCCATCGTGCTGATTCGCGGGGGCCGGGTGAAGGATCTGCCGGGGGTGCGCTACCACGTGGTGCGCGGGACGCTGGATGCCGTGGGTGTAGCCAATCGCAACCAGGGCCGCTCCAAGTACGGCGCCAAGCGGCCGAAGAAGGCGTAACCGAGATGGTGCGTCCCGGGGTGGCGGGCAAGGTTCAGGGTGTGAAGGGCAAGCCTTCGTCACCCACAGAGCTCGAGCTAAAGGCTTAGGAGCCAGGAGCGAGAAGCTGAAATGCCTCGTAAAGGACATGTTGCCAAGCGCGTCGTCGCCCCCGATCCGGTGTACGGTTCGGACCTGGTGACGAAGTTCGTCAACTCGATGATGTGGCAGGGCAAGAAGTCGACTGCTCAAAACATTTTTTATGAAGCGCTTACCAATCTGCAGCAGAAGGGCGGCGATGAGCCGCTGAAGCTGTTTAAGAAGGCGGTGGAGAACTGCAAGCCGCTGCTGGAAGTGAAGACCCGGCGCGTGGGCGGCGCCAACTATCAGGTGCCGGTGGAAGTGAATGCGGATCGGCGAACCTCGCTGGCCATCCGCTGGTTGATTACGTACGCCCGCGGCCGCGGCGAAAAAGGCATGGTCGACAAATTGACCAACGAGTTGCTAGACGCCGCCAACAACCGCGGCGCCGCGATCAAGAAGAAGGAGGATGTCCACCGCATGGCTGAGGCCAACAAGGCCTTCGCACATTATCGGTGGTGAGCGGCCGTGCCTGGCCTCCAGCCAGGGGCTGGATGGTGAGGGTTAGCCCCCAGAAAGAAGAGACGAGAAACGCGTGCCCCGAACGATCCCATTAGAGCGGTGCAGGAATATCGGCATCATGGCCCACATTGATGCCGGTAAGACCACGACCACGGAGCGCATCCTGTTCTACACCGGCCGGACGCACCGCATCGGCGAGGTCCATGAAGGCACGGCCACGATGGACTGGATGGAGCAGGAGCAGGAGCGCGGCATCACCATTACCTCGGCCGCGACCACCTGCTTCTGGCGCGACCTGCGGATCAACATCATCGATACCCCCGGTCACGTCGACTTCACCGCCGAAGTCGAACGATCCCTGCGCGTACTGGACGGGGCCTGCGCCGTGTTCGATGCCGTGCATGGCGTCGAGCCCCAGTCGGAGACGGTGTGGCGCCAGGCCGATAAGTACGGTGTCCCGCGCATCTGCTTCATCAACAAGATGGACAAGATGGGCGCTGATTTCGAGCACGCCATCGACACCATCCGCAAACGCCTCAACGCCCGCCCCGTCGCCATTCAACTCCCGATCGGCCAGGAAGACAAGTTTAAAGGCGTCATCGACCTGTTGCGCATGAAGTCGATCCTCTGGAAAGACGAGACCCTGGGCGCTGAGTACGTCATCGAAGAAATTCCCGACGATCTCAAGAAGAAAGCGACCGCCTTCCATAACCAGATGGTCGAGACCATCGTCGAGAACGACGATGAGCTTCTCCACAAGTACATGGAAGGCGAGGCTATCACGCCGGAAGAGTTGAAGAAGTCGCTGCGCAAAAGCGTGATTGCCCTGAAAATGTTTCCCGTGATTTGCGGGTCCGCCTTCAAGAACAAGGGGGTTCAGCCGCTGCTCGATGCGGTGGTGGACTTCCTGCCCTCCCCTCTCGACATTCCTCCGGTGAAGGGCATCGATCCGGACTCGGGCAAGCAAGTCGAGCGCAAGGCCGACGACAAGGATCCTTTCTCGGCGCTGGCGTTCAAGATCATGACCGATCCGTTCGTCGGACAGTTGACCTTCATTCGCGTGTATTCCGGGCAGTTGAAGACGGGCGACTCGGTGTTGAGCGTGGCCAAGGGGCGCAGCGAGCGCATCGGGCGCCTGCTGAAGATGCACGCCAACAAGCGCGAGGAAATCAACGAGATTCTTGCCGGCGACATTTGCGCCTGCGTCGGCCTGCGCAACGTAACCACGGGCGACACCATCTGCGACGAGAAGCATCCCATCCTGCTCGAGTCGATCGTGTTCCCGGCGCCGGTGATCTCGGTGGCGGTGGAGCCGAAGACCAAGAGCGACCAGGAAAAGATGGGCATCGCGCTCAGCAAGTTGGCGCACGAAGATCCGACCTTCAAGGTCGCGACCGATCCGGACAGCGGGCAGACCATCATCAGCGGCATGGGCGAACTGCATCTGGAGATCATCGTCGATCGCATGATGCGTGAGTTCAACGTGCAGGCCAACGTGGGCAAACCGCAGGTGGCGTATCGCGAGACCATCCGCAAGGCCGCGGAAGCGGAAGGCAAGTACATCCGCCAGACCGGAGGCCGCGGCCAGTACGGGCACGTGAAGATCCGCCTCGAACCCAACGAGCCCGGCAAAAGCTACGAGTTCATCAACGAAATCGTGGGCGGCGTGGTGCCCAAGGAATACATCAAGCCGGTCGACCAGGGCATCGAGGAAGCCATGGAGGGCGGCGTCCTGGCGGGCTATCCGATGGTGGACGTCAAGGCGACCCTCTACGATGGCAGCTACCATGAAGTCGACTCGAACGAAATGGCCTTCAAGATTGCCGGTTCGATGGCCTTCAAGGAAGCGGCGCGCCGGGCGAGCCCGGTGATTCTCGAGCCCGTGATGTCGGTGGAAGTGGTCGTGCCCGAAGAATACATGGGTGACATCATCGGCGACCTGAATTCGCGCCGCGGCCGGATCGAGGGCATGGAGCATCGCGCCGGGTCGCAGGTGATCAAGGCCATGGTGCCACTGGCCGAAATGTTCGGCTACGCCACGCAGATGCGGTCCAATACCCAGGGCCGGGCGACGTTCTCTATGCATTTTGCGCGCTACGAGGAAGCGCCGCGCTCGGTGGCTGAGGAGATTGTGGCCAAGGTGCAGGGCAAGGCGGCGCCGAGGTGACGGCGCTCGACGCGGTTTGTCGCGCATCGTCGATTCCGGACGGCGGGCGGACTTTGCAGTAGGGTCCGGACGGCCGGGATCGGGAAGCGCTGAGGAGAAGAAAACGCAATGGCGAAGGAAAAATTTGAACGGACCAAGCCGCACTGCAACGTGGGGACGATTGGTCACATTGATCACGGCAAGACGACCTTGACGGCGGCCATCACCAAGGTGTTGCAGAAGCACAATCCCAAGATTGTGTTCCGCTCG
>DASPST010000039.1:0-22139 GCA_035623795.1 Terriglobales bacterium
CTAACTAAGGCCCCGCTCACCCTAAGAGGACTCTTTCCGCAGCCTGTGAGGCCGTTAAGGCAGCGAAGCTCTGCTGGAGAGGACATCCCCAGCTTCCATCCGAGGACGAAATCGCTGGCGTAACCTGAAAAGGCATCTGCGGCTCAATGGTGAGATTGTCACTGCTAGCGCGACTTGGGATGGGCTGTGAGCTCACCACCGCAGCATGTGCTTGGCGATGAAGAAGACGTTGGCGGGGCGCTCTGCCAGCCGCCGCATGAAGTAGGGATACCACTCCGTACCGAAGGGGATGTAGACCCGCATCCGCCAGCCTTCGCGCACCAGTCTCTGCTGTAAGTCGCGGCGGATACCGTACAGCATCTGGAATTCGAAGGCATCACGGGGAATCTTCTCCTGCGCGGCGAAGGCCCTGGCCTCGCCGATAATGTGTTCGTCGTGCGTGGCCAGGCCGTGGTAGACGCCGCTTTTCAGCAGCATCTTCATCAGCCTGATGTAGTTGGCATCCACGTCGGACTTCCTCTGGAATGCGATCTTGTGGGACTCTTTGTAGGCACCCTTGCACAGGCGGATGCGAATACCCTCCGCCAGCAGCCTCTCGACATCTTTTTCGGCGCGGTACATGTAGGATTGGATGACCGTGCCCACGTGCCCGGCGTTGCCCGGCACCCGGTGAAGGGCGTGTACGAAGTCGAGCGTGCGCTGGGTGTAGGGCGAGCCCTCCATGTCCACACGCACGAAGTTCGTCGGGTTTACGGCGGCGGCCTTCTGCACCAGGCCGGTCACGAGTTCGCGGGCCAGGTTTTCGTCGACGTCCAGGCCCATGTGGGTCAGCTTCAGGCTGATGTTGGCCTCGAGCTTGCGCGCGGCAATGTGGTCAAGCAGTTCGTGATAGAGCTGGGCGCTGGCCCGCGCCTCCTCCACGTTGGTGACGTTCTCTCCCAGATTGTCGATGCTGACCGTGATGCCCTTCCGGTTTACCTCGGCAGCAGCATTGAGGACATCGTCTACCCGTGTCCCGGCGACGAAGCGGCTGGAGAGGCGCTGGCCGACGGCGGAGCGCTCCGCCATCGCCCGCAGTGACGGGCTTTCCGACAGCCAGATGAACAGGGCCCTTACCACGGGAGACCATCCAGCTGAGATGACGGGGGATAGCTCGCACTGGCGACGTGCATCAGGATCACAACAACTTGTATCACAACTGGCGGGAGGGACCGGTGTGATGGCCATCACTGGTCCAGGGCCCGGGAACGACGAGCAGCGGCCTCAGGCCGGCTCTCCCGCCTGAGGACAGTCACAGGCGAAAAGCACATTCGCGCTAGCTCAGCGGACAGCTCGCGAGTCCGGGTCTATTCCGACCGGAAGCCGCTTCGCTCGTGGCTGCCATCGCAGAAGGGCTTGTCGGCAGAGCGTCCGCATCGGCACAGCCAGGTCTCGGCTCCTTCGAAGATGACTTTTCCGGCGGCATTGCGGATGGTGACCTGCCCTTGCAGGTGGAGCGGCCCATTAGCAGTGGGCGTCACCTGCAGTTTTCCGCTGGTGACCATTTCATTCTGCGCGCTTGCGCTCGGCTTGGCCATTGCCTGATCTGCAAACCCGATCGTGAAGTGGCTATTGTCGCAGAACGGCTTGTTCTTGGACGCGCCGCAGCGGCAAAGTGCGACGCGCGTCTCGCTGGCCACGCGCTCGCCTGCCTCGGTCACAATCACCAGGTTGCCGCGCACATAAAGCGGGCCATCCGGCCGAATTCTCACCGTGTTGCTCGGCTCCGGAAGCTCGGCCAGGCTGCTATCTGCCGGCTGGTAGCGTAGCGCACCGGTGGGACAGCGCACAATCACTTCGGCGATGCGGTCGGGTGAGTTGCCGTCCGCCGATACCCACGGCTTGTTGGCGGGATTGAAGACGGCGGGCGCGCCATGCACGCATTCTTTGGCGTGAATGCAGCGGCTCACGTCATAAGTGATTGTGATCTCCCTGCCCTTGTACTCGTGGACCTTCACCGGATCTCCTGCCCCGAAGTTTACACGAAGGCTTCATCCACGTAGCACCAGCGCCAAGTCTCGCCGGGCTCGAAGGAGCGCATGATGGGGTGCTTGGTCTGATGGAAGTGCTTGGTGGCGTGCCGGTTTTTCGACGAGTCGCAACAACCGACGTGGCCGCATTCCAGGCACATGCGCAGGTGGACCCAGCTGTCGCCCGTCTCCAGGCACTCCTTGCAGCCCTTGCCGCTGGGCTTCACCTCACGGATTTCCGATAGATGCGTGCAGTTCGTTGCCATGTTTTCTCCTGTGGAACTTCTGTCACCGCGGGCTTTGTGAGGCGGCGTTCTTGTATCGCGCTTTGCCTTTCGGTCGATTCCCTTCGCCAGCCGCAGAAGAAACAAAAAGCCTTGCGCCGAGAATGCGACGTAAAGGGCACGCGAAGATCACTTATCCCTTACTGAGATCTCCCAGCGCATCGCGTACAGCACTGTCGAGCGTGGCAGCCTGGAACCAGTTGGGGTAAACGGGAGAAGGCGCTGTCAGCTTGTCGAGTTCCTCGACTTCCTGAGCGGAGAGCTTCACCTCAGCCGCGCCCAGGTTGTCCTCCAGCTGCGAAAGCTTGCTCGCGCCCAGCAGGATTGCGCTCACGAATGGCTTGGCCAGTAACCAGGCCAGCGCGACCTGAGCGACGGTCGCCTGGTGCCGGCTCGCGATCGCCCGCATAACGTCGATCAGGTCATAGCCCTTGACCTTGTCGAACGGAATGAAGTCGAAGTTGGCGATGCGGCCCTTGCCGCCGGCGGGATCCTGCCGGGTGTAGCGCCCGGAAAGAAATCCGCTTGCCAGAGGACTCCAAACCACGATACCGATCCCAGCGTCCTGGCAGAACGGTACTACCTCGCGTTCCAGGTCCCGCCCGACCAGCGAGTAATACATCTGGGCGGCCACTAGCGGCGCGTATCCCATGCGCTGCTGAATCCCCAGAAATTTGGCCGACTGCCACGCGGTGAAGTTGGAGTAGCCGACGTATCGCACCAGCCCACGCTGGACGAGGTTTTCGAGCGCCCGCGCCGTCTCTTCCAAGGGAGTCCACGGATCGATTTTGTGGACGGAGAGCAGGTCGATGGCATCGGTGTTCAATCGTTTCAGGCACCGCTCCGCAGAATTAAGGATGTAGCGGAACGACCCTCCCACCTGGGTAAGCACCGGTCCGGTACGGAACCCGATCTTGGTGGAGAGGATGATGTCCTTGCGGCGGGTGCCGAGCGCCTTGCCCAGCATGATCTCCGACTCGCCACCGGCGTAGGAGTCCGCTGTGTCAAAGAAGTTGATGCCGGCATCGAGGGCGTGCCCGACGAGGCGGTTGGCTTCCTCCTGGCCGGTCTTCCAAACGTGGGCCAGCGGACCGGTGCCACTGCCGAAGGTCATCACCCCGAAGGCCAGGCGGGAGACGATGAGCCCACTGTTCCCTAGACCTGTGTATTGCATGCAGATTTCTTCAAGAGTCGGTACAGGGCCTTGGACGCGCAGCCAGCAGGCCGGGATTCAAAACTTGAAGCAGACACTTCCCCGCTCTGCATCTTCAACCTCGCTCCCGGACCGGCCCCGGCATTGAACAACCTGGCAAGGATGTCACCGCGCCCACCAACACTCGGACTCGACCAGCAGCCGCTTCATCAGTGCCCGGCACGGGCGCGGCAAGCACGGACGAACCAGGTAGGCTCTGGAGTCCGCCCGCAAGCGTGGTGCACTCCTCATGGTTTGGCCGCGGTGGCGTTGTTCAGGTCGTCGGCTGCCCGGATAATGGACGCCGAGACATTCTCCAGCACCTGCCCCACCATGGGAACCTGTGCCTCCGCTTCCTTCCATTTCTTCTCATCCATGTATTCGCGGATCGCAGCGATAGGCGAGGCTCCGTATCCGTTGTAAGTGCCCGGAGCATAGACCTGGTGCTTATACCAGGGACGCTGCGGCAGTCCCTGCTCGGTAAGAAACGCCCGCTGGATGCGTAGCAGATCGGCATTGACCCGTTCCAGTTGTGGGAGGGAGAGCTGCAGGGAACCCTGGTTAAGCCTGTCCAACGCGGCCGCATACCGGTCGGCGCTGCGCTTCATCGCTTCGACTCCATTCTTCAGCGGCGCGAAATTCATGTACGGGGGCGGGACTTCCGGGGGCGGAGGGACCGACGGTTTGTGCGGGTCGGCCACGGCATTGAACACGCCCTCGCTAAGTTCGAGGTTGCGTTCTGCGGCCTCCTCCTGACTGTCCTTCAGCAGTTTTTCCAGGTCGCTTTCGTAGCGTGCGATGGTGTCAGCCATGCCCCGGTAGTCAAAAGGAATCAGGTCGGCGTCTGCCATACGCATGACGGCGATTCCTCCCAGCTGGGCCAAGGCTCGGCCGTAGGAAAAGTCGGTATCCATGAAATGCGTGTACCAGTGAAAATCATCGTAGATCGAGTGATACTGATTCCCGTCGTTTTCCCCGACGAAGCCCACATTCAGGGCCGAGATGCCGGCGAAGTCGAGGAATGCGGTGTAGTCGGAGCCGCTGCCCAGGGAGCGAATGCGCAGGTTGGCGCGCTCGCGGATCTCCTGGCGCGCCTCGGCATTGGGCGCCTGCGCAATCTGGCGGAGCCGTGCCCTTTGCCAGACGGAGATGTTGGTCTCGGGGTCGTTGACATCGCGGGCCACATCGTTGATGAAAGCTTCCAGGTCATGCGAACCCGAAGCAAACCAGAACCCCCGGCCGTTCGAGTCGGAATTGATGTATGCGGCCGCGTGCTGCTGCAGCTCGGTGCGATGGGATTCCACCCACTCCGTTGATCCCAGCAGCCCGGGCTCCTCGCCGTCCCAAGCGCAGTACAGGATGGTACGTCGCGGATGCCAGCCATGCTTATGGAGCTCTCCCAACTGGCGCGCTTCTTCCAGCACCGCGGAGAGCCCCGACACCGGGTCATCGGCCCCGTTCACCCAGGCGTCATGATGGTTTCCGCGGATGACCCACTCACCGGAAGCTTCGCTTCCCGGCATGGTGGCAATGACGTCGTAGACCGGCTTCTGGTCCCAGTTCGAGGTCACTTTCAGGTGCACCTTCGCCGGACCCGGGCCCAGGTGATAGGTGATCGGCAGAGAACCGCGCCAGCCTTCGGGTGCGATCGGACCCTGCAAAGCGGAGAGTAGCGGCAGCGCGTCGCCATAGGAGATGGGAAGAACCGGGATTTTCGTGATCGTGGTCGCTTCCCGGATGCTGAGGCGCTTGGCGTCGGCGGTCGCACCTACGCCCGGAGTTAGTGGATCGCCGGGGTAGTCGGTGTCCATGACGCTGCCGCGCTGCACTCCTTCCTGTGGACGCCAACCACCCTTGGGATAGTCATCACCGTGAAAGTACCCGTCGTCGTTCGGGTCAGAGTAGATGATGCACCCGATGGCCCCGCGCTCCCCTGCTACCCTGGGTTTGCTTCCCCGCCAGCCGCTTCCGTAGCGAGCAATCACAATGGCGCCTTTCACGGAGATGCCGAAGCGGTCGAGTTGCTCGTAGTCCTCGCGGTTCCCGTAGTTCACGTAGATCAGCGGTGCGGTCACGTCGCCGTCAATGGAGTAGGCATTGTAGGTGGGCAGTTGTTCTGCGGTCTGGCCGCTGGTGGCATCCTCAGGGACAGCGGGTTCCTGCAACTTGGCGCGGAAGGGCGTGGGCCCGAGCAATTCCAGGATGCGCTCTTTGGGCGTGGGAAACAGGACCCGAAAGGTCTCGATACGCCCATCGAAACCGGCTTCCTGGAAGCGAGCGAGAATCCACTGTGCGTTGTCCTTGTCGTAGGGAGAACCTACGTGGTGAGGACGGGCGCTCAGCCGGCGCATGTTTTCCCGGATATTGTCGCGGTTGATGCCATCCTGGAATTTCTTTTCCCAGCCGCGCTCCGCCTTCGAGGAGGCGGCACTGAAACCACGGAGAGGGGAGTCGGGCTTGCTTGGGGCTTCGGATTCGCCGGTCGTGGAAGCGCTTACTGCGAGGACCAGTCCATAGATTGACAGCAGACGGATGGCAGGGCGGAACATAACCGGGTCTCCTTAGTCCATGCTAGCGTTGTGGCCACGTTGGACATGGGGGGTGACGGTAATTCCTTGTCCTTGGCGCCGGATGCACTGAGAGGCTCGCAGGCGAACTCGACGTACCGATAAGTCTTTACATTGGAATATCCTAGAGACAGATTTCCCCGGAAGCCCTTCGAAATCGTCTGGATCCGGAATGGAACTCGCCGAAGCAATTCCAAGTTCTCCGACCCCATGGCCGGTACCATTGGGCTGCCCAGGATCCGGACATCAGTCGGCGTGTTCTTCCAGGAATTTCTCCGCCTCCAAGGCTGCCATGCAGCCGGTTCCCGCAGCGGTGACGGCCTGGCGGTAGCGGCGGTCCGCGACATCGCCGCACGCGAATACCCCGGGCACGCGGGTAAGAACGTAGCCCAGGGTCTTCAGGTAACCGTCACGATCCATGTCGAGCTGCCCCTCGAACATCTTGGCATTGGGCTCGTGGCCGATTCCAAGAAAGAGGGCACTGGTGGGGTAATCCCAAGTCTTCCCCGACTTTACGTTGCGCAACGTCAAGCCGGTGACTTCCTTTTTGTTGACGTCGTGGACATCGTCCACCACCGTGTCGGTGAGGAAGGTGATCTTGTCGTTCTTACGCGCGCGTTCGAGCATGATTTTTGAGGCACGGAAACTGTCCCGGCGATGGATGACGGTGACTTTGGTCGCGAAACGGGTGAGGAAGATGGCCTCTTCCATCGCTGAGTCGCCACCTCCGACGACCACGATCTCCTTGCCTGTGAAAAAGAAGCCGTCGCAGGTGGCGCAGGAGGAAACGCCGTGGCCGATCAGTTGCTGCTCATGGGGTAAGCCGAGCCAACGGGCCGAAGCACCGCTCGCAATGATCAGCGTCCGGGTATGCAGCTGGTGCTTGCCAGCGTGCACCAGGAAGGGACGCTGGCTGAGATCGGCGCTGGTGACGTGCCCCAGCTGGTATTCCGCGCCAAAGCGCTCAGCTTGCTTGCGCATGTTATCGACGAGGTTCGGTCCCTGGATGCCGTCGGGAAATCCCGGAAAGTTCTCCACCAGGGTGGTCATGGAGAGCTGGCCTCCGGGCTCGTGTCCCTCGATGACCAGGGGCTTGAGGTTAGCGCGCGCCGTGTACAGGGCGGCGGTGTGTCCGGAACAGCCCGAACCGATGATGACAACGTTACGAATGTCCATAGCAAGTCGGCTTTTTTAGATTGCGGATCGTGGACTTGGTTGCAGGCAGCCATGGTTGCGCCAGCTCTCCGCGGAATTCTGAAATGCAAAATCAGAGAAATCGCGTTCATTTCTTCTGGTTGCCGGACAGCTTCTGCGCAGGCTTCGCCGCAGGCTTGGCCTTGCTGCTCGCCGCGACGCGGGCTAACTCCTCCGGTACGATGCGTCCGACGCCGAGCAAGTGGCGGTAATCGGTGAGGATGGCGGAGGCGCCCGTGAACAGGGGTTCGTAAGCGCTCTGGTCGGGAGGCGGATTGCCTTCTGTTCCCATGCACCGGGCCAACACGACCGAAGATTTTCCGAAGCGCTCGAGCTTGATGCGGCTGGCCGGCGTTCCGGCCGCCAGCATGGTGGCCGGGCTGGTTACAGCCGAGGCCCTGTCTTCAATCGACAGTTGCACCAGGTCCCTGGGATCGCGCACATGCAGCACGAGCGTCTCCACCATGTTCTTGCCGTCGTCGCTGAAGGAATACTGCACGGTGGAGAACAAGGCCAGCACGGCGAACTCCTTCCGCAGGCGCACCCAGCTCGCTACCGAAGCTAGGTCCGAGAGCTGTGCGCTGTCGCTCGCTTGCAGCAAGCCCGGGCTCTCGGCCAGGCTGGAGCGACCACGGGCCACCTCGAAGTCCTGGCTAAACTGCGGCTGCTTCGGTACCCGTGACAGCGCGGAGGCCATTTCTTTCTGTTCCTCTTCCGAGGGCGTGCAGACGTTCAGGACATTAACCTTAACCGGAGGCTGTTGTTGCGCCGCCGCCGCGCACGCCAGCACGGCCATGGTAAGCAGAATTTTCGGGAGCACGTCCGACATTTTAAACGAGTGGCCGGGAATACCGCCATGCTTCGCATGAACGCAACCAGAAGATGAAGAACCGGCAGCGCTCCGTTTAGAATCGACAGATGGCAAATCTGGCACTCGTCTACGGCATGCGCCTGCTGCCTTCGGAGGAAATTGCCGAAGTCGGAGAGGCCACGGTCAAACTGAAGAACGGACGCGAGGCGCGCGTCACCATGCACCTGCTCGAAGGCAGCAAGGAAGAGATCGAGAAACAGCTGCGAACCAGCCTGGAAGCCTTCTTCGATTTCTATCCCGAGATCTAGCGCGCCGGGTTGCCGGAAGCGACCAGCAACTGGACGTAGCCCGGGCCGCGCAGGACCTTTCCCGGCAAGGCTCCAGTCATCTTTCCCTCCCCGATCACCGGTACGCCGTTCACCAGCACATAATCCATCCCTTTTGACAACTGATTGGGATCCTGGAAGGTGGCCACGTCGGTCACGGTTGCCGGGTCGAAGATCACTACGTCCGCCCACATGTCCGCTTTCAGTACGCCACGGTCAGTGAAGCGCATGCGCTGCGCCGGCAGCGCGGAGAACTTGCGGATGGCGTCTTCCAGCGTGAGCTTCTTTTCTTCTCTCACGTACTTGCGCAGGATGCGCGGGAAGGTGGCGTAGGCGCGCGGATGCGGATGTTCCTGCCCCAGGATGCCTTCCGGTGATGTACCGGATGAGTCATTGTCGATAGAGACCCAAGGCTGCTGCAAGGCCAGGACCACGTCGGCTTCCGACATGCCGAACACGGCAACTTCGGTGTGGGCGCTGTCTTCGATCAGCAAGTCGAACAGAGCCTCCATCGGGTCTTTATGCCAGAGCTTGGCGACCTCGGTGAGCGTCCTGCCCTCGAGCGCGACCAGCTTGGGGTTGTAGACGAGTGTGATCGTGACGGCTTCTGGGCCGGGAATTTCCTCCCATTCGTTGTCCCAGTCTTTGGAGGGAGCAAGCAGGTCCTTGCGGATACGAACACGGGTCGCCGGATCCTTCAGCCGCTCGATGAGTTTTGCGTTCCCCCCATCGTGGGCCCAAGGCGGAATGAAAGCGGAGAAGTCGTTGGACCATGCCGTGTAGGCATAGGTGTCGGCAGAAACATCAAGGCCGCTGGCGCGGGCCTGGTCGATACACGCAACCATCGCCGGCATGCTGCCCCAGTTGTTCTTGCCACCGACCTTGAAATGCCAGATCTCCACCGGGATCTTCGCTTCTCTTCCGATGCGCAGCGCTTCTTCCAGGGCGGCGGTTTCGCCGTCGCCCTCGCTGCGAATGTGAGTGGCGTAGGTGCCGCCCAGTTTCCCGGCTTCGTTGGCCAATGCGATCAGTTCGTCAGTCTTGGCATAGGGCGCAGGCGCGTATTCCAGGGAGGTCGAGACGCCGACTGCGCCATCGCGCATGGCCTCGCGGACCAGCGCCTTCATCTGGTCGAGCTGCGCCGGCGTGGGTTGGACGTCGGCGTTCCCGAGAACCATGCGCCGCACCCGGGTCGCTCCCACGTAGGTGGCGAAGTTGATGCCGATGCGCTGCTTATCGAGCCGCGCGAAATACTGCGCTAGCGTCCGCCAGTCGGGCGTGAGGTGCAACCGGTCGTAAACGGCCTCGTCTTCCCGGATAATGGCGTCATTGAGCGGCGCCACGGAATCGCCCTCGCCGGTTACCTCGGTGGTGATGCCCTGGTAGATCTTGGAGGGCAGGCGCGGGTCGACCAGGATGGTGAGTTCGGACTGGCCGAGCATATCGATGAAGCCCGGTGCCACGACGCGCCCGCGGGCGTCGATGGTCTGCTCTCGGGGCGCATCCGCCAGGTTGGAGATGGCCGCTATTTTTCCTGCGCGAATGCCGATGTCTCCGGAATACCAGGGAGAGCCCGTGCCGTCGATGATGTGGCCATGGGTGATGACGATGTCATAGGGTTGCGCAGGCTGCTGCGCAATCAAGATCAGCGGGAGAGCCAACAACACAACAAAACATGCTGCCACGTTCCGTGCCGGGCCCATATCTTCATACCTCTTGGGATTACGAGTGTGCTCTGTCTCACAAAGTCAGACTTGGGTCTTTGCCCGAATGCCGCGCTGGCCGAGAACCGCCCCCAGCGCGACCCAGACGGCCAGCGACAACCATTCATAGCCGGTGAAGTGACCGGGCACCGCGGGAACTACCTTCATCAGGATCATCAACCCGGTGATGGTAACGCCGGCAGCCGCCACCAGACGTTCGCGGCCGGGTGGTCCCATGGCGTAATATGCGGCGCAGCTGGCCAGCCAGCCCGTCGCGGAAGCCACAGAGCCGACTTCGGCGATGGGTACCAGGATGGCGTCGCCCAGGAACATGCCGGCCGCGGTGGCGATCCCGATCACAAGCACGGCAGCGGACGGGGTATGGTTAACGGGATGCACGGCAGCCAGACGAGGATCGATGAGCTTACGCCGACCCATGGCAAACAGCAGGCGGGTAGCCGCGACGAAGTTGCCGTTAAATACCTTGAACAGGGAGCACATGGCGGCCGCGAGAATGATGCTGACGACCCAGCGCGAGCCAACCGCGTGCTGAAAGGCAACCGCGGTCATGAATTTCTCTTCCGTGAGCGTCTTCCAGGGCGCGACGTATGCCACTACAGCGATCGCGGTGACATAGAAGACGATGCCCACGAGGATGGCCATCCAGATTGCCTTGAAAAATCCCCGAGAACGGAATTCTGGGTTCGCCTCCTCCGCGGCCTTGGTCACCGACTCGTAGCCCGTCATGAAGTAAGGCACGATCTGCATCACCAACAGGATGGAAACGAAGGGAGTGTGGGTGAAGAGCGGTGGGAAATGGGCGGTGGATCCGCGGCTAGCGCCGGTGACCACGAAGATCACGAACAGGCCCAGCGTGCCAAAGGCCGTCCAGTTCTGAAAAGTGGCGCTGAGGCGAATGCCGCGGTAATTGAGCAGGGTGAGAAACCCGGTCAGGACTAAGCCAATCACAAGGTGCGGCAGGAACACGGGCTTTCCTGCGATACGGTACAACGCCGCGGTGTCGAGCGCGGGCCAGATGTAGCCGGCGATCCGTCCCACGGCAACCGCCTCCCACGGGCAGACGATGAAGTAGGCAAGCATCATCATCCACCCAGTGGCATAACTAACCGAAGGTGGAAAAACGCGGGCGGTGTAGGCAACCTCGCCGGCGGCATCGGGGATGCCCATGACCAGCTTGCCGTAGACATAGCCGATGGGTAACAGCAGCCCGCCGCCAATGGTGAAGCCGAGGATGCCGCCCAGCGGGCCTCCACGCAGGAGCCAGTCGTCCATGACCACCAGCCAACCCACGCCGACCATGGTGCCCCATCCCAGGGTGAAGTAGTCGGTTAGCCGGAGCTTGCGGGCGAGGAACGCGGCGGGTGTGGCTCGGGAAGGGTCTGCGAAACTCGTTTGTCGGCCTTGGATCAGCATGCCGTTCGGGGGGCGGCGCGAATTATAGAACATCGCCGCCCAGCGTGAGGCTTTCAGTGGGGGCACGGAATGGATTTCGGGAGAGCCGTAGCGGGCCGGGAGGAGCTCAGCCAGGGCCCGTCAGGCGGCCACATGATTCTTGGAATCTCTATTCCAATCAGCGGAACAGAGGATGCCGACCGCAGCATCGACCGAGGAAATCTCGAAAACGCAGGTCAGACGAGTGCGGTCGAGCATCTCACGCACTAGGCTTGAGGGGTTGACCAGCTTCATTTGGATTCCGTTGTCGCGGGTCCAGTTGTGCAGGAAGACGAACATTCCCAGGCCGCCGCCGTCGAGCATCTCGACTTCCGACAGGTCGAGAACGACGATGCGCACGTTCTCCTGCCTGGTGACCGCTTCACGCAGCGTGTAGAGCGCATTACCGCGGACGATGCGTCCGGCACACTGCAAGACCGCGACGTCGCCCGATTTCTCATGCTTGATCTGCAAGGTCATGACTTCCCTCGACTCGTTAGCTGGACCTGGTTGCAGTTGACGCTTGGTGCGGCTTGTTGATTAGACGAGCGTCGGGAGGGAAGGTTTGCCCGCCGGCGGAAATCAGTTAACTCCTTGCCAGCCATCAGTTGTAGAACCTTTGGCCGTCCGAGAAGGGCCGCTTCGCGAAAGCTCGGGGCAGCCGGTTAAAGCAAGCCAGTCTGTTAGAATCGAAAGCCAAAATCCATGTCCCTGGATCTGAATCTAGTTGACAAGATTTTTCAGATGATCGTGTTTCTGTTCGCGATCAGCTTCCATGAGTCGGCGCACGCGTGGATGGCCAACCGCTGCGGCGACCCGACCGCCCGCATGCTGGGCCGCATTACGCTGAATCCGATCAAGCATATTGACCCGGTGGGAACGATCCTCTTGCCACTAATTGCCCTAGTGACGAGGTTTCCAGTACTGGGATGGGCCAAGCCTACCCCCGTCAACCCCAACAATTTCCGGAATCCGGTACGAGACGACATTCTGACGTCGGTTGTGGGTCCGATCAGCAATTTCGTAGTCGCCACGGGAGCCCTGATCCTGCTGGGGCTGATTTCGCTGAGCTCGCCTCTCGGTCATCACCTGGTAAGGGGTATTCAGCAAGGGCTGGTCAGCACGGCTTCGAATTCGGTGCTGGTGCCACTAACCTTGTTTTTGTACGAATTGATGACCATCAACATCGTGCTGGGGGTCTTCAACCTCATTCCCGTCCCGCCACTCGACGGCAGCCACGTGTTGCGGCATTTTCTGTCAGACTCGGCGCGGCGGGCCTACGACACGGTGGGCTGGCTCGGGCTGCTGGCCCTGGTGTACTTTGGCGGCGGCCTGCTGGGCCGGCTTATCAACCCGGTGATCGAATTGTTTAACTCCATCCTGAAGAGATAGTGATGTCCTCATCCAAGCCGCGCAAACGCGTACTTAGCGGCATGCGCTCCACCGGCAAGCTGCACCTCGGCAACTATGTGGGTGCGCTGGAGAACTGGGTTCGCATGCAGGACCAGTACGTGTGCTTCTTCTTTATTGCGGACTGGCACGCCCTGACCACCGACTACGCCGACACGTCGCAGATCAAACAGAATTCCCTTGAGGTGCTGCTCGACTGGCTGGCCGCGGGGCTCGATCCGGGGCGCTGCACGATGTTCATCCAGTCGCATGTGCCGCAGCATGCCGAGTTGCAACTGCTGTTTTCGATGATCACGCCGCTGGGCTGGCTGGAGCGGGTGCCCACCTACAAGGAACAGCGCGAGAACATCACGGAAAAAGACCTGGGGACCTATGGATTTCTGGGGTACCCGGTGCTGCAGGCGGCCGACATCCTTATTTACAAGGCCGACTTCGTGCCGGTGGGCGAAGATCAGGTACCGCACGTGGAGTTGACCCGGGAGATCGCGCGCCGATTCAACCAGTTCTATGGCGCGCCCTCGCCGGTGCTTCCCGAGCCGCAACCGCTGTTGACGCCCTCCGCCAAACTGCCGGGTACCGATGGCCGGAAGATGTCGAAGTCGTACGGGAACACGATTCTGCTGAACGATCCGGAGCCGGTGCTGCGACAGAAGCTGAAGACCATGGTGACGGACCCGGCGCGCGTGCGGCGCAGCGATCCGGGGAATCCGGATGTGTGCCCAGTGGGCGACCTGCACAAGATCTTCAGCAGCAAGGAAACCGTGGCGAAGGTGTACGAGGGCTGTCGCTCGGCGGGAATTGGTTGCATCGAGTGCAAGAGTTGGTTGGCGGACGCGCTGGTCCAGGTGCTCGAACCCATGCAGGAGCGCCGGAAAAAATACGAGGAGAATCCGCGGCTGGCCTGGGATATTCTGGAGGCAGGCTCTTCCGCCGCCCGCAAGTCGGCGGAGGCGACAATGGTGGATGTGCGTGCCGCCATGGGCATGTCGCTGAACTACGAGCCACCCAAGTCCGACAGCGCGAAATGAGAGCGGGGATCCTGGAATGCTGGAACAGATAAAGACAGCGGCGGCGAGCGCGAGGCAGGCTGCGCCAGAGACGGTCCCTTCGACGAAGGACGCGGCCCACAAGGAAACCAGCGACTTCCCGTTCGCTGTGGCGGTGGGCGATCTCTACGAAGGCCCCCTGGATCTGCTGCTCGGCCTGATCCGCAAGCAGGACATCGACATCTACGACATCCCCATCGCCAGGATCACGGCGCAGTACTTGGCATACGTCGAGCGCATGCGCGAGCTGGACGTGAATGTGGCCGCCGAGTTCATCTACATGGCGGCAGTGCTGATCCACATCAAGTCCAAAATGTTGCTGCCGCGCGAGCCGCTGGCGCCTGCCGGAGTGGAGGATGATCCGCGCCGCGAACTGGTGAGCCGGCTACTCGAGCACGAGAAATTCAAGTCGGCAGCCCAGATGCTACTGCAGCGGCAACAGATTGAGGATGCAGTCTGGTCGAATCCTGCCCTCAAGGACTTCCAGGATGCCGAGGGTACCGAAGCTGAACTGGCGGCCGACGTCATCGACCTGGTGAAGACATTTCAGCAGGTGCTGGACCGGGCGCGCTCGCGCCCCATCCTGGAAGTGAGCGACGATTCCGTAACCGTGGGGCAGATGATCGAGTACCTGCGGCGGCGGTTGATGCTCGAGGATCGTCCTCTGCGGTTGAAGCAGTTTCTGCGGACTATCGAATCGCGCCAGGCCCTGGTTTGCATGTTCCTGGCGATGCTGGAGCTGGTGCGACTGCAGGCCATCCAGTTGCGCCAGGACCATATGTTCGGAGAGATCCTGGTGCGGAAGCACGTCGGGTTTGAGGCCATCATTAACGAACCCTCGGCAGCGCGGGACGACTGGCGGTAGAGAAGCAGTTGTTCGTCAGTTACCAGCCGCTACGCTCTAGCCGCGCGTGCTTGGCAAGAGTAGCGCTGCTGTCGTGGCCAGCGTCCAGCGACGGCAGCGAGGGCAGGATACCGGAGCTACCGTCATCGGGCTAGCTTGCGAGAGTGGGATTTTGATATGAGTCTTAAAGCAAAGTTGGAAGCGATTGTTTATGCGGCGGAGACACCGGTCACGCTGGACCAGGTGGTGGAGCTGGTCAAGCCCCCCCTGGCTGCAGAGAGCGGGTCAGGCGAGGATGCGGACCTGAAGTCACGGGTCCGGGCGGCGATGGACGAGCTGGTTGCCGAATATTCCGGCCCGGAGCATGGCGTCGAAATTCGCCAGGTGGCGGGCGGGTACCGCATGTCGACCAAGCCGGAGCAGCACGACACGGTGCGCCAGTTTGCCAAAAGTCTGAAACCCCCGATCCGGCTATCCCTGCCGGCGCTGGAGACGCTGGCCGTGGTCGCCTACAAGCAGCCCGTCACGATCCCGGAGATCAGCGAAATTCGCGGTGTGGATTCGGGCGGCGTTATTGCCACGCTGCTGGATCGCAAGCTGATCACCACGGCGGGGCGGAAGGCGGTAATTGGGCGGCCCATCCTCTACAAAACGACCAAGGAATTCCTGCTGCGCTTCGGGCTGAAGGACGTCCACGAATTACCCAGCATGGAGGAGTTTGAGAAACTGGTGGCCGAGTCGTTCCAGTCGGACTTGCAGCTGACCGGCGAAGAGCCAGGCACCGACGACACACCCGCTGCTGAGGCGTACGCCGGCGCGAACCTAGCGGAGCGCAAGTCTCACGTTTTCGACGAAACCTCGGGCGAAGAAGCGGAGGCGCCCGCAGGCAAGCAGCAGGAATAGCTCTCCGGGGCCCGCCTCTAGCTTCGAAGTCTCGGAATTCTTATGCCAGCCCAACGCCTGCAGAAAATCATTGCCGCCGCCGGGGTCGCTTCGCGGCGCAAGGCGGAGGAACTGATCCGCTCCGGCAGGGTGCAGGTCAACGGACAGGTCATCACGGAGATGGGCACGAAGGCCGACCCGGAGAGGGATCACATCCGGGTGGAGGGAAAGCTGCTGCACAGTGCGCAGCGGCACCTCTACCTGCTGCTCAACAAGCCGAAGGGCTACGTGACTACCGCCAGCGATCCGGAGGGACGTCCCACCGTGATGAATCTGTTGCGGGGTGTGCCCAGCCGCGTCTATCCGGTCGGGCGCCTCGACTATGCCAGTGAAGGGCTGCTCTTGCTGACCAATGACGGAGACCTCGCACACCGTCTGATGAAGGCTGCGTCGCACATCCCGAAGACTTATGTCGTGAAGATCAGCGGGCAGCCGGGGGAAGAGGCGATTGCTCGCCTGAGCAGAGGGCTCTCGATCGCAACTGACGATGGGAAGAGGGTGCGCACCGCTCCGGCCAAGATCCGAAAAATCAGGGAGGCCGCCAATCCCTGGTATGAAGTTACGCTGATCGAGGGGCGCAACCGACAGATCCGGCGGATGTTCGAAGAGGTCGGGCACCACGTGGAGAAGATCAAGCGCGTGAAGTACGGACCGCTGACCCTTGACGTTCCACCGGGAGAGTTCCGTCCGTTGAACGCGACGGAAGTGGCGCGGCTGAAGTCCAGGATGGGACTGAGTGAGCCGGTGGAATCCCACAAAACGCCTTCCTAAGAAGACTCTGAACCAGTATCCTCTCTCCGCGGGCAGCCCGGCAGATATGCGACCGTTTCGCGGGTGCGGGCGCCCGCGGCTACGCTTGGTTTCCTCGAGCCCCGCATGAGCTGCTTCTCTGATCTGGTTGCCGATCACGTCCGTGCTTTGGGCGTAGAGACTCCGGCTGAGCCGCGGCGTGGCGATTCGCCGGCGATTCCGCGCCGGGTCAAGCTTGCGGCTAACGAAAGTCCGTATGGCCCGTCGCCGAAGGCTATGGCGGCGATGCGCAAAGTTTTGGAGAAATCCCACCTTTATCCGGACAATGACGCTCTGCAACTTCGGCGAAAGCTTGCCGAACTGCATTCGCTCGAGGCGGACGAAGTGATCGTCTCCGCTGGCCTGACCGGTCTGCTGACGGTGATCGCGCGCACGTTGCTGCAGCCTGGCCGGAGTGCCATCACCAGCGAATGCTCGTTCCTGGCTTATGGAATATCAACTCGAGCCGTGGGAGCGCGACTGGTGGAGACGCCCAGGCGCAAGGATGGGTACGACCTCGACGCCATTCTCTCCGCCATCGACCCCAGTACGCGGATCGTTTTCCTCGCCAACCCGAATAATCCCACGGGGACGCTTATCGAGAGCAGCGCCGTGGAACGCTTCTTGCAGCGGGTGGCCCCCCATGTCGTGGTGGTGATTGACGAGGCTTACTACGACTACGCACGGCACTTTGCGGCAGCCCGGGGGGTGGAGTACTCTTCGCCGGACTATGTTCGGCGCTGGCAGAACCTGGTGTTGCTGCGCACTTTCTCGAAGGCGCATGGCTTGGCCGGGCTGAGAATCGGCTATGGATTGGGGCGGGCGGAGTTGATTGCCTATTTCGCCCGCCTGCAGGATACGTTTTCTGTCTCGGGAGTGGCCGAGGCAGCTGCCGTGGCCGCGCTCGAAGATCAGGAACATGTGCGCTTTGCGGTAGAGAACAACGCCATGGAAGCAGAGCGGCTGGCGCATGAGATTTCCAGGCTGGGATGCCGTGTTGTCCCGACCTGGGCCAACTTTTTGTGCTGCGATCTGGGGCAGGATGCAGCTGCGGTTGCGCGGGAGCTGCGAGCGGAAGGGGTGGTCGTCCTGCCCCTGGGAGAGTGGGGAGCGCCGACGTCGCTGCGCATCACGGTGGGGACCGCGGAACAGAACCGGATCTTTCTGGGGGCTTTCCGGAAGATTCTGCGGTAGTAAGCGTCTTGCCTGTTGCTTTGCAGCGCGCCAATCGACGATGCACAATCGACCACCAACAATTCACTTCTGGCATTTCGGGCAGTGGTGGCTGCTGCGGCCGGCGATGACGGTGCGCTTGATGGGCGTTTTGCAGACCAGGCAAGGCTCGCCTTCCCGGCCGTAGACCTGGTGCTGGAGCTGAAAGAAGCCTGCTTCCCCATCGGCATCAACGTAATCCGAGATGGACGAGCCTCCGAGTGCGATGGCCTCCTGCAAGACCTCGCGGACGGAGGCAAAGAGCCCTCCGAGCTGTTTGCGGCTGAGCGTCGCGGCACGGCGGCGGGGCCGGATGCCAGCGCGAAACAGGGACTCGTCCGCGTAGATGTTGCCGACGCCGCGCAGCAGTTTCTGGTTCAGCAACGCGCTCTTGATGGGCGTCTGGCGCCCGCGGAACAGGGCGACGAATCGCTCTCGATCGACTTCCAGGGGCTCTAAGCCGCCGGTCTCAAAGTCTCCCTGGCTCGCGACGCTGAGTCTTCCGAAGCGCCGGGGATCGACAAAGCGCAGTTCCCGACCCGATTTGAGCGTAATGATGGCGTGGGTGTGCCTTTCGAGTTCTGCGTCGGGCTCGCAGACCAGGAGCCGTCCAGTCATGCCGAGGTGGACGATCCACTGAGAGCGGGCAGCCAGGGGTATGGCGCGTCTTCGGCCTTTCGCCAGCTGGCGTAGCTCTTTCCCAGGCGAGGGCGCTGGAGCGTTGCGCTCGAGATCAAAGACGATATGTTTGCCCATGCGGCGCACCTGCACGATCCGGGTGTGTTCCAAGGTGGCCGTAATTTCGCTGGGCCGTGACTTCATGGTCTGAGGCTTGGAACCGAGCCAGACGGACTCGATCGCGTCGCCCGCGACCCGTTTGTGCAGGCCGCGCGCGATGGTCTCGACCTCGGGAAGCTCAGGCATGAAGGACAGTCTACAGGCTTCGGGCATCGGGCTTCAGCACCGCCCTCCGAATTGCTTCCCAGTGGTGCCTCGAGAAATGGCCTAGAATAGGGACATTCGGGCGGTGCCATTAGGGCTTCGCGGGTGATTCATGCTGATGACGGCACGCAGGCAGTGGGTTCACGTTTTTCGCCATCGTTTCCCCATGGGATTACAGGGCTCAGATCCCCTCATTTGCCAACAAGCCGGAAAATTTTCTCAAGGTCGTAGTGCTGCAACGCGGTGCCCGCGCCGCACTCGAAAGCGGGCGCAGTGCTCCCGAAGGAAGCGCTCATCGCAATCGCAAATAGGACTTACGCCTGGATGAAATCGATACAGCCATCCGTGCTTGGGGCGCGAAAACAACTGATCCTTACGAAGCTCGCGATGTCTGGCGATTACGCGGCTGCAGACAGGGCGCGGAAACCAGCGGAGGCTGTCGACTCGTGCGACGGGCCCCCGACTCGGCTCGCCAACGGCAGCCAGTCCGACCCGGCGTTCGAAGTCCCAGGCTGCATAACTGTCTCCCGAGGAGAGCCGATCCCATCGATGCATGCTTTGCGTCCATCCTTCTTGGAACCGCTTTTTGCTGTGCGGAGCCTCATGAGTTGGTGTCGTCGGAAGCATCCGCGGTATCGGCAAGCGGGGACCACTTCGTTGAATCTTGGTCACAGCTGCCACTCTCACAAATTTCGAAGTCCGTGACCGGGTGAAGCTCCCATACGGTCAGCCGCCAACAGCTAGAAGTGTGATTCGGCAGTCCGCAATCCTGGGAGGGCTGGTAATGTTCGTTATCCACGATCAGTTGGCCTGTAATCTTGACCTGCTTGCCAATTTGCTTCTGCAGTGCGGCCAAGGTCCACTCGGGGTGAAAGCGGGCTCGATAATGAGGCGTCATTTCAACGATCATCGACTTGGCGTTCATCGTTCTCTTGTCGGCGGGAGTTGCCTTGTCGTTGAGTAGCCTGTCAGCCAGGGCTGGGTCGAAGCCAATGTAGATGTGGTAGTCGACGTTTTCATCGTCAGTGCCAGCCTCAAGTTGGCAGTTGCTGCTTTCCTTTCCCTCCGCTTTCGCGGAGTACAGATAGCCAACTAGGCCGTAAATCTGTCCTTCTCCCAGTGCCGCAAGCTGATTGAAGAAGTCCCCATGATTGCTCTTCCCAAGCCCGTCCGGAAGCTTGCCTTCCAATTCCGTAATCTCAGCTTGGCTCGTAAACCACCTCTGTAGCGTGGAGTCTTTCCACTCAACCTGATTCTTGAATTCATTCAGATAGGCGTCGTACTTTCCCGTCGAGTTGCACCCTGTCGGATATTCGGTGTGACAGGCCATGTAATCTTCCACACTCTCCCCGCAAACCACAGGCACAACTTCGGACAGATTCGGCGGCGAGGCGGAAGGGAGTACGGCCGTGTGGAGGAGCGCAATCGCAAGCGGGATCATTGGAGTCACGGTTCGGACCGCACTTCCGCCAGACTTCCGCTTCTCGTTCATAGTCGAATCCCTTATTTGGAGATCAGTTCGCTGGTCGCAGCTCAGCGATCAGTCAGCTAAAGTACCCAAAGGTCAATGTGCCTGCCCTTCCTCGCCCTGGCCCTGCCGGCCTCCACCGAGGAGACCAGAAGGGGGAGGTTGGTCACGCGGGGTGATGCCTTCCTTGTCGCTGTACGAGATTCCCTTTCCCACGGCATAGGTACTCGCACTAATTCCGAGCAACGTCAAAATCCCGTTGGGAATCTCAGGGAACTCATTCTTCAGCTCCACGAGTCTGAATAAGGCGATGGCGATCACAAAAGTGAATATGAGCAACTGGAATCGGGACATGCTGGCCTCGTGATTAGCCTCGCTAACGAGGTATCGCAGATCAATTCGCCCCGTAAAGATCATGACGACAACCGCAAAGCCCACAGCAGCCAAGAACAGGCAAGCTAAGAGGCTGCACCACGATGCTAACGAGTTCACCATATCCACCTCCTAGTGGTTTCTGTTTGCCTTCCAAGTCTTCCACGCCTTTCCCATCACATATACCGAACTGCTCCCTCCAAGAAGATAAAGCCAACCCGTGTTGATATCCGGCATGACACTATTCTGAGTAGTCCCTATGGCGCCGAGAAAACGTGCAATCTCTGCGATCGTTGCCACCAGTAATTGAATTCTCTCTGGGCTCACCCTGCCGGAACCATCCTTGTGCAGCAAAAGGCCGTGAAGATTGATCTGCCCGGTAAACATCTGGTACACAACGGCCGCAACAAGTCCATAGAGAATACCGAGTGCTTCCAGATGTAAGAGACGTATCAGCACGGCTTTCCATGGCGCATGAGACTTAAGCCTGCTGCAGGGCCCGCCAATGATCTGATCTGGCTAAGAAGAATGGAGGAAGGCCTGGATCTTGACAGTTCCTAACCGCTCAGTCAACTACAAAATGTTGCCCGTGTCGGTAGCACATGATATGTCCGGTTGATTTAGCACATGAAATGTCCGCTTTTCCAGCGGTGCGAGTAAGAGACCATGCAGCGCATGGACTCTTACCCGAAAACCGCCATGGAGCGGGAGATGAATAGTACAGGAAGTGATTCTGCGAGCCCTGGCGAAGAAGATCACCTGGTGGCAAGCGGCCGAGATCCTCGGGATTACAGACCGGCAGATGCGCGTTTGCGTCCGCGCGCCACCAGCCCGGCTCCCTGCAGCGCCAGCTTCAGCCAGGTGTAGCTGAGGCGTGATGCCATGTTCGGCCAGCTTCTCGTGAAAATGGCGCACGCTTGGTAATTGCCGCGCTGGGCGACGTGGGGAGGTTCCGAAAATGCTAAGACGTGATTTTGAAACGCTTTGCTGAACCTGACCAAACACGCACGTTCTCGAAGGGAAAGTTTGACTTGGTTCGTATCGGGGGCATGGTGATTGGTCGCGCGACGTACGATCCCGGTTGGAAGTGGTCAGTCGATGTCGGCGGATCTGCTGGGCCTAAGAATTGCACGGTCGAACACGTAGGTTTGGTCATTTCGGGGAAAGCAGTGGTCGCGATGGAGGACGGCCGAATCTTCGAGATGAAGGCCGGGGATCTGTTCTACATTGCGCCCGGCCACGATAGCTGGGTGGTCGGCGAGAGCGGTACGTTTCTCTTCATTTCGTGGGCGGGGCAGACTATGCCGAACATCACGTGGGCTGATCTGGGAAGAAGCTGGACAGCGACACAGGCTTTGAACCGGGCGCGCTGATTCATACCCGGTGACACACGCGAGGAGGTGCGGTTCTGTCGCCAGCGCTAACCGGCGCCCAAAGTGTTTTCCAATCCAAGAATGAGCCTGAAGGGAGGGAAAGGCAGGAAGCCGATGGGACTCCTTTCTGAAGGTCTGTGAAGGTAAGTCTAGCAGGTGCAGGAAGTGAATTGATTTTGCTGAGCGGGGGAATGGAGCGCGAG
>DASPST010000067.1:0-20827 GCA_035623795.1 Terriglobales bacterium
CAGGTTTTCCGGCCGCCCGGTGGCGAAGTTGTCGACTCCGCGCACTTGGTCGCCCTGGGCCAGAACCGCTCTGGCCAGGGCAGATCCAATAAAGCCGGCTACGCCCGTAATGAGGTAAGTCGCCATAAACTCCCTTTCCAGCAGGTGGGGGAAAGGGGGGAGGGTCAAGCAGGGTACGCGGGATGGACAGCCGCATCATCCCGGTCTTCGTAGTTGGTTAGAGCGAGGTCATAGGCGGCCCGAGCCCTTTCTGGAGAGTTGCGCCATTGCCGCTGGGAACCTGCTGCTCCCTGGCGCTGCGCGTTGGCTACCCGGCATCCGCTTCGGCCAGCTGCAGGCGGAATTCGCCAGGTTGGCCTTCGCAGCTCGCAGTTCGACCCCTGCCTGCTCCAGATTCAGCTGCGCATTCCGATCATCGAGACGCAGCAGGGATGCCCCGGTATCGCTGTGTCCCCCACCTTGACGAAGATGTCCGATCACCCGTCCCTCTGCCAGACTCCCTCATCCTCGGGGTCAGCTAGTTCCCTGATCAACGACAAGGACTCCAGCCGCTCTACTGCCTCGTCGTTCGCCACAGTCCGCATCGTATAGCTGGCTCACGATTGTGCCCTCGATCTGTCCTCTGTTTTGCCTATTGCAGCGGGTATGTAACGGGGAAGGCTATGGTCTGGCTCGGGTTCATGGTGATGTGTGAGATGTTCTGTCCTCCGTAGAGCTCCGACCCAGTGCTTACAAGACCGGTGACCGGGATGACGTACTGGGGGAGCGGGCAGGTGAAGGGAGCAGGAAAACCAGAGGCAGGACAGCCGGGTATGGTGAGCGTAATCTGTGCAGCCGCAGTGCCGGCACCTACGATGCTCGCAGTTACCCCCGACAGGTTGAATGAGTTGCGGTTCTGCATCAGACCGCCCATCCCATCGAGAGTGGGGGTTAGGACTGGCAGGTTGTACACCTGCTTGTACTTGTAGAACGTGAGGTCATAGGTGTCACTGATTAGCGAAGACGCATGAGGAGTACCGGCCGTCACCCCAGGGATCGGAACTGGGGCGAACGGAGATCCGGGAGTAAGGGGATCGTTGGGACCAGTGGCTGTAAGCGCCGCAGAGTTGTCCGAGAAATGCAAGTCGGGCTGGTGGAACATCTCCGGATCCATATCGCCCATCAGCATGTTCTGCAGAAAGATTCCGCTCGTGTAGTCCAGAATCTGCGAGGCATTCCATGCGCTGTATGGCGTATTCACGATTGGCGGTGGCGGCGTTACGCCCGGTGGCTCCGCTGGCACGTAGTGGCTGAAGATGCACACAAACTCAGCCTGATCATCCGCCCAGTCGGCTGCATTGTAGAAGACGTCATTGGGATGCCGCGGCACCTCGTAGATGCCGGTAGGCACACCAGCGGGCGTCACGTTGACGATCCCGACGTTGGGCGACGGATTCGGTCCGTTGTCGGGCAGCTGCCAGGTCACCGAGGTATCACTTACCGCGAATCTTATTCCATCGTTATAGAGGTAAGTCGGAACGTTGGGATCGTTTAGTCCGGTGATGCCCGGTGTGACGATGTTTCCGGGGTTGAAGTCAGTGAAGGTAAGTTGTTTGAGGATGTCGCTGGGATCAGTGTCTAGCTTCCACGAGGGCTGGGCTGCGGGATCTGAGGCGACCCACCGGTTAGTAAGGATCTCCAGGTCAATAGAGTCAACCGGTGGATTGTCGGTATCGCCGCAGGGCGTACCGTCCGGGTTGCTACCCGTTACGGTGCTCTGGCATAAGCCATTCAGCGTACCCGGGTGATCGTACGTGTGGCTGATCCAGTGGAAGTTGCTTTCATAGAGTCCCAGGTTCGCCACCAGATCGTCAGTCACTGCCGCAGTTGCCGCCGCAGGCTCGGGCGCCGAATTGAAGCTGAGGGGTGAGGGGAGATTTACCGTGAATGTTGTCGTAGCCGGGGTGACAGGCGGGGTGGTAGCCGGGGGGATGGGTGGGGGATTCCCAGGGGTGGAGGTCAGCTTAGCTATCGTATAGGTTCCGTTGAGACCGTTCGAGGAACCGCTTATGGTAACAGTCTGCCCGACCATGCCGGAGAAGCCGTTTGGACTTTGAATGGTAAAGGTTGCCACCGAACCGGTTGCCGAATCGGATTGGATGGGAGCTGTCATACCGGTCCAGTCGCCATTGCCAGCCGTGCCCACGCCGTTGAGGGCCATCGTCAACTTGAAATTCGAGAACAAGTTGGACGGATCTTTTTGGATTACGTTTGCTTGCCAACTCGCTAACGCCGCCATGTCGGCCGAGTCGACACGGAAAACCGGTAGGTTGGAGGCATCCGGAGCCGTGCGGTCTTGGGTTAACGGATTGGTGAGGCAGGTGGTGCTCGGTATCCACTCCGTATCACTGATAAAGAAGTCGTCGACCTGCTGCGTGGCATAAACATGGTAATCGCCCAGGAAGACGCCGTGAGTGACCCAATTGAGCAAACCGTAGGCCACGACCAGATCGTGCATGAGGGCCGGGTTGCTGTCAAACAATTGTGTCAGATATTGTTGACCGTTGGCATACGTTGCGATGACCGAGAGGGCGTTATTCGAGCTGTCGGTGAGAAGCGGGGTCACGGTTGTCAGCGGGCCGCCGAGGCTCGGTTGGCTTAAACTCGGGCTAGTACCAGGGCTTATCGTAGGTGCGAGATAGATCGTCGCCAGCGAGAACGAGAGCGGCGTGCTGGTGTTGGCGTAGAAGAAGATCGGTACTGCCGCCGGTGTGAAATTCGCGCTGTAGGTCTGGGGGGGGGGACCGGGGCTAAGGTTAATCGAAGTGGAAGTCTCGCTTAGCCCGAAGTTGTTGTCGGGAGAGTCATACCAGTTCACCTGGCGCACTTTGAAGAGCCCCTCATATTGCACCAACGCCGACTCCCAGGGAATTGCATAGAAATCGGCCCCGTTGCTAAATATCACTCCCTGGTAGTAGCCGTGGCAGACACCATCGGAAAGAGTGGGAGCGGGGTCGGTGACATCCACTTTGACGTAAGGAGTGCCGACGTAATCGAGAATCTGCGTAATGGCCGGGAAGTCCACCCTCTGGCTAGGGGTAGCATTATATAAGGCATTGTTGGTAACGACCAGCAGCTTCATGTCGATGGTAGGCGACCCCGACGTGCAGGTAGGCTGCAGGCCGGATGCCGTTACCCAGGCCTCGTTGGCATACCCGTAAGCGGCAACTCCTCCATAGGTGGCTGTGACCGCGTGGGACGCATTGTCGGTGGCGACCACAGTCGCCAGCCCTGTGCCATTGACGGTGACTTCCTGCATGTCGTGCGAGATCCAGGTTGCCAGGTTCGTAAGGTTCTGGGTGCTGCCGTCGCTGAAGGTCCCAACGGCGGAGAACGGCTGCGTTGCTGTGAGACCCAATGTTACTCCGACCGATGTTGTGCTGGTCCCACAGGTTGTGGACGGGTACACTCCGAGGCAGACAGCAAAGCCCCCCTCGTAAATCGGAGGCTGGACCGTCAGAGTTGTGGAGCCTGAGGCACCGTAAGTGGCGGAGATCGTGGTCGAGACACTGTTCGTCGTTAGACTCCCCGCCGGCTGTGTAACCGTGGCTGTACCCCCAGCACTGATGATTGCCACCGTGGTGGCGGAGGACTGCCAGGTCGCCGTGGACGTTACGTTGACGGTGGTGTTATCGGTGTAAGTGGCAGTAGCCGTAAATTGGACAGTGTTGTTGGTCGGTCCGAAAGGCAGAGATGCATTCGCCAGCCCCAGAGGGAAGGTCGGGGCGGCAGGCGTGACTGCAACCGACTGTACCCCTGCCACGGTCAACGCAAACGGTAAAGAAGTGGGCACACCGGGAACTGTCGCCGTGATATTTGTCGTATTTGTCGGTACTGGAACATTCGCGGCTGAAAAAAGTACACCCGTAGCCAGGCCAGTCGCGCTGTTAATGGTAGCCACGCCCGGATTGCTCGAGGCAAACGTGGCCGCCACCCCGCCCGATGGCAGCGCGGCGGTAGTTCCGTCACTGTAGTGTGCAGTGGCAGTGAACTGATCGGTCCCTAAAGGATAGATAGAAGCGGAAGGCGCTGAGACCGTCACAGACTGTATGATTTTCGGAGTGATGGTAATGCTAGCCGTCCCTGAAACCGGTGACTGCCCGGCCGTTGTGGGAGTGACTGTCGCCGTAATCGTAGCGGAACCTTGGCTTACACCGGTTACGATTCCGGTATTGCTTCCCACCGTCGCTACCGCCGGGTTCAATGAATTCCAGACAGCCGTAGCCGTTACGTTCCCGGTTGTTCCGCCGGCGTAAGTGCCCGTCGCGGTGAGTTGCTCGCTTAAGCCAGCCGCAAGTGACGCATTGGGCGCGGTAATCGCAATGGAGACGAGATTGTTTACTTGTGCGCTGCCCGTCAGCGCAGCAGCTACTAGTGTGTGGCTGTCGCCGTAGGTGATGGAGAGAGTTCCTGGCGTAGTGCCGGCCACGGTGGGGGTGAAGACGACGGTCACAGTGCAAGAAGCGCCTGCTTGGCCGGCCGGCGCCAAGGGACTGGTGCAAGTGTTTGCCGTAATAGCATAAGCCGTCGGACTGATCGTTATGCTGTCGATTGTGAGCGGAGCGGTGCTTCGGTTAGTTAACGTGACGTTGTGCGGCGCACTCGATGTACCAACGTTTCGTAGCGCTGGGAATGTAACGGATGCTGGCTGGATCAGCAGCGGTGCGATCCCCGTTCCCTGGACACTGACCGACTGCGGGCTGCCCACACCTGAGTAGGCGACGGTAAGGGGATCAGTGACTTGGCCTGTCGTAGTAGGCGTAAAGCTCACACTGATGGTGCAGGTGCCGCCTGCGGCCACAGAAGTACAATTGTCGGTCTCTGCAAATGGGGCACTGGTCGAAACCTGGACACTCGCGGATACCGTCTGATGATTTGTTACGGTGAAAGTCTTTGCGGCGCTGGTCGTGCCCACATCGACCTGACCGAAGGCGCGCGAAGTCGGTGAGATGGTAATCGGAAGAACGCCGGTTCCCTGGACTGTGACCGACTGCGGGCTGCCCACACCCGAGTAGGTGAGGGTAAGGGGGGCAATGACTTGGCCCGTCGTAGTAGGCGTAAAGGTCACACTGATGGTGCAGGTGCCGCCTGCGGGCACGGAAGCACAATTGTCGGTTTCCGCAAATGGGGCACTGGTCGAAACCTGGACACTCGCGGATACCGTCTGATGATTTGTCACCGTAAAAGTCTTCGCCGCGGTGGCCGTCCCCTCGGCGACCGAACCAAACGCCCGCGAGGCAGGCGAGATGGTAATGGGGAGGATCACCTGGGCTTGGGCTACGCCTGCGACAGCCAGCAGCCAGAAGAAGAAAACGACAATCATGCGAGTTGGAATCGAAGAAGGACGCAACCGCGGTTTCATAGGGACCTCACTCCTCAATGATGACGTTCTGGGAAGTCAGCCGGTGTGCGGCTAACAATGCATACTTAGTCTTGGCGGGGGAACTACGGCTGGCTTCGGGGGAGGAGAAGAGACGGAAGGGCAGCGCCGACTCTTGAACGCCTTCATCGCTATTCATAGCTTCGCCCTATCTGTCCCAATTCCTGGTTGGGATAGGTGGACAGGTCCTAGGTTCATGAACCACGCTCTGAATTGAAGCGCCCGTCGACAGCAGAGGCACTTCAACCGCGGCGCGGTTTCAGGTTGTATCGACTAGTGGGGGGATACGTGTGCGGGGAGCGCTTGGAAGTAGTACGGGATAACTTGTTATTCACACCGCGCGTACTTGCTGGCCCTAGTCGCATTACCTGGGAACAAACCACAAACAGGCAGGGGAGTTTCTTGCGGGGAGGACTTACGAGCGATTTTCACCTGAACTCTATTTGCATGTCAAGCGCTGTTGGCGATCATGTAAAAACGTACTTTTTTGCACCGGCCGATGTTCCCGAGTTGACCTGCCTGAAGGTACGGAGCAAAGCCAACGGATGCCTGATGCGATCACTGAGCAGCGTGCCTCTTCACTCGGCAACCTTATCCCGTGGAAGGAGATGAGGATAACAGTTGAAAGGATGATCATAATCACTCTCTCCACGGCAACGAGCAATTCAAATGCCGCAATCCGGCAGCGGTTCAGAAAAGTACGTTTTGCCAGATGATCAATAACAAGCGCCAACAGTATCTTGCAGTATCTTGCCGTTTTGGTGAAATTGTGTGCGTTTCAAGTGACATAAAGGGAGCGCCATCACATGAAATGGCGACATGACATATCAGCCATTGGCGGTTTCGGGGTGAGGATGGGAGGACCCGTGGCCGAGTTTCGGAGTGCGAGCATGAGGTTTTTTCCAGCAGGAGGAAAGCTTCTACAGGGATGGCTGGGGAAGGGGACTCAATCGGAAGGTGGAGTTCGCATGTCATTCCTGACTCCTCGCCGAGCGAGTAGCATCTCTGCTCATTGATTGACGTAAGCCGCCTTCTGTTCGCCCGTGTCACCCACAGCGCCCTCCCCGTCAGCTTCACGGATCAGAGCGTGGGGCTGTCTTTCAGTTCGCCCCCACGCTACCAATCCTCAGAAATGCTAAGCGTTTCTCGTGCCAGGTTTAGCGGTTCACGGAAATGGTTTGTGTCGCGGACTTGCCCATGCGGGTAGCGAGCACTTTCTCCTCAGCCGAGCGGTAGCATTGATGCATCTGCATATCATCGTCGGTCCATACTTGGGAGAGAATGTAGATGTCGCCATACCGGTTGAAGACCAGCTTGGAGTATGACTTCCCGGGGCGGGTCGAAGAGACCATGACCGGCGCGATCGCGATCGACTTCCCGTCTTTGCTTTGGAGCAGGATCAATTGACTCCCAATGTGGAAAATTTGATAAGGTCCGGCGGCCAGATGCTGGCTTCCCACAACAAAATCAAACGGTACCGTGACATCGAGGATTCGGGTTATCTGGGTCTGGGCAAAGAATGTGGCCGAGATCCCCAAAACGAAGAGGAATAACAATGTGACGATAGTCTGCGGTTTCATACGACCTCCTCCACCCGCGAGGCTCGTCGTGCTTTGCAAGGGCTGCGGGCACGGTTCACGATGGCGCGCACGCTTGGAGAGCTCAATGCAAAGCGAATGGAAACAGCATGCAAACGAGGTGAGAATGCGGTGACGGCGCTAACGCATTGGAAGACGATGGGTTGCGGCCCGGCAACGGCAGTGCCAATTTTGGCCTCATGGAATCTGGCAAGCGCGATGAGTGGGGGCGGTGCGCGTCTTCCGCATTACAATTTACATAGATGACGGTTGAACGAGGTTGACCCTTGAGGCGGCAATGCCGTCAACTCTCCAGATCGTCCGCTTCGGACCCTTTGCGTTGGACCTGCGCTCGGCCGAATTGCACCGCAACGGCACCACCACGCAGCTAGCGGAACAACCGTTTCAAGTGCTCACGGCGTTGCTGGAACGCCCGGGGGAAGTCGTGACCCGCGACGAACTACAGCAGCGACTGTGGGGTGCGGAGACCTTCGGGGATTTCGAGCACGGATTGAACGCCGCCGTGAAGCGCCTGCGCGAGGTGTTGGGCGACTCTGCGGAGAACCCTCGCTACATTGAAACCCTGCCTCGGCACGGCTACCGCTTTATGGCTCCGGTTGAAGGGGCAACGAAGAGAGCCTTTGCACTCCGGGCACCAGCCGCAGTCCTGCCGTACCTCGTGATTGCCGGCTTGGCCTCATTGTTGATTGCGCTGATGTCGTTTCTGGTGTGGCGCCCGAAGCACCGAACCGATGTGCCTGAGAAAAGGATCACGCTTGCCGTTTTGCCATTTGAAAACACCAGCCGTGAACCCAGGCAGGAATTCTTCAGTGACAGCGTAACTGAAGAGCTGATCAATTGGCTCGGACGCGTGGATGCGCAGCACCTGGGCGTGATCGCAGCTACGTCAGCGATGAAATACAAAAATTCGGCCAAGAAAGCCGGCGAAATCGGGCGTGAACTGGGAGTGGACTACATCCTGGAAGGGAGCGTGCTCCGAGAGGAAAGCCGAACCCGCATTACTGCCCAGCTCATCAGGGTGAAGGACCAGACACATCTCTGGGCCGAGAGTTACGAGCGGGACAGCCGGGACATTCTGGTGATGCAAACCGACATCGCCCGGGCAGTCGCGCAGCAGATCCGGCTGACTTTAACCCCGCAAGCGCAGCAGCAGTTCAGCAGGGCACGGCGGGTCAATCCCGACGCCTATTTGGACTACCTCCGAGGCCAGCTTGAGAACCCGAAATTCACCTTTGAGGCCATGGCGAAAGAACAGGCTTATTACGAACGGGCGCTGCAGAAAGACCCCAATTTTGCTCTGGCGTATTTCGGCCTGGCGAATTGCTATCTGAACTACATGCAAACTCGCAGACTGGCGCCGGGCGAGGCGGCAAAACGCACGAAAGAGTTCGTCACCAAAGCTCTCGAAATCGATGAGAACCTCGGGGAGGCCTATGGTGTTCTTGCATTTACCAACTGGCGGTACGACTGGGACGTGCAGGCGGCCGAGCGGAACTTTCAACGAGCCATCGAGTTGAGCCCGAACTCTGTGCACGTCCGTATGAATCACACGACGTATCTTGCGTGGAGAGGCCGTCGGACCGAGGCTTTCGCAGAGCGGGAGATAGTCCGTCAGCTCGACCCCTTGCGGTTGGAGGCGGGAGCCCACCCTGGACTCATTTACTACCAGTTGCGCGACTATGGGCCCATGCTCGAAGCAATGCGGCAGTATGTGCCTTCGAATCCCGGACACTGGTTGGGCCACAACCTGCTTGGTGTTGCGTATCAGGGCTCAGGACAAACACTGCTCGCCATCCCCGAATATCAAAAAGCGGTGGAGTACTCGGGCAACGACAGCGATCCTGTGGCTGCCCTGGCATACGCTTATGCGCGTACTGGCAATCGAGCTGAAGCGGCCAAGACACTACGGAATTTGCTTGAGCAATCGAAAACCAGTTATGTTTCCCCGTACATGATCGCCACGATCTATGCTGGCCTGGGCAATAAAGACAAAGCCTTCGAATTCCTCGCAAAAGCTTACGACGAGCGGTCCACAGACTTGTCGTATTTCCTCAAGTCCGATCTCAGGATGGATACTCTCCGCTTCGATCCGCGCTTTCAAGACTTGCTAGGCCGAATGGGGCTTCCTCCGTAGCCCACGCTAGAGTAGTTGGCGTAATCAGGCCATAGCGTAAATTGCCCCACGATGCGTGTTATGGCGTTTCCCTAGTGCCAATGAGTTCCCGCGATCCATCCCCACTTGCCAAGGTCAGTTGTCCGCCATGCGGCCAAGACTTGAAGTACGACCACACTGATCGTCTCGGGCCATCCCACATCAAGGACACCGGGTCGGAGCCAGTTCAAGGCGCGTCGCGAAAATGCGATCAACAGCGCGTAAAGCACAGGCATCGTATAGTCCATGATGTACGGAGCACCGTAACGGAGGTTGACGTAAGCAAAGAAGAGCAGGCCGGTCAACCCCAGAGTCAGCGTTCCGACAGGACCGATCGCAAGCGCTGCCAGCGTAATCGCAACTGCTCCGACAAAGAAGGGGATCTCTGAGGTAGGGAAACCGGCAGCAATCCAGTATTCCGCTTCCATGCACACCAGACCGAAGAGCGTAGCCAATACAGTGCAGGTGATTCGACGTGGGGGTGGTGACGTCGCGACTATCGCTGCACAGCCGATACCAGCCGCCAAACCGGGAACGTAGCGTAGCCACATCTGCCCCGCAGTCACCGTTTCAGATTCCCCGAAAAATTGACTGGACGCAAGCCGAAGAAGAGCCGTTGGTAACAGGCCGTTGGAATCAGATGCCTACGCCATCGGCTACGCCAGACGAAGATGTTTCCACAACTATCCTTGGCGTAATAGCGCTTAAGGAACAACGATCTCACAGAACAGGCTGGAACCGTCTACTTCGGTAATGCGGGGTGTGACTCCCAAGCCAGTGGCAAGCTTCTCAAACGTCGTCCTATCCGCCGTCGTGGCACGAAAACCGTCCTTGCAGACGATCACTCCGTTACCTGTGGCTTGGTAATCAATCTCACCGATCAGGTGGTGTGCGGACTGAATTTCAAACCATTGCAGTCGATGCTCCCAGAACTGAGCCGAGTAGCTCGAAAACAGCACCAGGCCTCCCGATCGGGTCACACGAAGCGCCTCCCTGAAAAGGTGTTGTTGATCAACCGCGAAGGCGCAGATGCCATTCTGAACGCAGAGGGTCAAATCAAAGACCCGGTCACGAAAGCCCATGTAAATCGCGTCCATGCAGGCGAGGCGGAGGGATGGTTTGCGTCCCATCATTTCCAACGCCATACGGAGGCTCGGTAGCGACGTGTCGATTCCGAACACAACGTGCACGGCAGGAAGAAGCCGCTCAAGAACTCTGCCATAGCCACAACCCAGCTCCAGGGCGACTATTGAGGGCCTCGTCCTTGTAAGGACGAACTCGATTTCGGCCTCGAGGTACATCCTTGTCTGGGGCGGAGCGAGATCATAGCAAGCGCGGAGGCGTTCGGCCGCGAGCTTCTCAGTGTAGTAGCCGGGCATGGTGCGAATCTTGTCATGATAAAAGAATGTCCTCCATGGCCTTTTTCTTTCCGGTATGTTCTGCGGAGAGAGATCCCCGTCTGACCCATTGCGGTGTATCCTCTCGCGGTGGACCGCTGTGAAGTTATGGAAGTCCGCAGCCTGCAGGATACCCAGGACTATGCCTGCTCCCAGCTAGCAACAGCCCAGTGCGGAGACTGCGGGAGGGGTCCCCGATCAGTCCCCCAGCACTAGAGCCGTTTGATTGTCGCGACCAGGCCGGTGCGTCGTTCTCGTGGTATCTCGTCTGAATCCGGTCCGGTTCGATGGCGGAGACATTCCATCCATTGCGGGGGCGGAACGCCGCTCTCAGCTCTTGCTGAGTGATGGGGTGCGGGCCAGTATCGGGACCATCGCCACTGAAGCACAACACATACAGAGTTCCATCGTGTTCGGTCACCGACGCTAGACTCGCCACGTCTCGCGTTCGCTCGTCGGCGTCGAAGGTGGCGCGCAGTCCAGCACCGTCTCAAACATGCGCCCCAAACGCTCCAGCGGGAACGCGTCAGCCGCAGCGAACTCCACCTCGATCCCACGGTCGTCGGCCTTCTGTCGGGCGATCGCGACGTGTTGAAGCTTTCCGTTCCGGCAGCCCGCTATGACCCTGTCGAGCTCGAAGACGCGAGGCAGAGAACTTAGCGTAATAGTGGATGCTCTGAACTAGTTGATCCAGCAACCTCGAGGAAGGCAGTGAGGACCGAGGGAGAAAGTTAGTTCCAGTTTCCCGACAGTTCGCACATTGAAGACTGATAGGCCACTTAGCTCAGGGCAACCCCACGCGGTTGAGCAGTGCCTGGAAATGTGAGTCAGACTGCAATTCGGCAAATGCAGGGTCAACGCCGATGAGGAGACACGAACTGGAGTGCTGATCCAGACTATGGCGGAGCAGTTCCAGAGTTTGGCCGTGCTCGCCGAGCGCCGCGTAGATCACGGCAATTTCATAGGCTGAAGAGTAACTTCCTTTTGTCGGATTTTCCATCGCGCGAATAATTTCCAGTGCCCGATGCCGGTCGCCGATGGCAGCATAGGTTTGCCCCAGCCGCATGAGAGCATCTGGATCGTGCCCTGAGAGTGCAGCATATTTCTCAAATTCCGGCAAAGCCATCTTGGGAAACCCTTTCTGCAGATAGGCCATACCCAGCAAATCGTGAGCCGCAGAAAAGTTCGGATCGTACGTTAGGGCCTTCCGCGCTTGCGCCATCGCTTCGTCAGAGTTGCTCGAGTAATAGTCAACCTGGCCAAGATCGAGGGAGATGATGAGCGAAAGGGGGTCAAGGTCCTGGGCACGCTGGAATTCCGTGGTTGCTTCCGAAAAGCGCCGGCTCGTCATCAGAAGGAGTCCATACCACTGGTGGGCAGAGGCGTGATTTGGGTTCAATGCGATCGCGCGTCGAAACTCCCACTCCGCTTCCTCGCGTTTCCAGTCGTAAAAGTACGTCACCGCCGCCAAAGTGGCATGCGCTTCTCCAAGCTCATCCTCGATCTGCAGCGCTTGACGTGCCGCGGCTCGCGCCTTGGGAAAGACATCGGCGGGGAGAGCCTGATCGTTGGTTCCTAATACAAAGTACGCGTCTGCCAGACCCAGATAGGCTTGCGCAAAGAGCGGATCCTTTTCCAGGGCCTGGTTGAAGTATTCAATGCTTTTCCATGTAGTGGGTGGAGTTCGGCGATTCCACCAAAAGCGCCCACGAAGGTAAAGATCGCGGGCCTCGGGATCAACAAGGTGGCGTTTTGCGGGAGTCTGCTCGATGTGGCTCATTTCGATTCGCAGTGCACTACCCACCGAGCGTGTCACTTCATCCTCAACGGCAAACGCGTCGTGCGCGTCACGATCGTAAGTCTCCGCCCAGATATGGTAGCCATCTCCAGTCCGAATCAATTGGGTCGTAACGCGAAGACGACTGCCGCTGCGCTGGATGCTGCCCTCCAAGACAGAAATGACACCCAACTGCTTACCGATGGCCCGGACATCGTCAGCCTTCCCCTTGAACTTAAATGCCGACGTGCGAGCGACTACGCGCAGACCCTCTAGCTTGGCCAGGCCACCGGTAAGATCGTCCGTGATCCCGTCGCTCAGGTACTCATCGTTGGGGTCACCAGTAAGGTTTAGAAACGGGAGAACGGCGACGGAAGAAACTTGGGAGGCGCTGGTGACTCGCCGCCGCGAACCGGCGTTCCACCATACGATCGCTAGCGCAAGCGCCGAGACTCCCGCAAACAGGGCCATTGCAGCGAACTTACGAGGAGCCATGCCACGGGACAGGCGTGGCACGGGGTCGACCTGCTCAGACTCCTCCAACGCAGGTGGTCTTAAAGGATGAGGAGAATAAACGACCGCGTAGCCGCCCTTGGGCACTTCAATCTGCACCGGATCGGCCTTGCCCTCACCTGCGTAATACTCTTTGAGTTTGCTGCGCAGGCGTCTGGCGGCCATGCGTACAACCGGGTCCATGCGCGGGTCAAAGGAGGCGTCCCGGTCGAACACTTCCAGGCCAAGCCGATACTCTTTGAGCTGCTTCCCTTGCCCAAGCAGCGTCTGCTCGACGGTGTAACGCAGAAATCGTTTCAGTCCTTCTGCGTCGCGAAACAGCGGGCTGGCAAGAATCTTCTCCAACTCCAAACGCACAGCCGATTCTGCTGGCGGCTCAATCGCTTCTGACAGGCGTGTGAACGGTCCGGCTCGCTCTTGGAGCGCCATGGCTACACTGCGCCTAGAAGGTACGGAAGGCCCTCGCGCAGGCTTGAGTTTACCGTAACTTTACCCCGACTTGCTTGTGTTTTTGGCGCCTTCACTAACAGAATCTGCCGAAACTGCGGATGAGTGTCCTCCGTTCCGAGCAAGGGCCTCGGTTCCTGGAACAAACGCCGCCGAAAACATCCATCGGGAGGGTCTATGACCCGGTCCGTCAGGCTGGTTGGCTTCTGCCTTCTGCTGCTCGTTGTTGCTCTCACCCTGATCGGTTGCAACTCTCTGGTGGGAGGCCCTGGGCTCACGATCAGCGCGAGCGCTAGCAAAACGACGCTCCAGGCTGGCGATTCGACCGCAGTTTCGTCGACCGTGATGCACGCCGGCGGTAACCCGGCCGTTACGTGGTCCCTCTCCGGGGCCAGCTGTCCTAACAATTGCGGGATTCTGGTGAACAGCAACTCCGCATCGACGACCTACTCTGCCCCCGATTTCGCTCCGTCAGCCATTAGCGTCACCGTGACGGCCACCGCCGTCGCCGACCCCTCGAAATCCGCTTCTGTCACCATCAACGTCACGCATTCTCTTTCTATCGCATGCCCGTCCGGTAACGAAGGAGCGCTAAGTGGCCAGTATGCCTTCCTGATGCAGGGCGGCGGCAAACCCGGGGTTGTGGCACTCGTCGGCAGCCTCACAGCAGATGGAAAGGGGAATATCACCGCAGGCCTTGAGGACAGCAATGGCAACGACGCCGGCCCGCAAACCGGCCTGACCATCAATGGCACCGCGAGTCTGTATACGGTGGGTTCGGATCAGCGGGGCTGTCTCGGCATCGTGAATTCACAAAACACGGTCAACATCTACCGCTTTGCTTTAGGGTCCGTTTCGGCGGGGGTGGCGGATACCGGGTGGATGATTGAGTTTGACGATGCCACCGGCAACGGAACCCGCGCCGAAGGCTTTTTGGCACGGCAGAACTCATCTTCCTTCTCCAGCACTTCACTGCAAGGAAACTACGCCTTCGCCCTCGCAGGGCCAGACTCGGCGCTCAACCGCATGGTCAGCGCCGGAGTGATCAATGCCAATGCGGGCAATTTAAGCAGCGGAAACATGGACTCCAACGACGCCGGCACACTCAGCTCCGATGTCTTGGGAGTCACGGGCATCTACAGCGTCGCCTCCAGCGGACGGGGAACACTCACGCTGAGCATCGGGGGCGGGTCAAACTATGCTCTGTACATGATTTCTTCCGCAAGGTTCGTGGCCTTGTCAATTGACGCTCTGAATGCTTCCCACCCCTTGCAGAGCGGTGAGTTCGATCTGCAAACTCTCGCCAGCTTTACCGACGCCTCCCTGAATGCTGCCGCGGTGTTCTTCTCCATGGGCTACGACAATACAAGCTCAGGACCCACTGTTGGCCTTGGCTTGGTCAGCCCTGACGGGCTGGGCAATGCCACTCTCCATATAGACCAGAACGACGCCGGAGTCTACGTCCCTCTTCAGACCTCAGCAATGACCTACACGGTTTCCGCCAATGGCCGCACGACTACCTCCGGCTTGAACCACAGTCCTGTGTGGTATCTGATCGGTCCCAATGCGGCGTTCTTCATCGGCACCAACCCGAACGCCGACCTCGGGCGACTGGAGCCGCAAAGCGGGGGTCCCTTCAGTATTACGTCGCTCTCCGGGAACTATTCCTACGGTACCGAAGGCACCGCCGCCGGGACCCGCCTGACAGCCGTGGGCTCCATCAACTTTGACGGCATTGGCAACGACCAAGCCACTGAAGACGATGCCACACCCACCGGCCTCTCACCCAATCTCCCGCTGCCGGTTACCCAGTACTCATTCTCGTCCACTTCTGTTCCGCCTGGGCGAGGCACACTTAACAATAACGGCAATACCGTGGCTTACATTATTTCGCCGACCAAGCTCCTATTCTTCAATACTCCGGCGTCCAAACCCAGAATCCTCATCGTGCAACAGTAGGTTAACGTACTCGGCAGGTCTTGCTCTGAGCACAATGTTCAACTGAAGCAACGGAGATGTGCAGGACTACGGATGGTCGGTTTAGCTCACATGCAATTCGTGAACCGTCCGTTCGCAGATTCCAGTTTGCCTCGACGAAACGCCTCATAAATCACCACCTTGCTTGCGTCATGCCGGCGCCCGTTGGAGGTCGCGGATCTGGAGGAGCAAATCAAAGGGTTGGAGCGGGATAGGGCTGTGACTGAACTTGAGAACGGTTCGAACGGCAACGGCAGTGGCGCCGGACCTGATTTCGAGCCCGCCTGCAAGCCGCAAACGGGGGCACGGGGAAAATCGAAGGGGCGTCTCTGCCGACGAAAGCCATCAAGGCGTACTGATTCGAATATGGCTAAGAGTTCAACAAATCATGGCCTCAGATAGAAGAAAGGCAGGACAGTTCTTCCCACTGGCTGGGGTAAAGCCGTCGAAGTTGAGCAGGGAAGTGCCGTTGAACGGTCGTATGGCAATGAACAAAAATGGTAGATCGCAGCCTTTTCAGTCTGTGGCTATCCTGAACGATCAACAACTTGCAGGTCACGGACGGCTGCGTAAGTCCTTCCAAGTACGTGCATGGCGAGTTTCTTGTGGGTTGCAACGTGGGTTGCGTGGACTCAGCAGGTCAATGAGCGTAATAGAGATATTTCGACACTTGGCCCAGCCAAGTGAAATTTGTGGCGGGTCGACGTGGCTGATCCACGCCGCGTCTACAGGCCAGAAACTGCCCTTTTAATGTGCGTGGCGTAGCTTCTGCCGCACTGTTTCCGCGATCAGACCGATCCATCCATACGCAATGGTATTCGCAAGAATGACCCAATAGACACCAATGCCGAAGTGGAAACGAAAACCGGCGAGCACGATTGGCTGAGTCAAAAGGGCGAGATTCCACACAATCGGTTCGGCGGGAGTGATCGGACTTGGGAAAGCAGAGAAGGAATACAGCGCCCATCCGACCGCAACCAGAAAGCCCACACCCGCCCACATAGCAATTCGGAATTTCATGGCTACGGCCTCCCAACAAGCAGGATTTTACGCCTTTTCGGTCTCCGAAGTGTAACTGTTGAGAACGATGTCACAAGCTTGCGCTATTCGTTCGCCAGTTCTCAAATCCCTGTCGACGGGTCAATTCGCGCTACGGAGATGTTACGACCGTCGCAAAGTTGGAACCCGTCTCGCAGAACCAGCTTCCGCTTGGCCATATAATGAAATCGATGAACGGACACCGATAGGAGGCTGCGGGCCCCCCTCTCGAAGCTTACTCGCGGGTCACAAACCAGGAGCGATTCGTGTCCTTGCATGACACTGCAACAGAGTTACTCGATGACTTGGAACTGGAGTTCGACGCCGAGCGCAGGGAGGCATACGGTCTCGATCCCGAGTTGGAGGAGGACTGTAAACTGGCGCGTCCGAGCGTAGCTCTCTTGCCGCGGGACGTTGGGGCCGCTCCCGTCATCGTTGCTTTCTCAGCCTTTCCGGGGCTGCGCATGCGTTTCGGTCACTGGTGCGCAGTTGCTTTTCCGACGTGCGGATGTAACGCCTGTGACGAAACCGCGCACAGCGAAACCGAACGTTTGAGGTCACTGATTGACAACATGATATCGGGCCGCTTCCGGGAAGCTATCCGAGTTCGTGCTGATGGAACTCCGTGGAAAGAGTCGGAGTCTTGGTCCACCGGCGGGAGCTTTGCAGAAGAGTCGCGTCTCGATGAAGCTCTTGCTCGGAAGCTAATTGATGCTACAGGCCCACCACTGGCAGCCATGGCCCAGACGCAGGTGATATCAGTGCTGAGTAAATCGTTGTCGGCCGAAGAGCAAAATAACAACCGCGGCACCGATTAGGGTCAGCATGATGCGATGATACAGGTCATTGCTCGCTGTCCGAGGACCAGCACCGAGAGCTAAAGCGACCATCCCCAGCAATACCCCGCCTAATGCAATAAAGTTGGCGATGAGCGCTGTGCGTCCTCTCGTACTATGAAAAAGCGAAATCGCACCCCCCAGTAAGCAAAGCCCACACAGACTCTCCACAATGGTGGCCGGGATGATCAGCGGTTCACGGAATGGGCCGATCACAACACCTGCGTGTTGAACGCTGCCAAAGAAAAAAAGCAAAGCATTCGCGATCATCAGCACTCCGGCTACAGTTTTCATGCTGGCACCTCCATCCGGCGCAATCGGTTGGAAACCGTTCTCGGCAGCAGGAAACCGGTCGTGATCAGCCAGATAAAGCCAGGAAATCTTACAAGCGGGATGAGGAAAAGAGCCTTCGGGAAAACCAGATTGAGCCAACTCAGCTCACCGGCAACTGCCAGCAGTAGACCCAATGCCACGACCCACTTTGGCAGGAGCTTCTGAAGAGCTGCAGGAACGCACACACCTGCCATTAACAGACCCATTGGGACCGAAAAACCGGGCCCACCAAAAGCATATGAAAGGTAGTACAGAGCCGTAGTGAGCATCGCATCCTGCGTGACACCTTGGTGGATCATCACCCACACGATGAATCCGGCGGCTGCGCCGTTAAATACTGTCATGAATCCACCGAAGAGCGCGATGTTCGGCCCTGCAGCATCGATGCCTAGGAACCGCAGACGGCTAACAACCGAGGCCGCGAAGATTCCGAGAGGGATCAAGGCGCCGAATTGGAGAAAGGTGCAGATCAACGCGGCAGTGGAGTGCGTCTGAAAATACGGCACGATCACACTGGGCGGTTCCCAGGGCCCCGGCCAGTATGGCTGTTTAACCCCGAAGGGAATACCGAAGGCGCTGACCGCACAAAGGCCTGCGTTAAAAAGAACTGTGTAGACGATTGCCAGCGTGCCGAGATGCGGCCCGGCGTGCCGAAGGTTGGCTGAAGTGGCATGTGGTTGATTGTTCATGGTCTCCCCGTATTCATCAGGTTGCGAAGCAATTTGGGAAGGTGATCGCAATTGTTCATATAGGTAATCATTCTATAGAAGAACGATTCTAGCATGTAATATTGCACATGGCAAAAGTGCGACACGAACGCAAATCTTGTTCCCTTGGACAAGGCTCACCTTCCTTTCTCATTGCTCAGGTGGGGGCCCACGCGGCGTCGCAGTTTGCCCAGCGACTTCGGAAGGTCGGCCTCGCGCCGCAGCATGCCGGCATCTTGCGAATACTCAACTCGACGCCAGCCATTACCCAGCAGACGCTCGCCGCCAGGCTCGGGATGGTTCCAAGCCGATTGGTCGTCCTTGTCGATGAAATGGAAGAGAGAGGACTGATTGAACGGCGAGAAGATCCGGGCGACCGACGCCGCTATGCTTTGCATGTCACTCAAAAGGGGCATTCGACGTTAGGGGCGATAGGCCAGATTTCCCGAGAACATTCGCAGGCACTACTCGCCGCTATCTCAGCCCAGGAACAGCGGCAACTCGCCACTTTGCTGCAACGTATTGCAGATCAACAGGGACTCACTCCTGGGGTACATCCTGGCTATCGGTCAGAGTGACCGTGGGCGGCACTGCACTAATCCTGCTTGACTGACGACTTCCAGAAGTAACTGTTGCATTCAGTCGCTTAGGCACGGTTCGATTGTGGCCTAGAAGTGATTACCCTCATAACCGTTTGGTTGTGAGCGTAATGGCGATTTCTCGCCAACTACGGAGCAGGAGCGACTCAGTTTCTCTCACACTCCCCGCGTGGGCATTGATTTGAGTGCCTAGTGACAGCCGCCACCCGATTGCGCTTCTTGACCAAGCAAGCGTAGAGTTCCTGCCGGGCCCAAGACGTCTTGCGCCGTTAAGCCGCTCAAAACTCAACTTCAGCCAATTCTCAAGGAGATTCCACAATGTTTTGGAGGAACGGAGTTACCACAGATCGAACGGCTTGCTGTTTCGTTCGCCTCGCGGCCGTCTGCGTAGTAGTGGCTCTCTCAGCCATCGCGCTGCCATCCCGCGCAACCGCAGAAACGAAGAAACCCAACATCCTCGTCATTATGGGCGACGACATCGGGTGGTATAACGCCAGCATATACAACCGTGGCGACATGGGTTATCAGACTCCAAACATCGACCGCATCGGAAAAGAAGGTGGCTTGTTCCTGAGTTGGTACGGGCAGCAAAGTTGCACGGCGGGACGCGCTGCGTTCATCACGGGCCAATCGCCCATTCGTACTGGGCTGACGAAGGTTGGTCTTCCGGGTGCAGACATCGGACTGACCGCGAAGGACCCCAGCGTCGCGGATGTTATGAAGTCGTTGGGATATGCAACAGGGCAGTTCGGCAAGAATCACCTTGGCGACCGCAATGAGTTTCTACCTTGCGTCCATGGCTTCGATGAGTTCTTCGGAAACCTCTATCACCTGAATGCCGAAGAAGAACCAGAAAACCCCGACTATCCCAAGGACCCCAGATTCCGCGCAAAGTTCGGTCCACGCGGCGTACTGCATTGTTGGGCCACGGACAAGGACGACACCACGGTCGATCCGTCGTACGGAAAAGTAGGGAGGCAGCGAATAGAGAACACCGGGCCACTCACTGTGAAGCGGATGGAGACTGTAGACGATGAGTTTACAGATGCGGCACTTAGCTGGATGGACAAGCAGGCAAAAGCTGGCAAGCCATTCTTCTGCTATGTGAACTCAACCCGCATGCACGTCTTCACGCACCTAAAGCCAGAGTCCGTGGGCAAGACGGGTCTGGGACTTGAGGCAGATGGCATGGTGGAGCACGACGGACACGTCGGCGAATTATTGAAGAAACTGGATGACCTTGGAATCAGCGACAACACCATCGTGGTCTACACGTCCGACAATGGTGCAGAAGTGATGAGCTGGCCGGATGGCGGCAGCACACCGTATCGGGGCGAAAAAGCGACAAACTTTGAAGGCGGCTACCGTGTGCCGACGCTCATCCGTTGGCCCGGTATCATAAAGCCCGGCACCACCTACAACCAGTTCTTCGCTCACGAAGACCTGTTGCCTACCTTTGCGGCAGCCGGAGGCAACCCTGACATCGTGGACCAGTGCATGAAAAACTGCACGCTTGGGGCACAGTCCTTTCATGTTCATCTTGACGGCTACAATCTGATGCCATTCTTCAAAGGCGACGTGAAGGATTCGCCGCGCAAAGAGTTCCTGTATTGGAGTGATGACGGCGACCTGTTTGCCCTTCGTGTCTTGGATTGGAAAATCGCGTTCTTTGAGCAATATGCAGAGGGTATTGGAGTCTGGCAAGCAGAGTACACCAAGCTGCGAATTCCGATGCTCTACAACCTACGTGCTGACCCCTTTGAAAGAGGCCCTAGCTCAATCTTCTACAACGATTGGATGGTACACCGGGTCTTCGTCCAAGTTCCAGCCCAAGCGATTGTGGCGAACTGGCTGTCCAGCTTCAAGGAGTACCCTATCCGACAAAGGCCAGCAAGCTTCAATCTGGATGAGGTTATGCGCAAACTTGCGCCCACGAATTAGGGCAAAAGCACACGGCGAACTGGGCGCGATCCACACGACTGCTCGTGCCCAGCTCGCCCGAGAAAAAGTCAATTGGCGTAATCAGGCGATTTC